>JAYVIV010000163.1:0-29633 GCA_043769985.1 Arcicella sp.
TAACGGCAACGGTATATAGTCCTAAATCTCGACTACTTAAAAATCCTCCAATCAAAAACTGGTCAATTCGAGAATTTGCTATTTGGGAAATATCCCCAAACCAAACTTTTATACTATACCTAAGCATTTGTCGAATTGAATTATACTCAAACTTGAAGACGAAGCGAAATAAAATGGTTTTATAAAGGAAAAATATTGCAATAATTACATAAAGAAACTGAATGATTAGTTGTACATAAACAAGATTTTCAATGGTTAAATTTTGTTGAAATTTTAACCAAATAATCCCGATACAGTAGCCAAAAGGAACAAGACACTTCAGGAAATTAGTTATTTTAAAATGTAAAGCCCCTTGTAAGATATAAGTGGCATACATACCGAATAAACCCAATGGAATAGTTAAAAGGTATAAATGCCCAAAATTAACAATTTGTAATCCGTATTTTTGCAGATAAAAAGTGATAATAAAATAACCCATTAAGATTCCTAATAGAGACTGGATAAAACCTATCAGTAAGAGATTGCTCCAAATTGTATTTTTATCAGAACAAGGTTGGGCTGTAAAATAGATAGTGGCAGAGGATAAACCAAAATTAATGAAGTACTGTAGGATAGTTGGAATTAGGATGATTGCCGCAAATATTCCTCTTTGACTTGGACCTAACCAGCGAGCCAAAATAATAGAGCCAACCAATCCGAGTAAAGTTATCAGAAGGTTGGCTCCAAGATTTCGTACGATAGTTTTAAATTTCATTAGGAGTTTATTTTATCCGAATATTCCCAATGACTTATAATTTTTTATTAAGACAATCAACATACTCAAAATCAACCCTAAAAAAGCAAACCCTAAAACCATTACTGAACGCTTTGGTTCGCTCTTTTGTACGGGTATTTGAGCAGGTTCAAGTACTTTGAAAATGGGCGTTTCACGATGGACTTTGATTTTTGCTTCTTCTAATTGCTTGGCAAGTTCTGAGTATAAATTGTAAGATAAGTCAACCTCATACTGTAATTTCTTTCCCTCATCTTTTGCAATATTCAAGAACAACCCTTTGTTGCGGTCTTGGTAACTCGAATATGAATAAAGAGCGTTATCATATCGTCTTTTGGCTTCATCAAGGCGATCTCCCAAAAATTTAATGTCTTTTAAAGTCTTCTCCGTGCGATATGTTACTACATATTTAGTTAAATAATCCTGTGCATACCGTACAATTGTTGCAGCAATAACGGGGTCTTGCATTTTCACGGCAATACTAATGACTCCCGTTTTTTTGTCCAATGTTGTTCCAATACGTTTCTGAAATTCTTTGATAAGGTCATCTTGTTTTTTATCAAGTCTTATCGTCTCAATCGGAATTGTGTTGGGATTGACTACAAAGGCATCTTTATCCTTTTCCTCAGATTTGCCAAAAAGTCTGGTTGCCAAAGCCTGGTTTGCGTTCTCTTCCATAAACTTTGACATTACCATTGTTCGTTTATATTTAGAGGCATAAACCTTCATGTTCATCACATCCATTAAGAACGGAGTGCTTTGAAGTATATTAGGGTATAAATCTGGACGAACAGCGTCCGTACCACCCATACCGCCCAAATCAACTCCTGCTAAACCAGCCAAAGATTTGAATTTACTTAATCCTCCAGCCGCATCTTTTGATTCTAATTCGGGTAAAATTTGAACTTGAGAAGAATACTCATTTGGGATATTAATGGCAATAAAAATCCCCAAGGCTGCTGAAATAATAGTAGCAATCAGAATAGCCCATTTATTTTTTGAAATAACTTTGAATATCTTACCAATATCAATGGTCATTTCTGAATCAGTATTTTCTTGTATTTGGTTCGTTTCCAATGGATTATAATTATTTTAAGGCATTAACAATACTGATAATCACCAAAGAAAGTGATGAAAGTGATCCGAGAAGGGCAACTCTTTCTCCTGTAGATAATTTGCTTGAAAGGTCATCCCTTTCTATTGGAACGATAATTTCAGAACCTTGCTCTACTTTTGGATAGGTAGTGAAAAACAAAAATGTTTTGGTTTTGTCTGAAAATCCGTTTGCATATTTCACGTAAACACTTCTCTTTAAAGCTTTTTCAGTAAATCCTCCTGCTTGTGCAACATAATCTTTTACGCTTTGATTTGGGCGATAAGCTACTGATATTGGATTTAATAACTCACCTGAAAGTTTAACCGTTTGCAATTCACGAGGAATAAATAAGCGGTCACCATCAAGCAATAAAATGTTTTCTGTAACCGTGGGAACTTGAAGAATAATGGATAAATCAATGGCAATTTTCGTTGAATCTCTGCTGAAAGTTGCTCCTTTTGGAAAGGCTCCATCTTTCAAGCCACCCGCTAAATCTATTAAATCTGTAATTCTTTGAGATTTATCTTTGATGGTATATGCACCAGGATATTTTACTTCTCCTTCAATATACACAGACTTTTGATTTTCGTATCTTGGTGATTTTCTAACATAGATTTTATCAAAAGGTTTTAAAGTTACTCTGGCATCTTCAGCTCTGATTTTTAGGTCTTTATCAATTTCAAACGCCTCAATTCTGACATTTTGATTAGTTTCTAATCCCGTTGTATCATCCTTTACTCTCCTTGACAATTCAATCTTAGCACTACTTGCCGCATCCGTAAAACCATTAGCTAAAACAATGACATCGGCAATAGTTAGACCTTCAACATAATCAAATTTACCAACTTTATTAACTTCGCCTTCAATGGTAATTATTCGTTTCTCTCTTAAAGATTTAATATTTCTAATAATAATAACATCTTCTCTTTTCAAAGGAATGTCTGCAATCTCTCCCCGCATTAATTTCCCCAAATCAAACGCAATAACTGTTACATCATTATCTTCTTTCTGACGACTAATAGTTGCACGATTCATAAAAGCATCTTCTCTTAAACCTTCGGCTTTTTTGATTAATTCCTTCACAGTTCCAACGCCTGGCTCAATAGCAAAATCTCCATCTCTAAAAACAGAACCTTTGATAGTTACTCTATTTTCAAACCTTTCCAAAATCTTTCCAACCGTATATTTATCACCTCTTTGGGGTGTGAAAGCACCTACTTCGTCTTGTGAAATATTAATCAATTTTAATTCTCTGGCGGTATTTCTTTTTAAGCCAATGATATAGGTGTAGGCTCTGTCAGTGAATCCGCCCGCAAAACGCAAAATATCTTTTAACGTTTCAGTTTTTTCAACTTCAAAAATCATGGGACGTTTCACTTCTCCTGATACTTCAACACGGGTTTCATATTCGGCAATTCTGATAACATCTTGATCTTGTAGTCTAATATTATCTTTTTGGTCGGCACGCAATAAAAAGTCATATAAATCTAAAATCTTTACAACTCTGTTATCTCTAATTACTCTAATATTACGAAAAGAACCATTCTCGGAAGGACCTCCTGCGGCATAAAGGGCATTAAAAATGGTTGATAATGAGGAAACAGTGTATGTTCCAGGTTTAGTAACTTCACCCGTAATTGTTACCTTAATACTTCTGATATTTCCCAAAGTAATTTGAGCTGATACTCCACTACCAGGCATATTAATTCCTTGGTATAATTGTCTAAGACGACCAACAATTCTTTCAGATGCCGCTTCGATGGACAGTCCGTTTACATAAATTGGACTAAGGTTTAAAATTCTGATTGTTCCTTCGGTGCTTACTTTTACTTTATAATTATCCAAAGCATTTCCAAAAATATCAATATTCAGTTCATCATCTGGACCTAATTGATAGTTTTTGGGAGTCGCAATCCGCAAATCTGGTTCAAATGATAATCCGCCTGCCGCAAACATTGACATACCAAAAACTTTGGGTTTAAGAACATCAACAATCACAGAATCCTTTGACATTCCATCTTCATTATTTGAGTTTATGTCTTTATTATCATTTGTTTTATTACTTCCAATTTTATTTCCCGCTTGAATAGGAGTAGTTCTTCGAGAACCATTTTCAGCATCATTCGTATTTTTATTAGCTTTTTCATTGGTGATTTTATTAAGTCTATCACGCATTTTGGCGACATCCGCAGGGGAATATCCTTGCATCAAAGCCGCTTTTTCAATTTGTGATTCGTTCATACCGCTTGCCTGAGCTTTTTGCAGAAACTCTTTGATTTGGTCGTCCGTTAAATCATCAATTTTAGGCTTTTGAGCAAATGAACTCAAAGAAATCAGCGACAAAAATAACAATAAGGTCAGTCGTGAAAATGATAGGAAATATCTTGTAGGAATACTTTTTAGGAAACGGGTCATTATAAGTATTAATTTCTAAATGATTTTGTGAATAATTTTACGCAAAAGTAGATATAAATTTTGGTTTAGTCATATCTAATCTATCAAACGGTTATAGCCTTTGCATCAATCGTATAACCATTTTATCCTTCCAAGCTTTAAAAGTACCTGCTTGAATTTGCTCTCTTGCTTGCCCGACTAACCATAAATAAAAGGCTAAATTATGAACACTACAAATCATAGCACCAAGCATTTCATCGGCTTTTAGGAGATGTCTAACGTAGGCTTTTGTATAAAAATTACTGGCATAACAATCTAATCCTAAGTCAATTACAGAAAAATCATCTTTCCATTTTTCGTTTTTCATGTTAATTGTTCCTTCTGTGGTGAATAACATTCCGTTGCGGGCGTTGCGAGTAGGCATCACGCAGTCGAACATATCAATACCCAAAGCAATTCCTTCTAAAATATTGGCGGGAGTGCCAACCCCCATCAAATAACGTGGTTTATCTTTCGGTAAAATATCAGTAATTACATCCGTCATTTCGTACATCATCTCGGCGGGTTCACCTACTGATAATCCTCCGATAGCATTTCCTTCACGTTCAAAACTGGTAATTACTTCGGCAGATTTTACTCGTAAATCTTTATAAACACTGCCTTGCACGATGGGAAAAAGTGTTTGGCTGTATTCATATTTAGGTTCAGTTTTATCAAAATGTTCGCAACATCTTTTGAGCCAGCGATGGGTCATTTCCATCGACTCACGGGCGTATCCATACTCGCATGGGTAGGGTGTACATTCATCAAAAGCCATCATAATATCTGCCCCAATAATTCGCTGAATATCCATGACACCTTCTGGCGTGAAAAAATGCGTTGAGCCGTCAATATGAGATTTGAAAGTTACACCCTCCTCTTTAATTTTTCGTCCAGTTCCTGCTAATGAATAGACTTGGTAGCCTCCCGAATCCGTCAGAATTGGCTTATCCCAACCATTGAATTTATGGAGTCCCCCTGCTTTTTCAATAATATCTAATTGTGGGCGAAGGTATAAATGGTAGGTATTTCCCAAGATAATTTGGGCTTTAATGTCCTCTTTAAGTTCTCGTTGATGAACGGCTTTTACGGTGCCTGCGGTGCCTACAGGCATAAAAATAGGCGTTTGGATTTGTCCGTGGTCGGTTGTGATTACCCCAGTACGTGCTTTTGAGTTGGGGTCGGTGGTTTGTATATCGAAAGTCATTGTTTAGGGGTTAGGGGTTGGGGATTAGGGAATAGGGTTTCAACGAAAAATCGCCATTTTCATACCTCGTACCCCATATTTCATACCTAACACCGTGCAAAATTACGACATAATCATAAAAACTACTTCTTAAAGTACTATCTTTGCACTCCAATTTTACTAACTCCTTGATATAGACTACTTTGGTAATACTTTTACTCATCATCTTTATTGTATCCGTTGCGTTTCAACTATATTTTATTTTTTTTATTTTCACTAAATTAAGTCAATACGAAACGCCCGAAAATGAAACTCGCAAGCCAGAAGGCGTGTCAGTAATCGTATGTGCATGGAACGAGTTGGAGAATCTAAAATCGCTGCTTCCATTACTTAATAATCAATCCTATCCAACCTTTGAAATTATCATTGTGGATGACCGTTCAGTGGATGGAACTTTTGACTTTTTATTGACAGAATGCACTGAATATCAAAAGGTTAGATTCCTTCGAGTGGACGAAACGCCTTATCATTTATCCTCCAAAAAATATGCATTAACGCTTGGAATTAAATCGGCTAAATACAATAATGTTCTCCTAACTGATGCTGATTGTCGTCCTCAAAGTGACCGTTGGATTGCGGGAATGGCAGAATGTCTGACTCCCGATAAAGAAATAGTTTTAGGGTTTTCACCCTATTTTAAGGAGAAAGGATTTTTGAATAATTTTATTCGTTATGAAACTTTTAATACCGTCATTCAGTATTTCTCTTTTGCTATTACGGGTATGCCTTATATGGGTGTTGGGAGAAATTTGATGTATAGAAAATCCTTATTTTTGAAAAATAAAGGTTTTGCAAAGCATACTAATATTGTGGGAGGCGACGATGATTTATTTATGAATGATGTTGCCAATGAAGAAAATACTGCCGTCTGCATAAACCCCGAAACCTTTATGTATTCCTTTGCAAAAACTACTTGGCAAACGTGGTATAGGCAAAAAAGTAGGCACCTTTCAGTCAGTAAATATTATAAATTACAGCATAAAATTAATTTAGGAGGATTAGCCGCAAGTCAAATTTTAACGTGGCTTTGTTCCCTAATTTTAATACCTCTATTTTTTTGTAAATCATTGGTTTACTGGATATTAGTAGTATTTTTATTTCGATTAATTAGTCAGTGGATTGTATTTTCAAAAGCCAATAAACGTTTAGATAATACTCTTGAAGTTATTACATTACCCTTTTGGGATGGTATCTTTGCCTTATATTTCCTAATTATGGGAATCAATAATTTTATTCCAAGAAGACAAAAAATGAGGTGGAGGTAGGTTCAATGATAGAGTGATAGAATTAGTGAGTATTTATTGTTCGTAAAATTACTTTCTATCTACTTATTTATTGTGCCATTTTTATATTCTATCATTCTCCCACTCCATCATTAACTCATTGCAACAACATGAACGATTCATCAATTATAGAGAAATACTTTCCAAGACTTACTGACAAGCAAAAGCAACAATTTGCACAATTAGGAGAATTATATACTACTTGGAACGCCCAAATCAATGTTATTTCGAGAGCCGACATTGATAATCTCTACGAAAAACACATTCTCCATTCCTTAGCCATCGCCAAAGTAGTTGATTTCAAAGACTTTACCGAGATTTTAGACGTAGGTACAGGAGGAGGTTTTCCAGGAATACCTTTAGCAATTTTATACCCAAACTGTCAATTTTTTTTGGTAGATAGCATCGGTAAAAAGATAAAAGTAGTAAATGAAATTGCAACTGCTTTGGGTTTAGAAAACATCAAAGCTGAACAAATGCGAGCCGAATTGGTGGAAGGAGAATTTGACTTTGTGGTCAGTCGGGCGGTGACGAGATTGTTGCCTTTCTATGGTTGGGTAAAAGGCAAGATTAATATCAACAATTATAACAAATACAAAAACGGTATTTTGTGTTTGAAAGGAGGCGATTTGAAGGAAGAGTTAAAAGAATTAGGCAAGAAAGGAAGAATTTTTGAAATATCAGAATACTTTGAAGAAGAGTTTTTCGAGACAAAATTGGTGGTTCACATAGCGATGACATAATTTATTTTGTCAGGTAAAAAACTGATAATCAAATGGTTTGAAGATAGTTTAATATTTTTTCAAAAAATCATTTGCACCATAAGTCATAAAGTCGTAATTTTGTATCACGATTAACAACAATCCTTCTTAGCTCAGCTGGTTAGAGCACATGACTGTTAATCATGGGGTCCCTGGTTCGAGCCCAGGAGAGGGAGCAAAAAGCCTTAAATCACACGACTTAAGGCTTTTTTAATGCCAAAACTTCTAACTCGTACCCTAAAACTAATTTACCTCGTACCTTTAAATGACTACCTCCATTTTAAGCTGCCATTCGCTAATTCTTTGATAAAACTACAGTGTTGGTATCGGGCATTAATAGAAATACTCCCATTACAAAATGAGCAGCATCAAGAAATAAGAGATAAATTTCTCCATTTTTAGCCTTCTCAATAGCTGGATTTAAGGTTTCCGTTAAATAAGTCTCCTGTTTTTGGACATCAGCTTTTGAAGGAATATGACCTCTTAAAATCATTTCTTTTTATAAACGATTTGACTGCACTCAAAGAACGGATTGAATACCTGTGAGGGATTCAATCCGTTCTTTGGCTTGATGATTTTCTAATTCGGATTTATTAGTACCATAATTGTTGAATTTCAAACTCTGAATTACGACCTACTTTAACTGACGGATAAGTCATTACTTTTATGGTTTGATAAATCAATCTCTACTTTATCAAATTGATAAGTGACAATTGAAAATGAAGCTTTTGCATATTGATTGAGATTTTTTAGGTAAAAAAAAGCCCGAAGAGAATTTCGGGCTAAAATTAGTATCTATTATGTTTTTTTGAACTTCCGTATATCGGCTTTTGCGAGCTACAATGATCAGAACATTGCTTCTTTCAAAAAAACTTCCATTGTTGGACCTACATTATTCTCTGGAATATTATATTTAGCCCACATTTTTTCAACTTCGGCATGAGGAGTATTTTCTAAATACGCCTTCATTTCCTCAAAAAAATTGTTCATTGTCTTATGCCTATTTTATAAATCATAAGGATTAACGCAATCCAACCCTTCAATATTCTGAAAATCCTTAGTGTTTCGAGATATGATGGTTAAACCTTTTACCAATGCAGTAGCAGCAATAATAGCATCGGGTAGTTTAGTTTTATGGTTTTTACGAACTTCAATGCTGGCATCAATGACTTCATCGTTTAAAGCAAAAAGAGTAGCATCATCCATAAAATCTTTGAGCAATTGGTAATGTTCAGCAGGAGCGTTAAATCCTAAAACTTCAATTTTAGTTACAACCGAAACCATTGGCACAGCATCAATTATGCCATTCATAAATTCCATGCCCGAAGCAGGAAGTTTCTCGCCAAGATAATCAATCACGGCATTAGTATCAATCGCAGCGGCGAACCGCTAAATACTGTCGTTCCATTCAGCACGGCTTTTGGTTACATAATTTTGTAATTCATCTGCAATATCAGCAGGAAGTTTTCCAGCATATTTTTCAGAAAGTTTCTTTTGGATACCACTTGGTTTTGGCATCTCTAAGGCTTTCAAATCTTCATGCTTGGTAATAATATAATTCCATTCCTCAATCGGAATCAGTACGGCGGTGTGCTTACCTTCATTATCAGAAACATATTGTAAATCCATAGTAATATTTATTTATTGTGCTAATTTAAGCTATTTCTCGCTATAATTATTGTTTTTATGAACAATACTAATCCTTCAACATTACCCACCCAACACAACCGCCCGCTCCTCTGCCGACAAACCACACAACCCAAAGCCCTCAGTGGAACTGCCACAGTGGAAATACCACTCATCTATCTCATCCTCAAATACTTACGAGACCTGACGGGTTTTTAAAACCTGTCAGGTCTTCCTAATTTGATATTAATCATTTTCAAACAAGAATTTGAAAAAATCGCTTTCATCATGCTGTGTGCTATGAAATGAAGTGTAAGTATTATTATTACCAAACCACGAAATCACTTTTTCCCTTTCTAACTTCGTTGATTTTTCGGATAAATGGCTATGATACGATGAATGAGGATATTCTCGAAAATCTTTAACGAAACCATGTTTCTGAGGATTAAAGTGAATATACCATATCAATTGACTAAAATAGGCATCACTATCAACCAATATCCTTCTGAAAGGCGTTTCAAAAAGTCCGCCTGTACGGTTTTGAGTAACATTAATACTTTTGGAGTAGGAGTTAAAAAAGTCAGAAAATTTTTTGCTCACTATTCTGTCTGGACTGTGTAGTCCTGTTGAATCTTTTAAACCATTTAAACCCGACAGGTCTCGAAGACCTGTCGGGTTTACAATCGGATTTGTTACACCTGTTAAACCTGACAGGTCTTGAAAACCTGTCAGGTTTGTAGTCGGGTTTGTAATCAGATTTGGTTTCACAGACACCAACAAATGAAAATGATTTTTCATTAAACAATAAGCATAAGTGTCTAACACTTCACCTAAATAATGGGCATATTTAGTCAAAAAATAAGTATAATTCCTTTCTTCATAAAAAAGGTTTGTACCATTGATTCCACGATTATAAATGTGATAATATTTTCCTTCTTCTAATATAATTTCTGGTTTGTTCATGGTTATTTTGTTTATTTTTAAACCTATTTAGACCGTTCAGACCTGACCGTTCAGACCTGACTGTTCAGACCTGACTGTTCAGACCTGACCGTTCAGACCTGACTGTTCAGACCTGACAGGTTTTAAAAACCTGTCAGGTCTAATTCCCTTACCCACCCAACACCACCGCCCGCTCCTCTGCCGACAAACCATACAACCCAAAAACCAACTCATCTATCTCATCCTCAAATACTTGCGTGTCCGCTTGGGGATTGTTTGATTTTAGAGAAAGGATTTTTTCTACGAGATTGATGATGGGTTGTTGCTCCATTTGCTCTATTTTGGGAATTGGAAGTTCTCTACATTGACCTATTTTAGCTTTTGGAAAAACTAAATCATGTTCAGAAAAATTATTTATAAAATAAAATCCCATCAATTTTGAATTTAGAATACCTATCAAAAATTTTGCGTCAAATTCTTTATTAGGAATGAAAATATGAGCCGTATTTTTAACTGTAAAAGATTCATCTGTAAATGCAGCTTTAATTTTACCTTTACTTGGTATTTCACGAATTATAATCCTACTTTTATCAAAATATTTTAGGTCTCTCGGTGCTGCAATCCAAGCCCCATATTTTAAATATTCTCCTTTCCAATTGACAAAATAATGTTCAATATCGCCACCGCCAATGTGTTTTCGATATGTTGAATCCAATGCTACTTTTGAATTAAACACTTTGTTTTTTAAGTCCTCAGATGTTTGTGCTGGTTTTCCTTTCCCTAACTCATATTCTTTAATTCCACTTGATGAATCTGTAATTTTATCAAGTGAAATTGTATTTGTTTTTATCTTGATTAAAAGTGTTTTTGTTTCATCATTTGTAAGAAAATCAAAGAAGTAATTATCGTTGTTTTCAAATATAACTTGTTCAATAACAGGTAGTTCTACAAATGTTTCAGAAATACAATTTAATGGTTTCAATACTGAATTTTCTTGTTTTGACATCTGAGTTAGTAAGATTACTGTATCAACCGTTGCATCAGGAAAAACGCCTGTCGGAGTGTTTACAATGTTATTAATTGTAGATTTGTCAAGGATAAATTTTCTTACTTTTGTATTGTTAAGGTTATTGGTTATTGAATTGGGAATTATAAAACTGAAATGCCCCCCTGATAAAATACTATACCCTAATTCAATAAAAAGTATGAATAAATCTGACTGATATTCAGCTACTTGATAGGTTTTTAGTAAATGATTTTTCTCTGAAATATTCTTAATATCTCTGAAATTTACATAAGGAGGATTCCCCACCACCGCATCAAAACCCACAAACTTCCCTTCTTCGTCCAACACCTCGGGAAACTCAAAACGCCATTCAAAGGCATTTCTGTAAATGGGTGAGTTGATAGCGTTTTCTAATTCCGCTTCCCGTTGGGCGATTAGTTTTTCAAGCCTAATTGTCTCAATTTCAGCATCTTCCTTAATCTTATTGCCAAAAATATCAACGTTTTGGGTCTGCAAAAGCATCAATTGTCCCCGAAGACTATTGACTTGTTTTCTTCGGGGGTCTTTCTTGTAAACAGTCTGCACAAACTCGCTTTTGATGTCGTCAATAAACCGCAAAACTTCCGCTTTACGTTCCTTTGTGGGAGAGTTTTTGTAGTCGTAAACCGCTTGTTTATAGTCTTTTACGCTAAATTTTTGTTTCTTAAAAACCTCAGATAAATCTTCCTCCAAACCAAAACGAGCGACTAATGAATTACCCGTTTTAATATTAATGTCGATGTTGGGAAGGGTGACCAGTAGCCCCCTAACCCCCGAAGGGGGAACTTTCGAGTCCGATTGGAGTCCGTTTTTAACTCCCCCCTCGGGGGCTGGGGGGCTATAATACGCATTTTTTAGCAATTCAATCCACAACCTTAAACGACAAATTTTTACCGAATTTGGGTTAATATCCACCCCAAAAAGACAATTTTCGATAATGGTTTCTTTTTCGTGGAAAAGCGTTTCTTGGAGTTTTTGTAAATGCTCAATGGGTTTATTGGCAGCGTTCAGTCGGTATTCAAAAAGTTGGTCGTTTTCTTCGTCCAAAATAATCAATTCATCATTTTCAATCGTAATTTGATAGTCTCTCACCCGTGAACCATCACGATAGGAAAGAATCTGCAAATCGTGTTTTATGGCAATTAATTCATTGAGGGCAGATACCAAAAAATGCCCAGAACCCACCGCAGGGTCACATACCCGCACAGAATTTACGATGTCGTTATATTGCTTGCGTTTGTCTTTATCCTTGTAATCAATGTGTTCCAGAATATCATCGAACGTCTTAATTCCCCCTTCGGGGGTTAGGGGGCTACTGTTAAATTTCTCTAAAACCGCCTTCCTGAGTGTTTCACGGCACATATACATCGTGATAAAACCAGGCGTAAAAAACGAACCGTCACGATAGCCATTTATTTTTTCAAAGATAAGTCCCAACACCGAAGCGTTGATAATCGTCTTGGCTTGTTCCTGAATTTGAGCCGACGAATCCGAAGCAAAATCATAAGCATCCAAGAACTCAAACAAGTATTTTACGGTGGACATTTCGCCCTGTTTGCGTTTGCCTTTATCACCTTTCAGTACGGATTGGGCATAAATTGGAACGCCCAAACGGTCTTTCAAATCCTTTATTTTCACCGCTTTACGTTCCAATTCAGTCAGTTCAAAAAGGGAACTGTTCAAGTACGGAATATTGCCGTAACGCTCCGTAACGGAAGGCTTCCGTTGGGAAGTAGGAATAGCCAAAACCTCAAAAAACAATTCCGAAAGTTCATCAAAATCCTTCACTCGGCTTTCGTTCAAAAAAGCGTAGGAATTATCTCCCCGATGGTACTTTATCAATTGTCCTTCCAAGAGTTTCAAGAACAAAATACGGTTGAGCCAAGTGATACATAATTCCAAGCCAACATTAAACAATTGCTCCTCCTGATTTTGTCCGTATTGATTGAGATTATCCAAATTAAAAAGAGCATTATCCACCTCAATTTCATTAATGGCATTTTCCAATAAAGAGCCTTCTAAGCGATTTTGAGGGGTTTTTCGTTGAATAATTTTCTTGCCGCCATCTTTCACTTCCTCCAAACCGATGATATAGAGCAATTCATTATAAAACTCCCGATTCAATGAATTGGCATCATTTTCAAAGGGAAGTTTCAACAAATGCTCGGGCGATAGGAGTTTGTAAAGAGCAATTTGGGCGGCATCAGAACGCTTGGTTTTGTCGAAACTGAAATAGGCACAAGGTAATTCCAAATCAGTGAGGTTTTCAATCAGTTTCTTAACTTCCGAATAAAAGAAACCGTTGTCCTTATTTTGCTCGGTTTTGGTTTGATATATTTTCTTGAAAGCCTTGTTTTCGTAGAAGATTTTACGAAAATCATTTTCATCAAAAACGTACCAATTATGCAAATCAGTAGCGATTAGGTGCGAGATTTCGATGTTCTTTTTTACTTCCCTTTCCACAAAATAATACAGAATCAACTCATGCAACGCCTTCACGTTGGGGCGAGTGTCCGTCATCATTTCGGGCGAATTAATCCGCTTGTTTTCGATGATAACGCCCACCACATCCTTAGCGGTTTTGCCACGGTGAATTGCCAAATCCTCCCGCCCCGAAGTGTTGATTTCAAAGCGGTCTTTGTAGTAAGAATCCTTCAAAAAATCACAAACCAAATTCTTCTGATTTTCCTCCGATTCGTTGGGATTGAGCCTTTCAAAAAGTTTGTGGATATTGTCCTGAAAGCGTAGAATATCGTTCTGTTGAACGTTCTGTTTGAGATAAGCCTTGTTAAGAACCTTGGCAGGCGTTTGGATAAGTAGTTGCACGGATGATGGATTTGTTTGTTCAGACAAATATCGAAAGGGATTGGGGATTAAGCAAATGGGTGTGTCTGCAATGCAACAATTGAGGGCATGATGTGAGTGAAGAGAATATCCGTAAAATGATGCAATTTATTCAAGTTTTTAATGAGTTAATTGTCGCTACACTGTGGCGACAATTATATAACTTAGATTTTAAAGGTTACGAATTCGTAATCTTTGCGAGACCTGTCAGGTTTTTGAAACCTGACAGGTCTCTCTAAGTAAAAAACTGAAAAATACGAATCGGATTTATTAAACGGTCATAAATAGGGTAATTCTACGCTAAAAAATATAAATAATTTTACGTTTCTTTGCGGTTCACATTTTAAAATCACTTTTCATGAATAATTTTCTACGTTTTTGGTTTGTTTTGTTGTTTATTTTTTGGGGGTTTGATGGGGTTGGGCAGACCCCTACGCCAAAGGAATGTGGTACTCGTGAACCTACAAAAGAAGAAATGATTGAAATTATCAAGCAAGAAAAGGCTTTTAAACAATCTTTGGGAACTACTAATAATTTAATGGGAGCAATTACTGTTTACATTAAATTTCATAATGTTCTTAAAACAGATTGGTCGGGTCGAGACATTTCTTCCTCAATTTCAACCATTTTATATTATCTGAATCAAAGATATTCGTCTGCTAACATCACTTTTGTTCAAAGTGGAGCAATTGATTATATTAACAGTAGCAATTATTATAATTTTGATAGTTATTGCAATAACATCAATGACGAAATTAACTTGAGAAATGGACGAGATGTAACAAATGCAATAAACATCTATTTTGTTGGAACAATTACCTATGGAACGGATTGTAGTCCAATAAATGGTTATGCTTATCGACCCACCCAGTTAAATCCTAAAAGTAATAATATCATCGTGATAAGAACTGAAGACATTGACTGGAATGACTGGAATAGTACTATTGTTCCAGAGACTATTCCCCATGAAATGGGGCATTATTTTAATTTATATCATACTCATCAGTCTGGCGGAGATGAAGTAAGCGATACACCTTACGACCCAGCGGATAAATCATGTGTACTTTTTTGTACCTGGTTTTGTTCAAATTATAATCCTGATGTTAGAAATTTAATGTCATATTATCATGGATGTAGGAACAGATTTTCGCCTGGTCAATATCAGAGAATGGAGGATTATGGAAAAACTTATCGGACAAACTTAAATTCAACTTTATCCCAACGCTATTATCTTGATGGATTGCGAAGAATCCTGATAAATCCAACTACCTCCAACCGCTTGTTTTGTGGGGGAAATACAATTTCATTTGATTACGGACTATATGGAGAACCAAGTTTTGTAAATGCTACTTCATCCGTTAGACTTTATAATAGTATTGGAGGATATTATGATTTAGGAACACTCATTACTGGTCAAAATTTTAAAACAGTCACAATTCCAACAAATATTACAGCGGGTTATTATGATTTGAAAATATTCAATTCATACACTTCTCCTGATGTTTCATCAACTATTACTCTTTACGTAAACGGAACAACAAGCGGAATCGCAACAGGCAGTCCAATAGCTTCACAATATGCTCTTGCCACCACCACACTTTACAACGCCACATCAACTTGTGCAGGAAATAGCATTGCTTTATACGCAAACGTAAGCGGTTATGATTCTTACTGGTGGACAAGAAACGGAGCAAATTACACAGCATCATCTACAAATAGTTCCTTAAATGCTTATGAGACAGGCAATTATACCCTAAATATGATGAAATGCGGTAATGTTTATAGAAGTTCAAATTCAATTTATTTAAACTTCTACAATCCTACGCCTGCCCTCACCGCATCATCAAACGGAGCTACTACAGATTTTAGACTTGCTACGTGTGAGGGTTCTCCCGTCACGTTATCCGCTGGTTGTCAATCGGGTATGAATACGTTATGGAATGATGGTACAACGTCCTCCATTCGTTATATCAATGCTTCCAGTACCAGAGATTTCTTTGTGAATTGTAATAATTATTTCTGCAATACTGGTTACGCTCCCCCCGTGAGGATAACTGCCTTAAATCCCAACGTCCAATCTCAAAGAAATGGTAATTGGCAAGATGCTACGCTTTGGACAAGTAATCTCGTTCCCCTCAATTGCCAAACCGTAACCATTCAAACGGGTCACACCGTAAATGTGCCAATTAACGATGCTAAGGCTAAAAATATCATTCTTAACGGAAAACTAAACTTTATAAATGTCTCGCCAACGGTCAAAGGAAAAGTTGGTTTAGGGATTTAATTATTGGAACGCAGATAACGCAGATGCTTCGCAATCGAATCGTCGAACCGCACAGATTTAAGAGGATTTTTTTATCTGCGTTGCCGTAGGCATCAAGACGGACGGTCAGTCTTATCTGCGTTCCATTTTTCTTTCAAACACATATTATGAAAAAACTTTTATCTGTTCTTATTATCCTCACCACGCTCACGCCATTGGTGCTTTTTGATAAACTGCCCTTTCCATTCATCACCGAGAAAACGCTTTATTTTCGTTTATTGGTGGATATTATGTTAATCGTTTGGGCAATGGTTGCTTTTCAAAATCCTGAATACGTACCCCGCAAAACGCCTTTAAATCTTGCCTTACTGGTTTTGGGAATCGTAACGCTACTGACTGCCATTTGCGGGCATGATTTTCAAAGTAGCTTTTGGTCGGGTTTGGAACGGATGGAGGGTTTCGTAGGGCTTTTTCATGCCTTAATTTTCTTCTTTGTGTTGAGTAATTCACTCAAAAAAACCCCACAATGGCACATCCTATTTTTAACTTCTTGCGGTGTGGCGTGTGTATGTGTAGGCGTAGGGATTTTTAAAGAATTTGAACTGATTAAAGGCGGTGAAAGGCTTTTTTCAAGTTTGGGAAATCCTACGTATTTAGGGCTTTATTTAATCCTACACTTGTTTTTGGTAGGTTTTATCTTGGTAAATGCTTCTGCCAAAATCAGAAATTTATGTTTCTTTATAATTCCAATTCTTTTAATTGGAGTTATTTTAACTCAAAGCAGAAGTGCATTTTTAGGTTTGTTCATAGGTGGATTTGTGGTGATTATTTTCACGGTATTCTCAAAAAAAGGTTCTAATAAAATCCGTTGGGGATTTGGTGGACTATTGGTGGCGTTTGGGTTAATAATCACGCTTTTATGGAGTGCTAAAAATTCTGAATTCGTGGAAAAATCAGTGTTTTTATCCCGTTTCGTCAAAGTAGCAAGTTCCAAAACCACGGGCGTTTCTCGACTCAATAATTGGAAAATTGCCTACGAAGGCTTCAAAGAAAAACCTATTTTGGGTTGGGGACAAGAGAATTATCAATACGTTTTTGCCAAACACTTTCTACCCCAAATGTACGATGATGCTCCGTGGTATGACCGTTCGCATAATTTCCTCTTGGATTGGCTCGTTTCGGGAGGTATTTTAGGGTTAATATCTCTCCTCGTTCCATTTGGCGTAATGCTCTGGTTTACAACACGTTCCAATAAATTTACCAATATTCAAAAAGGTTTATTCGTAGGACTTATCGTGGCATATTTCACCAATAATTTCTTTGGATTTGATAGTTTGATGGGAACAATAACGGTGTTTATAGTCTTGGCTTACTGGCAATTTGAAACACAATTTGAGGAAAAACACCTATTTCAGAAGCTAAAAATTTGGGGTATTTTCGTTTGCGTTTTACTTTCATCCATTAGTTTTTATTACGGTTATCTACAACCCTTACGGACGAGTAAACAAATCGTAAAAATCATGCAAGAACCTGATTTGCAACAAACTATTCAACAAATTCAATCGGGTTATGCCAACGCTACGGGTACTGGAACGAGTGATTTTGCGGAACAAGTTTCTTTTTTATCCGAGAAAGTAGGAAAAAGTCAGATTGCCAATGAAATGAAAGGGGGCTATTATCAAGCCGTTACAGAAATGCTAAATAAAGAAACAGAAAAGCACCCAGAGCATCCCCGTTTATTATCCATCAAATCATCCATTGAAGGCGACAGGGTGAATTTTACGGAAGCCATAAAGGGTTTTGAAAAGGTTAAAGAACTTGCCCCAAACCGTCATATTAATTTAATGCAATTGGCAGGAGTTTATACCCGAAATCAACAACCCGAAAAGGCATTAAAACTCTACGATAATATTTATAAAATCAATCAAAACAGTGAAGCATTAATTTATAAGTCCCTGATTTACAGTGAAATGAATGATACCATAAACGTTTGGAAGGAATTACAAAAAGTGGATGATAAAGTATTTATCCAGAAGATTGAAATGATACGGTTTGTGTATGGGAAACATAGTAATTTACAAGGATTAGTCAAAGAATTTAATCTTAGAGAGAAGGTAAATCCTAAACTGGCTTATCAATTTACAAAACAAGCCTATTTTGAATGGGCGATGGCAGCATTTGTAACGGGAGATTTAAAACAAAGTGCTGACCAAGTTTTTAGGTATTTGTACGGCAATGGCGTTGAAATTAGTTCTGCACGGCAAAGTCAGGAAGCGGTTAAGAATGGACGGAGTCCTGCGGAGTATTTTGAGTGATGATTAATTGATTTTCAAGATAATACAGTTCATATTTTTAACCTTAAACAAATACACAAAATGAAAAAAATCTATCTTATTACCGCCATTTTACTCTCAATGTTATTTCAAGCGAAAGCTCAAATGGGTATCAATAAAGACGGTTCAGCACCACATCCTTCTGCAATTCTTGATGTTAAAGCATCTAACAGCACCAATGCAAAAGGAATTTTAATGCCAAGGGTTGCTGACCACACCGTAATTACTTCGCCCGCAACGGGATTAATGGTTTTTAATACCACAACCAATACTTTTTGGTATTATAATAGCTTGGCTTGGACAGATATGGGTAATGGTGGAAGTAGCGGTGCATGGTTACAGAATGGGACTAATGTTTATACTAATAATAATAAGATTGGTATAAATACTGCGACTCCTCAAACAAGTCTTGATATTAAAGGGGATGGGTTTTTAGTTTCCACGAAAACTAAATTAACAACTATTGATCCTAATAGCAATATTCAAAATATGCCTTTAAATGATATGCTGTATCGTAACGTTGCAGGAATTTTATACGATCCAAGTGGACCAAACGCACCTTATCCGAGTGGCAATATAAATACAACTTCCACTTTATTTGTTGCACCTTGTTCTCGTGGAGATTTTTCGGGATGTAATAGTATAGGTATTAAATTGTCTTTCGAGGTATTTGATATTCAAACGGGAGATTCTTTAATACTATCAGATGGAACAAATATTTTATTTAAATATTCAGGTAATGTTTTGCCAAATGATTTATTTTATAATGGGCAAACATTGTTAATAAGATTTAAAACAAATGGTGATTTAAATGTTGGTCAAGGATTTAAAATTAAGTGGCAAGCCTTAGAATATGATGGAGGAACACAGACACCTATTATTGGCATTGTAGGAAATAGTGCTTACTTTGAGACACAAAAAGGAGTATTTAGGAGTGGTTCTACAAGTTTATTTTCAGCTCAAAATACTGGTCCTTATTCTACAGCCATGGGGGTAAATAATATTGCAAGCGGTAGTAGTGCAGTCGCAATAGGTAGTTTTAATAGTTCAAGTGGTTATGGTTCTGTTGCAATAGGTAATAATAATAATGCTTCTGGATATAATAGTACCGCACTCGGAGTTTCTACAAAAGCACGTGGAGATAATTCAACATCCTTAGGAAATGGAACAATATCTTCTGGATTTACTTCAACTGCCATAGGATATAATACGACTGCGAGTGGTGATAATTCAACTGCTCTGGGCAATGGAACAATAGCTACTGGAATCGCATCAACAGTAATGGGATATTTCTCAAATGTAACATCAAATTCCTCTTATGGAACAGCTATGGGGTATTATACTACGGCATCATCAACAGCAAGTTTCGCTTCGGGACTTCAAACAATATCAGGTGGTTATGCTTCAACTTCAATGGGGAATAACTCTAACGCTTCTGGATATGTTTCAACTGCTTTGGGTAACAGTACCAACGCATCAGGATATACTGCAACAGCTTTAGGAAATGGTACAACAGCTTCTGGATTTGCTTCTACAGCCATGGGATATAGCTCAACAGCTTCTGGAAATAACTCAACAGCGATGGGAAGTAATACCAACGCATACCTTGAAGGGTCTTTTGTGATTGGTGACTCTCCTAATAGTAGTGGTACTGTTTCAAGTCAAACCTCTAATTCCTTTACTTCCAGATTTAGGAACGGTTATTATCTTTACACAGGTGCAAATTTTGGTTCAGGCGTATTTATAAATAGTGGCGGAAATAGTTGGTCGTCAATATCCGACAGCACAAAAAAAGAAAATTTCTTACCCATTGACGGTGAAAATGTATTAAAGAAAATAGCCAATATGCGAACCGTTACATGGAATTATAAAGGACAAGACCCTAAGAGTTTCAGACATTATGGTCCGATGGCACAAGAGTTTTTTAGTGCTTTTGGTCGAGATAAATTAGGCGTAATTGGCAATGACACCACCATTGCATCCGCTGATTTTGATGGTATTAATTTTACTGCCATTAAAGCCCTTGAAAAAAGAACCGCTGAACTACAAACAGAGAATGAGAACTTGAAAAAACGAGTGGCTATTTTAGAAAAATCAAGTTCAGACATAATGGCACTAAAAGCCGAAATGGAGCAACTGAAAGCATTTTTATTGCCTGAAAAAGAGAAAATAAGAGTAAAAGTAGTTTCGGACAAATAGTGGTTTAATCATTAAATTTTTCACAAAAAATGCTTGTTTACAATCACGTAAACAAGCATTTTTTTAGCCCATTCGACAAAAGTATAATGACCAATTATTACCCATAGTATCTCTAACTAAACAAAGGCTAAATCTCTACAAATATATTCCTTCATTGCCTTTACAGGTAATTTACTCCCCTGATTCAGCACAGCCGTAATAAAATTATCACATCGAATTTCATCAAAAAAGCCTGTTTTCAGGGCATAACAAAGAAAATCCATGGTTGTCAAATAATCAACATTGTGCATTTTACAATATTGCCCAATATCTTTTAGATTACTACTTGCCAGAATATTTTCTTGAAAACGAGCAACCGCCATGCAAGCACTTTCTCCGTCTCCTTTGAAGAGTTTGTTTTTAATGTATAAATATTCACGGTAAATAACCACTTCATCTGTTGGAAACGGAATGACCTCTAAATACTTCCAGTTAATCAAGTTTTGAACTAATTGTTGTTTTTTAGGGTATCGTGCCAATTCGTCAAAAACCTTATCTAACATTTTGATAGGTTGTGGAAATACTTTTGTTAAGGAGAGAATCTCATCAGCGGCTATAAAGTGAGAAACTACATCTGTATCAATGATGATAATCTTACTCATAAGTATCTGATAATGTGAGTGTTTCGAGATTTATTCCCAAATCTAAAAGCAAGGAATGATAATGACTTTCTGATATTTTTTCTGCATCATAAAGCTCTTTTGCCAATGAGCCATAATCACCAACAAACTGATTATGGTTTCCGTATTCATATAGTTCTGTGCTATAACCGTATGCAGAGGCTCCTTTTTTTACATTAGTTTTATATTGTTCTGTGAAACTACGGTCAGTTAATCCCATTTCTTCCAAACGATACAGAAGTGAGGCTCTTGAACATGAAAAATATTGCTCAATCCTCAATAATGTTGGTAGCGTTAATTTATTGAGTTCTAACTCGTCCCAGTCGTCTATGAGCATAAGTACCCCATCACGAGGAATTAAAAAATAGGCTGCAAATAAATCAGCTTTATATTCTTCAATATCTTTTTTATCGAAAGTGCCAGGATTACAGTATTGAAAAGTAAAATCGTTTTGAATATATAAATGATATAGTTCATGACAAATCGTGAAATGTTGTCTTCCTAATGATTGATTGCTATTAACCAAAATAAATCTATGAATAAGGTCTGGTTTTACCTTCACTTTAATTGCCATTCCAGATAAACTATCGTCCAAAGGCTTAAAAACCGTTAGAACATTTAGTTTATGTAAAAGACTTTTGAGACGAATACAATCACGGTCGCTGAGTCCATTGGATTGACGAAATTCGCTGGCTCTTTTCTCTAAAATTTTCATGAAAAACAATAAAAAATTTAGCCCTAAAACGTTGTAGGTTCTAAGGCTTGGTGGATTTTGAGATAGTTTTTTACAATCTTTTTAAAAGATGCAACACTTTCTAAGGCTGGTGCAGACAGTTGGTCTGCTCTGAATGCTAAGGCAATGTTTGCCAAATGCTGAGGAGCTTCTTCCTCCATAAGGTCATATTCATCTACGCCAAATAGGTCTGCTAATTTTGTTAGATGGGCAGGAGTAACAGTACGTTCTCCTTTTTCGAGATGGCTTATCATGGGGCGAGATAACCCCAAATAATCAGCCAAAACTTCTTGACTAAGATTCAAACGCTCCCTAAAACTCCGAATATTATTTCCTATTGTGATATTATACATGGCGATGGGATTAGTTTTATGTTACAAAATTAATATAATTTTATCCATATTGTAAAGTATGTAACAATAAAAAATTATTCTTAGTTTACAAAACTGTTTAATAATCAAGTAATTATGCAATTTTTATGCCTAATTTTTTACTTCACGAATGAGTAAGTGGTATTCATTTTTCTTCTTTCGTTACAAGTATTTAGTTCAATAGAATAAAATGAAACATAAAGCCTAAATAGAGCAACTGAAGGCAATTTATTACCTGAAAAAGAGAAAATAAGTGCTAAAATAGTTTCGGATAAATAGCGTTTTTATAAGTTTAATAAATCTTTAAATTGTTCACAAAAAACGTTTGTTCACGTTTTCGTAAACAAGCATTTTTTTGTAAATAATACTATTTTGCGGTGATTAAATTCTCTATTCACCGCAAATTATGCGGTGAATAGAAGGAGTTAATTTAACAGATTTTACTACTCTACCCGATGATTTTTGTTAAGTATTGATAATGAGATAGTTGAATTTGAATCCACCGAGTAAATACATTCAAAAATTCATCCCAAACTTTCATAAATCTTTGGTTGTTATTTCTGGAACCTTCTCTCAAAATATCAAGTCCTTTTCGGAAAAAGCTATTGGATTTATACCCGTGTTTTTTAATTTTAATTTTTTGTACTTTTTTGTGATAGTGTTTGCCAATATTTACACATATTCCAACCGCTATACTGACAAAAACTAAAAGCTTTTTAATTTTTTCACTTGATTTTAGATGAGTATTCTCTAAGTTAAATCCACGCCCTTTGGCGGTTTGAAAGAATACTTCTATCGACCATCTTCTTCGATAGAATCCACCTAATTGTTTAGCGGGAAAACTCCCTGCCAAAATTAGAAAATCGCCATCAGGTAATTTTTTTAACATCACATTACACCAAATACCATCTATCATACAGTCTTGATAATATCGCTCAGTTTGAGTTGACAAAAGCTCGGTCACGGAGTAAATATTGGTATTTCTCAACGTTATTAAATGACTCTTTGGCATTCGCATACAAAATGGTATATTGCTGTCTTTTAGGTATTTAAACCATTCGTGACCGATAAATTCTCGGTCTCCAACAATGACTGCAATTCTATCTACTCCAATTAATGAGATAACTTTACCAATCAAGTCTTTTCTATTTTGGGTGTTGCTGTTACCACTTTTGTTATCTAATAAATCCCAAAATATAGGTATTCCAACTCCGTCATGTCGAGCAACAACCATGAGAATGTTACACTGATACTTGCCAAAGTCCCACTCTGTTCTGTCAATTGATAAACTCAATTTACCTTTGGGTAAAAACATTACTAAAAGAATAGCAACTTGTTGATAATCAAATTCAAAATCTTTAAAAAATGCTTGAATTCTTCTTTCGTTTGACTCTACTTTTGAAGCAGTTGTAAAATGTAACCCAACCTCTTTAAATTGTACATTTCTACTTTTTATAACGCCAAGAGTAAACTCTGAAATAAAGTTTTGTCTGGCTAAATTCTTGGCTAACGGGATTTCTGAAAATAAATTTTTAATTTTGCTACCGATGATATTTTTCATTAAAAGGCTGTTTTTGTTGCTTCGTAACTACAAATTTCAGCCTTTTTTTATTAATCCTAATTTTTCATCGGGTAGAGTAAGATTTTACTTATCACTCTGTCACAAATATTTAACAAATCTGTGACAAAAGTGATATTTTCCTTCGGTATGATTTGTTAATATGTTTGTACCTTTGAATTCTCAGATTTATGCTCGCTTTTATACTATCCCATGACCAATATCATCAATCCACACGATAAATTTTTCAGAACCTCTTTCTCTCGAATAGATGTAGTTAGGAGTTTTATTGAAGAAGTTTTACCAAAACAATACCGTGATAAAATCAATCTTGATTCGCTAAGATTATCGAATTCATCCTTTATTGATGAAGAACTTTCAGAACATTTAGCCGATTTGGTTTATCAGGCAGAATACGCAGGTGAACCCGCCAAGATTTCATTACTGTTTGAACATAAGTCATATCAAGAAGATTTCTCAGAATTGCAATTGCTTCAATACATGACCAATGCCTACAAAGAGGAACGGAAACAAAAAAAGAAGGATAAAAAGTCCAAGAAATCTACCGTTGTGATTCCGATTGTTATTCATCACGGAGCAAGTGCTTGGAAGAAAGTTTCGATGAGAAGTCAGTTTGGTAATCCTCACGAAGATTTATTGAAGTTTTTACCTGATTTTGATTATTTACTCTTCTCACTCAATGATTTTGAAGATGAGCAAATTGCCAATTTCAAAAATACGTTTCTTTCAACAACGGCAATGCTTTTAAAACACAGTCGGGATGAAAAGAAGAAATTATTAGCCATTGAGTCATTTTTGATTGAAAAATTGAAAATATTAGAATCATCCCACGAAAACGATTTCATAAGTGCCATTTTTTATTATTTGCACAACTCAACAGACTTGACATCAAATGAAATCGTTATTATCTTTACCAAAGTTTCAACAATTGTAACTAATATTGCCATGACAGCGACAGAACAACTTCAACAAGAAACAAACTTTAACGTTATTAAAAATCTCATTCAAAAAGGATTTGATGCCATTTTTATTGCAGATGTAGTAAGTTTGCCTTTAAAAAAGGTAGAGCAAATTGTTGCTAAAATCAAAAATGCTTCTAATTAAAAAGCCTTTTATGACAGCTACTGAACGATTGAGAGAAGAGATTACGTTTGACCAAATTAAGAGTCTCATTCAAAATGGTGCTTCGATGGAATTGATTTCTAAATCTTTCGGATTATCCTTTAAAAAAATTGAGGAGATTGTTAAAGAGACGAAAAACTCTTCTAATTAAAAAGCCAATAAAAAGGTACGAAAAAAGGTACGAGGTAATTTAAAGGTACGAGAGGGGTTTAATCAATTGATTTACAGATAGTTATAAGGTATTTTACTTGAAGTTTATCAAGAAAAGTGTACCAATGTAAAACAATTGAAAGGTACGAAACAGACTACGAGGTTATAATTCCTTTTTATAAGTTGCTGATATTCAAATTGTTATCTCACTCGGTTCGGACACAGGAGAGGGAGCAAAAAATCGAAAAAAGCCTTTATACAATACGTATGGAGGCTTTTTTGTGAAAAATTTGGAATGCTATCTGATTTTTCAGAATATTACTTCTATTTATCTACCATACTATTCTTTGCCGTTTTGCTCAACTTCGAGATAAATTATTTACAAAATGTAGTAATTCAAATTATCTTTAGTACACATCTGTATTGAGCAATGACTGTTTAATAAACCTGAAATAGTTAGAGTACACTATATGTGCCACGTAACTAAAAAAGGTCTAAAACAAGCAATTTGCTTCATTTTAAACCTTTTTTAATGACCAATTAAAGATTATTTTTGTTTCAACAGCTTAGCTTCAATCGTCTGTTGTGTATGTGGAACTGCTCTGAGGCGTTCTTTCGGAATCAATTTTCCAGTATCAATACATACGCCATACGTGCCATTTTTAATACGAATTAAAGCGTTTTCTAATTGTAAAGAGAATTTTTGTAGACGTGCAGCCAATTGACTCATACTTTCCTTTTCTGTACTATCTGCTCCGTCTTCCATCAATTTTGAACTTCCACCCGTAACGTCCGTGCCTGGGTCATTTCGTTTGTGCAGTGCCTCACGAATATAATTCAATTCTCCACGTACATCCTCTAATTTAATAGTGATTAATCCCTCAAACTCTTTAAGGTCTTCACTCGAATATCTGGTTTTTTGTTCTAATAATGTGTCCATTTTTGTTGAATAGGGTTGTTTATGGGTTCACTGATAAGCACCTTGGCGGCATTTTCCAATAATTTATCCCTAAAAAAATTTCTTACTAAAAAAGTTTACAAAGATAAATTCAATTTAATGAAATATCAATATTTCAAGAATTAATTAAATTTTTTCTAAATTTTATGATTTTTTAATTTTAGTCTTTAACCAATGATTATTTGGGAAAAATACTACTTAACCATAAAGTTAAAAAGGAAAATGTAAAATGACCTCAACATTATACTTTTGAGTTGAAAATCAAGTATTTATACTTAGAAACGAAACCCTTGACTTATACGCTCAAAACATAGTAAATTTGCAAAAACAGGATATAAGAGGAAAGAAAAAGAAGGAAACTTATACAATTTATATGAATATTTTCTTTTTCCTTTTCTCATGATTCCTTTCATCCAACGAAGAATGACTTACATAGAACCAGCTCCTATCAAGGACAAAGAAAATCCATTGGAATCCATGATGCAACGCTTTGACAAAGCCGTTGAACTCTTGGGCATTTCAGACGAAATGTATTATATTTTGAAAGTTCCTGCTCGTCAGGTAACAGTGGGACTACCCATCACGATGGACAATGGTTCTATCAAGGTTTTTGAAGGACATCGTGTTTTACATTCAAATATTTTAGGACCCGGTAAGGGCGGAATACGCTTCGATCCAGATGTTAATTTAGACGAAGTTCGTGCCTTAGCGGCTTGGATGACTTGGAAATGTGCCGTTGTAGATATCCCGTATGGTGGTGCAAAAGGTGGAATTGCTTGTAATCCACGTGAGATGTCGGCAGGAGAAATGGAACGTTTGATGCGTGCCTATACGGTTTCAATGTTGGATGTTTTTGGTCCTGATAAAGATATTCCTGCCCCTGACATGGGAACAGGTCCCCGTGAAATGGCTTGGTTGATGGATGAATATTCAAAGGCAAAAGGAATGACCGTGAACGCAGTTGTGACGGGCAAGCCTTTAGTTTTGGGTGGCTCATTAGGACGCACCGAAGCAACGGGTAGAGGCGTGATGACTTCGGCTTTAGCAGGAATGGATAAACTAAAAATTAATCCCTATAAATCAACCGCCGCCGTGCAGGGATTTGGCAATGTAGGCTCACACGCTGCCGCCCTTCTTCACGAACGAGGTGTAATGATAAAAGCTATTTCTGACATTTCTGGGGCATATTATAACGAAAAAGGTATTGATATTGAAGGGGCAATGAAGTTCCGTGAATTGAATAATGGTACACTCGAAAATTTCCCAGGAGCAGAAAAAATTACGAACGAAGAGCTGTTAATGCTTGACGTGGACGTACTGGTTCCAGCGGCAAAAGAGGATGTCATTAACAATGAAAATGCTCAATATATTCAAGCAAAAATGATTGTCGAAGGAGCGAATGGACCAACTTCTGCTTCAGCGGATGATATAATTAATCAGAAAGGAATTTTGGTTGTGCCAGATATTTTGGCAAATGCAGGAGGCGTAACAGTTTCATATTTTGAGTGGGTACAAAATAGAATTGGTTATAAATGGACGTTAGACAGAGTAAATCGTCGTTCGGACAGGATTATGAAAGATGCTTTTGATAAGGTGTTTTTAACTTCACAACAATACAAAGTTCCTATGAGAATTGCGGCGTATATTGTAGCAATTAAGAAAGTTTCAGATACTTATAAATTTAGAGGAGGGTATTGACAGTTGGCAGTTATCAGTAAGCAATTAACAGTAAACAGTTAAAAAGGGAGTTGCAAAGGAAATAATCCTTCACAACTCCCTTTTTATTTTTGGATAATTATTTACTATTGAACCCATTAACTGTTATCTTTTTGATGATAATTGTAAATTGATTACTGTTTACTTTTAACTGATAACTGCTTACTGCTAACTATTCACTGCTAATTGATAACTGTTCACTGCAAAAGCAATTTCCCTCAACAAATCAATATTCTCTTCAATCCCATTACCCACCACAATCACGTCTGCACCTGCGGAAAGGGCATTTTTTGCTTTTTTAATCGAATTAATTCCTCCTCCAACGATGATGGGCGTATCAACTGATTGTCTGACTGCCGCAATCATTTCTGGCGATACTGGATTCAATGCCCCTGAACCTGCATCTAAATACGTCAACTTCAATCCTAACATCTCACCCGCCATGGCTGTGCAAGCCGCAATCCCGGGTTTATCGTGTGGAATAGGATTTGTGTTGGAAATATAAGAAACCGTTGTTTGAAGTCCGCTATCAATCAGCATATACCCCGTTGGCAAAATTTCTAACCCACTTTTTCGTAAAACAGGGGCAGAAATTACGTGCTGACCAATCAAAAATTCTGGATTTCTTCCTGAGATTAAAGACAATAATAAAATTGCATCTGCCTGACTATCAATATGTAAACTATTTCCAGGAAATAAAATGACGGGAATATTAGTGTAGGATTTGATTTTTGCAATCACCTCGCCCATTATATAATTCGTAATGAGACTTCCACCCACGAAGATATAATCGGCATTGTGTTCAATGCAGAGGTCTAATAAATTGGTAAAATTTTCGAGATTTACCTTATCGGGGTCAATCAATACGGCAAAAGATTTCTGACCGATTTTTTTTCGCTCGTGTAAATTATACAGTAGTTTTTGGGTCATTATTTTCTTTTAAAATAGTCATTGCTTCCATGATTTTGTCTTTAGCGATTGCCATCAAAAAAGCAACAATATAACCTTTAATGGAGGACACTAACCAAGATTCCTTACCTTTTTCAACAATCACAGGTAAGTTAACATTTTCAACAATTTTTATCTTTTTCTTTTTAGGTTCAGAATCGGAGGTAAATAAACTGAAAATTACATACACAGTTGCCAATGCCGTACCCACTATCAAGGCGGTTGTTCCGATTCGGGCGGCGTCAGATTTTAAGTCATTAACCTGACCATCAATCATTTTTTTATAGGCTTGTGCCTCTTTGTGTAATTCTATTTTACGTTCAGAGGGCTTTTTGGGGCTTACTGTTGGAAACATATTTTTTCGCTTTTAACTTAAAAACAGTTCAAAAGTACAAAAAATTGCCTTTTCAATGGGAAAAATTATGGAATAGTTATTTTCATGGTTATTTGTAGATTCATTACTGAGCGGTACGCTATTTGTTAAGCGGTTGAAAACAGTATAACTAATTGATTATCAATAGTTTTTGTTAAAGAGTTTTTAAGTACCAACAACC
>JAYVIV010000164.1:0-40609 GCA_043769985.1 Arcicella sp.
CCGTCTAAATTGAAAGAATATCCCAAGGGTAAAACAAAACTTACGATTCTTTCTGATACCCCAAATTTCTTTAATTGTTCTATCTGTAAAGGCATTGAAGCCTCCGAACTGGCGGTACTAAACGACAAAAATATGGCATCTTTTACGTAAGCAAGTAATTTCCAAAACGGAATTTTTACGAAAAAGCAAATTGCGGGTAAAACTACCAGAATGAAGAAGGCTAAGGTGGCAAAAAAACAAATAATCAGGTATAAATAACCGTTCAAAATGCCCAAACCTTTTTGAGCAATAACCGCAGCGACTGCTCCAAAAACACCGTAAGGAGCAAACCCCATGACATAGCTTACAATTTTGAACATAATTTCAGACACAGCATCAAGGGCTTTGATGATGATTTTCCCGTGGTCGCCAATAGCAGCGGTAGCAATCCCAAAAAAGACTGAAAAAACGACAATTTGCAAGATTTCGTTGGTAGCTAAGGCTTCAAAAAAACTCTGAGGAAAAAGGTGCGTAACGAAGTTTTCTAAGGTCATTTTCTTTACTTCAATACCCGTATCAAGACCCGCTTTTGGCAAATCAATTTGCATCATTTTGCCTGGACGAAGTACGTTTACTGCCACAAGTCCTGTAAGCAATGATAAAATAGTAGCGAAATAAAAATAACCGAGTGTTTTTGCTCCAATTCTTCCAACCAATTTAAAGTCTCCCAATTTGGCAATTCCGACCGTCAGAATAGAGAAAATCAGAGGTCCAATAATCATTTTAATCATTCTAAGGAAAATCTTACTCAAAAGATTGAGGTAAGTATTCGCTGAATCAAGTGCTTCTTGATTTCCTTGATATGTTTTATTTAGGATATAACCGACGAGAATTCCGAGCGTCATACCAATAAAAATCTTCCAAGTAATGTTTAATTTCATACCGTTTTTTAATGGATTTATGCTCAAAACAAGGCTTAATCCAGTGTTTATTCAATTTTTGGGTAAAAAAATGGTACATTTTTGTTAAAATGTACCATCGCTATTGTGTTAGTTATACTTAGTTTTATTCATTAAAAATTAGCACTCACCTTCGCAAAGGCAAAGCGTCCGTTGTAGCCACCTTGATTTGGCTGAAATAACAAACGACCACGATTTGAGGCATCTCTACCCGACGAATAATCCAATGACCCGTAAGCATTGCGAGGGTCAATATAAATTTGTTGTGGATAAACATCAAAGATATTATTTGCTCCTACTGATAACTGAATTCCTTTTGAAAGGGCATAACCAAGCACTAAATCAGTAATCAAAACTGGGGCAAAAGTTTGGTCAATGTAGGCTTGTCCATTAGCATCACGATTAAATTGGGTATTCCAATAAGTTCCATCGGGTTTTTTGGCTTCAGTATCCAAATTATGAATATATTTTACCTCTCCAAAACGAACAACTCTTATTGAAAGGCTCAATTTATTGATGTTGTAAGTAGCACTCAAATTTATTTTATTATTTGGTTGCCAAACTTCAATACGTGAACGTTGTTGACGGTCAAAAAGTAAATTTTTAAACTGCGTATCAGGCGATTTAGTGGGGTCATTTTTCTCTGGGCTATCAATCAAGGTAGTGCTGTTAATAGCAGTTACTTCATTCTTATTAAAATTGATTGCCGCATTTAATAATAGATTTCCATTACCAACTTTCTGCTTGAAATTTGCCACAATGTCAACCCCTTGGGTGCGAGTATTGGCAGCATTACCGAAGAAATTGACATTATTTACACCCACATAATCCGTAGCGGAAAAGCCCAATAAGGCACGAGAAAATGCCCCAGAATAAACGATACGGTCTTGTATGTCAATTTGGTAAGCATCAACTGTCAGAGATAAATGTCCAATCTTACCTGTTAACCCCACGGTATAACTCACCGAAGTTTCAGGGCGAAGAGCATCTATGCCAATGGTTTTACGGGCAATTGGGTCATCATTATTTACGGTTAAAGTATTGGAAGGCAAACCACTAACGAACTGTGTAGAGGTATTATTAAAGTAACGCTGATGTAATGATGGAGCCCTAAATCCTGTACTGGCAGAACCTCTGAAAGCAAAATTCTCCGTTAATTTCAAGCGTGTTGAGATTTTACTACTGAAATTTGAGCCAAAGTCACTGTAATTTTCATAGCGTGTTGCAATGCCTACTAATAAACGATTCGCAATTTCACCTTCAACATCAGCATAAAGTCCTAAATTAGTACGAGATTTGTTCACCTCATTAGAAGGCTGATAGCCAGGAAAAACTTGTACTCCAGGAGCTGCTACGGTAGTTCCATTGTTATAAGCTGATCCACCCGCAACGATGGGTGCTACGGGAACGTTTTTCACTTCACCCGAATAAGAACCTTTTTCGCCAGCCACAATTTGGTAATGGTCTCTACGGAATTCAGCCCCAAATGCTAAGTTCAAACCGCTAATACTTCCCACTTTTTCGTACAATCTCGAAAAGTCAAGGTTCGTTGTATTTTGGTCAAATTTCAATTTACCCGCATCAAATTCGGTTTGCTGATTATTGGCATTAGGCAAAGTGGCATTTCCCGAATTGAAGACAGAGAAACCGAATGAATTTGCTCCAAACGTATTGCTCAAATCCATATTCCATTTTCCTAACTTTGTTTTATAACCCAAAATAATGGACTGGTCTTGTACTTCAGAACCAATGCCTGGCAAAAATCCATCACGATAAAATAGCGAACCATCCGCATTTAAGGGTTGTTGGTTTCTTGCTACTGGAACACGATAATTACCAAACCCTTTTCCAGTTCTATATGTGATACCACCTGAAAAATAGAATTCTGAATTTTTGCCCGTTGGCAAGCCACCGTTGAAAAATAAACCTAAGTTTTTAGAAGAAGAGTTGCCGAAAACCATATTGTGACGGTCATAACCATTGGCAGTTTCAATGGCTTTATCAGCTACGAGTAAATTTTTACGGAAATCATTTTGAACTTGTCCCGTTGGAGTTGTTGGAAAACCGCCGTTACTTCCCAAATAGGTTGTGGGGATATTATCTTCACCACTACGATTGGTTTTTCCGTGTTCGTTATATTGGGCTGAAATGGTTAAGCTACCTTCTTTTCCCAAACGAAACCCTTTTGAAAAATCAAACTGAATCACTTGTCCATCATTAATACTTTGGCTTTTATTATCCATTCCACCCATGATATTTGGAGCAGTATAATTCATCGTAGTCATGTTTTGACCAAGTGTTAAAGAACTCGAAAATCCTTCCACATCTTTTTTCAAAACTACGTTAATTACCCCAGCAATAGCATCTGAGCCGTATTGTGCAGCGGCACCGTCACGCAAAACTTCAATTCGTTCGATGGCAGCCACAGGAATAACGTTCATATCTGTACCCACAGAACCACGTCCAACCGTACCATTAATATTCAATAAAGCAGAACTATGACGACGTTTACCATTTACCAAAACCAAAACTTGGTCGGGACCTAAACCCCGTAAAGAGGCTGGGTCAACGTGGTCTGAACCATCGGCAACTGTTTGACGATTTGAATTAAAAGAAGGGGCAACATAATTTAAGATTTGCCCTAAATCAACCTGCGAAAAATTCTTTAATTCTTTAGTTGTGATAACATCAACAGGAACGGCTGAATTGATATTTGTGCGAGCCGTAGCTGAACGAGAACCCACTACTACCACTTCACCAAGATTTGATAAACTCTCGGTAAGAGACACGTTAAGAACCAATTGATTTGCATTCACGGTTAATTCTTGTGATTTAAAACCAATGAAACTAAAAACCAATACATCACCAGTGTTTGCCTCAATTTTATACGAACCATCGTTACCCGAAATTGTACCTTTCTGAGTACCTTTAATTTTAATATTTACCCCAGGGAGAAAACCGCCTTTGTCATCGCTTACTTTCCCTTTTACTTCTTCATTAACAATCAAATTCTTCTCAATATTTGCAATTAATGGAGTTTCATCGGATTGCGGGGAAGAGGTATTCTCTTGAAATCGGGCATCTGATTCAACGAATTTCTTGAGTTTTTTATCTTCCAAAATCAAGTACGAATCTGACTTTATCTTTTTGAATTTCAAACCATTGACCTTCAAAATTTTGTCAAGATTATACTCTAAACTTTGCGTGTAATCCACTGCATCTGTTTGAATAATGATGCCCTCAACCAAACGACCCTCCGACAGAATATCAACTCTATAATGACTTTTGAGGTCATTCAGAACTGCTCTAAGCCGTTGTGTAGTTGTAGAAGAATTCGCCTCTGTTCTTGGAGATTTGTTTTGTGCCTTTGCAAATATCTGTGACCAACCTATTTGACCAGAACACAATAAAATAGTTATTATCATACACATCCAGCATGATTTTGGTAAAATTAATTTTTTCATAAATGTTTATTAATTATATGTGGAATTTTTAAAAAAGGTATTTTGTAATCAGTAATTTTTCTATAAATGAACGGGAATTTAACAACTAATTATCCGTCATTACCACCGTATTGCCCGTTCTATTAATATTTACATTAAAAACTTCGGATACAATTTGTAATAATTCGTCAGCATTATCGGCACGAAACGAGCCTATGAGTGTACGATTTGCCAATGTGGAGTCTTTGACAATTACTGTAATCCCATAATTTTCTTGCATGATTGTCGCAAATTCTTCCAAAGTCGTATCCTCGAAGATGAATCGGTGGTCTTTCCAGGCAGCGTACTTTTCGGGTTGAGTGGTTATTTCCTTTTTAAGATGATTTATTTTATCAAACGTTATCAAATCACCAGGTTTCATGGTTAATTGTTTTTGAATCGTACCCTCTTGATAACGTAACATTACTTTTCCTTTATTCAAAATAACTTTTGATTTTTTTTCACGAGCATAAACAATGAATTCTGTTCCGAAGACAACAACCTCTAATCCTTGATTGGTTTGTACCATAAATTTTTGATTATCAGACTTATGGGTTACTAAAAAGTTTGCTTCTCCTTTCAACAATACCTTGCGGGTTTTTGAACCAAAACCAAAACGAGGTACTCTTAAAGAAGAATTTGAGTTGAGCGTTACGTTTGTATTATCACTTAGTACAAGTGATTTTGTCTCGCCAAAACCAGTAGAATAGGTTTGATAGATGATAGAATCTTTAAAAATCCAGCTACTAATCAATAATCCCAAAATGACACTGGCTGCCATCATCCATCTTTTTTTCAAAGGGTAAATAGCGTGTACTTCTTGCTCTAAATGCTGTGGATAATTAAAGTCAGCGTTTTCATCAAATTTATTGGCATAATCATGGAAACGTTCAATTCCCTTCGATACATCAGTCAGATATTGAGGTTTTTGAGTTTCATATTCTACCAACCATTTATAAAATAGTTCTTCATTAGCGGGTTCCTTTACCCATTCATTAATCATTTGTTTTTGTAAAGCTGTAGTATCTCCTGATAAATAGCTAAATATGAATGCTTTATTTATATTTGAGTTCATGTATATTCTAATTTATTATAGAGGTTACCCCCCTTTCTATTGAACTGTTTTGTCGTATGAAATTTATAGAATCAAAAAAAATAAAGGAATTATTATGATTGAAATTGTCCATTTCTGCTTTAATAGGTCACGAATAAACTTATTTGCTCGGGTGAGTTGAACATCTACTGTTTTGACTGATAGATTAAGTTCATTAGCAATCTCTTGATATTTTTTTCCTTCAAATTTTTGCATCAGGTAAATCTTTCGTCTCTCAATGGGCAACTTACTTATGGCTTCTTCAACATCTTGGTACAATTCCTCAAAATGGCTTATTTGGTCTGGATGTTGGTCTTCGAGTATTGATTTTTGTGAAGCTTCATTCAAATCAGCCTTTCTACTCAAATCCCATCGGAGATAGTTGTAGGCTCTATTTCTGACCGTTTTTAATAAGTATAAGCGATAGGATGTTTTTATTTCGAAAAACGTTTTATTGGAATATAATTGAAAAAAAACATCAGATACAATATCTTCTGCTACTTCCTTTGACCCCACATATTTAACCACGTGCGAACACATGGGCTGGTAATATCTTTTATAGAGTAATTCAAAGCCAAGCAAAGCATTATTTTCTAATGCCTGATGAATATACAATTCATCATCTAATTCAAAGGTTTTTACGGACTCTTGATTTACCTTATTAAGTGGAATTGGGGAGTTATCAAATAGTTTTCTACTACCATTCGTGCTATTTTTCTTGTATTGCTGTTCCATATTTTGATACATTTTATCAATTCTCATCTCTATAAAAGAAAGACAAGTTGAAGTCAAAAACTCCTTACAGTTATTTCAAAAATTATTAAAAAGCTGTTTAAGATAATTTTTGAAGATGAAAAAGAATGGTTTTGTGTGAAAACGAGTTACAAAACCGCAGTTTAGCAACGCTAAATGAGGATTTTTGTAACGAAGTATTAACCCAAAAACAAATTTTTCAATTCAACATTTTAACTTAAACAGCTTCTAAGAAAATGGTATCTGAATTAATCGCTTGTTGGCAAATTGCTTATAAAACAAAAATTCCCACGAATGTCAAATACACTCATGGGAATTCTATTGTTAAGAAATAACTCTTGCTTACTTTCCTGATTTTTTCTTTGCGGCTGCTTTTACAGGTGCTGGTGCAGGAGCCACTGGAGCAGTTTTAGTTGCTGCCGTTGCTGGTGCCACTGGTGTTGCTGACTCAGCCGCTTTTTCTGCCGCCTTTTGATTCACCTCTCCTTTAATTGACAATACAATTTGTGGAGTTTCTGAATTACTGATAACCGTTACAGTCTTAGAAAAATTTCCTGGACGGCCTTGTGAATTAAAAGAAGCCGTAACTTTTCCTGTTTTGCCTGGCATAACTGGATCTTTTGTCCAATCTGGCGTTGTGCAACCACATGATGCTTGAGCATTTGAAATTACAACAGGAGCGGTTCCTGTGTTTGTAAACTCAAAAGTATGTGTTGCTTGAACACCTTCTTCAATTTTACCGAAGTCGTGACCTTCGTTCTTGAATTTGATAACTCCTTGTGCGTTTGCAAACGTTGCTACAAACAAAAATGCGAATGCGAAAAATAATTTTTTCATTGTTAATGTTGTTTTGTTGTTTAAGATACCTTTTTTGAATGAATAATTAATAGTGAATAATTAACAGTTGCTAACGCTTCACTAAAAAGAACACCTTTGAAACTTAAAAATTGTTTGGAATTAATTTATTTTGAGAAAATTTAGTTAGTAAAAATTCAGATTATTATTCTATAATATTCTGACAATTTCATACTTAAGGCTCATATCCCAAAGCTATTTTCAATTCCACGAAACAAAAGTATATGCTTTAAAAAGGTTTGCAAAATCTTTGCCAATCTTTAACAAATCATTAACAATGATGATTAGTGGTTCGTTCCGCTTGTATTGTTTGTTGTACTAATTAATTTTTTGTATTTTTGATGTGGTTTTTAGTAATTAGTTATTTGTTATTTGTTATTAGTCTTGCTACCAAATTCAATTGAATAGGTATAGTTTTTTGACCTAATAACCGATAACTAATAACCAATAACTACCAACCCACAACCCATTAAACCCATCCCCTACCTTGGAAAACGACTTACTTATAGATACAATTACCTTCACCAAAGAATCTGTTTTGGTTGATTATCAGCTTGCTCGTATGAGCCGAGAATGTAGTATGTTGGTCAGAAAGGAGGTTTTTGCGGGAAGAGCCAAGTTTGGAATCTATGGAGACGGCAAGGAAATTTGTCAAATTGCCCTTGCTCGTGCCATGCAAGCAGGTGACTTTGTTTCGGGATATTATCGTGACCAAACTATCGTGGCGGCAGTGGGGGACTTGACATGGACACAATATTTCTCACAACTATACGGACATCCAGACATCGAATTCGACCCACACACGGGCGGAAGAACGATGAATAATCATCATGCAACTCGGTGGTTGGATGCTGACGGAAAGTGGCTCGACCAAACAAAATTATACAATTCTATTGGAGGTGTTTCTTCAACGGCTGGGCAAATGCCTCGGGCAGTTGGGGCGGCTTATGCTTCAAAATTATACCGTCAATTGCCTGATTTGCAGGAGATTTCTAACAAATTTACTCGTGGAGGAAATGAAATTTGTTTCTCAACCATTGGCGATGCTTCAACGTCTGAAGGAATGTTTTTGGAATGCGTAAATGCCGCTGGCGTTTTGCAAATTCCGTTAGTGATGTCGGTTTGGGATGATGGTTACGGAATATCTGTTCCTTCCGAATTTCAAACCACAAAATCATCAATTTCAAAGGCTTTGGCAGGTTTTCAACGCAATGAGGATGGTGAAGGACTTGAAATTTTTGCCGTAAAAGCATGGGATTATGTCGGACTGATGGAAGCCTATCAAAAAGCGGCTGCCTTAGCCCGTGATTTTCATATTCCGTCTTTGATTCACGTGGAGGAAGTTACCCAACAACAAGGACATTCAGCTTCTGGCTCGCATGAGCGTTACAAATCTGGTGAACGACTTCAATTTGAAATAGATTTTGATTGTAATACTAAATTCCGTGAGTGGATTCTTGCGGAAGGATTCGCTACGGAAGAAGAATTGCAACTCATTGATAATAAATGTATTAAAGCCGCTCGTGCTGCTCAAAAAGAAGCATGGAGTGCCTACATGGATTCGGTAAAACCTGAGCGTGAAGATGCCCTCTCTTTAATGTATCAGGCGGCTTCGGAAAGCAAAAATGGCTTAGAAATTAAAGCCATTGCCGAGGATTTACGCAAGGCAATCAACCCCATCCACCATGAAAATATGGTGGCAATTAGAAAGGTTCTGCGTGCCTTACGTTTTGAAGAAACCTCCACAAAACAAGGCTTGAAAGCATGGTTGGCAAAGGCTACGGAAGGTAATTTTAAGCGTTTTGATTCTCATCAATATAGTATTTCAGATGAATCTCCGCTGAAAGTTTCATCGGTACTTCCCCAATATGATGCAAATTCACCCAGTGTGGACGGACGTGAGATTTTGAATAAAAACTTCGACCATTTATTCTCGACTGACCCACGAATTTTTATTTTGGGGGAAGATGTTGGAAAGATTGGTGACGTAAATCAAACCCTCGCAGGATTGCAAGAAAAACACGGAGATTTACGAATTACTGATACAGGAATCCGTGAAATGACCATCGTGGGGCAGGGCATCGGAGCGGCCATGCGTGGGCTTCGTCCTATCATCGAAATTCAATATTTAGACTATATTCTTTATCCATTTGCGACGCTTTCGGACGATTTGGCTTGTTTGCATTATCGTACTGTGGGCGGACAAAAAGCTCCTTTGATTATCCGTACTCGTGGGCATCGTTTGGAAGGAATATGGCACTCAGGTTCTCCAATGGCAGTTTTATTAGGCGGACTCAGAGGCATACACCTATGCGTACCTCGCAACATGACACAGGCGGCGGGGATGTACAACACCCTCCTAAACTCAGACGACCCAGCCATCGTGGTAGAGTGTTTGAATGGGTATCGTTTGAAGGAAAAATTACCAAATAATCTCCATGAAATGCGAGTGCCTTTGGGTATTCCAGAGGTGATTCGTGAGGGACGTGATGTAACGATTGTGACCTATGGTTCGATGTGCAGAATCGTGATGGAAGCCGCTCGTCAGTTAGAAGAATTTGATATTTCGGTGGAAGTGATTGATGCTCAGACACTTTTGCCTTTTGATATAACGCACCGCATCGTGGAATCTATCAAAAAGACCAATCGAGTAATTTTTGCCGATGAAGATATGCCAGGTGGTGGTTCAGCGTATATGATGCAGCACGTCTTGGACGAACAAAATGCCTATCGTTATTTAGATTCAAAACCCCTTTGTCTGGCGGCAGTTCCTCACCGTCCTGCGTATAGTTCAGACGGTGATTATTTCTCAAAACCTAACGCAGAGAACGTTTTTGATGCGGTTTATGCGATGATGGGTGAGTTTAATCCAGTGGCTTATCCGAAGATTTATTAGCGGGTTATTCTAACAATAAAAGACTTAAAAGGTGATTTTTCTAAAAATTCTAAAAAATTCAATTATATATGGCTGAAAGTATTTATATTTACACACTTTCAGCCATATATAATTAAATTTTATGAAAAAAGAGCTAATTGGTCGAGAAAAAGAGAAAGAAATACTTCTGAAAGTTTTGGAAACTCCTGAAGCTGAATTGGTTGCTGTCTTAGGCAGACGACGGGTTGGTAAAACCTTTCTGGTTCGTTCTGTTTATAAGTCTTTAATTCGCTTTGAAATTACGGGTTTGCAAGATGTAACCGTTAAGAAACAACTCAATAATTTTGCCATTCACCTGCGGAATGCGTTTGGAGAAATTACCCCGAAAGAGAAGCCCGCAGATTGGCTCGAAGCCTTCCAACAATTGATTGAATGTTGGGAAAAATCCGTTGATTCAGATACAAAATCAGTTATTTTCTTGGATGAATTACCGTGGTTGGCAGGGAGAAAATCAGGCTTTTTGGATGGTCTGAGCTATTTTTGGAACTCTTGGGCGGTCAAAAAAAATGTGGTAATCATCATTTGTGGTTCGGCGGCTTCATGGATGATTCAGCAAGTGGTTTACAACAAAGGCGGACTTCATAATCGCATCACTCGCAGAATCCATCTAATGCCCTTCAATTTGTATGAAACCAATCTGTTTTTAAGAAGTAAAGAGGTATTTTTGGACTCTTATCAAATTACGCAATTGTATATGGCGATGGGCGGAATTCCACATTATTTGAAAGAAGTGGAAGCTGGAAAAAGTGCTATTCAAAACATTGAACAAATCTGTTTTTCGAGTACGGGTTTGCTTAATGATGAGTTCATGAAACTGTATCCAGCTTTGTTTGAAAACGCAACGCATCATATCAGCATCATTCATGCTTTGGGGAGTAAATGGAAAGGTTTAACTCGTCAAGAAATCATTAAAGAGACGGCTTTGCCCGATGGTGGAAACCTAAGTCGTTACTTGAATGAATTACTTCATTCGGGTTTTATTTCATTGTATAATGCCTTCGGTAAAAAGCAAAAAGATGTCCTATATCGCCTTACTGATGAATATTCCTTGTTTTATCTTCATTTTATTCAACATCAAAATAAATATCAGTTTACCAAAGATACATGGCAAAACCTTAGTCAAACGCCCACTTTTAAATGTTGGACGGGTTATGCCTTTGAGAATTTATGCCTCAAACACATTGACCAAATAAAAAAGGCTTTGGGAATCTCTGGGATTTATTCAGAGACCAGTAGTTATTACCACCAAGGCAAAGCCGACCAACAAGGCGTACAGATTGACTTATTGATTGACAGAAAGGATAATGTAATCAATATTTTTGAGTTAAAATTTTATGTAGAACCATTTATTTTGACGAAAAGTTACGCCAATAATTTACGAGAAAAAATGTCAGTTTTTAAGCAATTAACGGGGACACGTAAACAGATTTTTATAAGTTTATTAAGTGTTTTTGGCATAAAACCCAATGAATACAGTATTGGCTTAATCAGTAATTCAATGGCAGTTGATGTTTTGTTTGAAGAGGTATGAAAGCGAAATTTTCACCCCTCCGCTTGCCAAACCCAATAAAACCCCTTTCTTTGTAACTCAATCATAATTCCACAAAACATGAAATTACTCTACGCATTTATTACTTTCTGTTTATTGATTAGCTACACCCCATTTTCACAGACCATTTCTTCTAATGCTCCTTTGTGTGGCAATGCTAATTTGCATTTTATGGAGGTCATTTACCCAAAAACAGACTTCCACATCACATCATAAACATCGGTTGCCAAAATATCTTCATCCGAAATTTTTTGGTCAGAAATCAATATTGGATAGAATTCTTTACCTGCTAATGTTCCTCCGTGAGAACCTTTTACCAATGTTGCATCCAAAGGGATTATATCCATTAAGTATCTGAATCCCAGTAATTTACGGGCTAATTTATAAGCAGCTCGTAGTTTTATGAGTGGATTTTTAGGATTCATAAACATTTCCACGGGGTCATACCCTGGCTTTTTATGAATGTCCACCAATCTCGCAAAATCGGGTGCTTTGGCATCATCAAGCCAATAATAGTAAGTGAACCAAGCGTCTGCCTCTGCCATCACAACTAAATCTCCCGAACGTTCATGGTCGAGATGATGTTCTTTTTTTCCCTCTTCGTCCAATACTAAGGCAATTCCTTCGGTATTTTCTAAAATGGTTTTAACTCGCTCTTTTTCCGATAAATCATTAAAATAAATATGGGCAATTTGATGGTCGGCGGTGGCAAATGCTTTTGAAATTCCTGTATCTAATAACTCCAAACCTTGCTCAACTCTTACAGAAATTAAACCATTTTCTCTCAAAATTCGATTGATATGAATTGGGCGACTGACGTTATTTATTCCATATTCCGACAGTAAAATAATGTTTGCCTCAGTGCTTTTATAATGGCTTACTAAACCTTCAACTAATTTGTCAATTTCGCCTAATTCTTTACTAATTTTCGAAAAATCAACCCCAAATTTTTGCAAACAATAATCTAAATGCGGCAAATAAATGAGGGATAACGTTGGGTTTTCGGATTTATCAACCCAAATGGAAGCATCGGCAATCCACTTAGAAGATTTAATGTTGGCATTGGGTCCCCAAAAACTAAAAAGTGGAAACGTGCCTAATTCAGCTTGAAGTTTATCCCGTAAATCTGCGGGTTGTGAATAGCAATCGGGAGCTTTTACGCCATCAGCGTGATATTGTGGGCGAGGAGTAACGCTAAAATCAGCCGAAGAATACATATTATACCACCAAAACATTTTAGAACACGTAAACTTCGGATTGTTCTTTTTGGCGGCTTCCCAAATTTTTTCGGCTTTCACTAATTTATTAGATTGCTTCCAAAATTTGACTTCACTATCCTCACGGTCATACCAACCATTGCCCACAATTCCGTGCGTATCGGGGAATTTTCCAGTCACATAGCAACTTTGAGCAGTGGTTGTTACGGCAGGAAAAACTGGCTTGATATGCGTTAAATGATGTTCTGAAAGATATTTTTTTAAAAATGGGGTATATTCACCAATTAGGCTCGTGCTGAGTCCTACAATATCAATGACTACTGTTTTTTGCATAATGTTGATAAAGTCTGTGTAAGAAAATTAAATTCCTAAAATACTTTGTACCCAAGCAATTTCACGGATAATAGATTCATTTAGTGGAACTTGCACCGAGGCTGGTAAAACGCCCCACGTATAAGTTTCTATTTCTAAATGATTGGTGAAAGGTCTTGCTTTTTGAATGGCTAAGGTTTTAATAATTTCTGACTGCGTTGAACTTAACAATCCGTAGTTTTCCAAGAATAACGGCACGTGAAAATGCACTCTCCATTGGGTATATTTTCCGTCTTCAAAACCATCAATGGCTTGTTTTAAATCGGGATATTTATCAAATTTCCCATCCGCACGAAGTGCAACAACTTGATGCAAATACGTTGGTTCATCGTATTGAGCAATGGATTTTAATTTAGCGGCTGCGTCAGTCGTAAAATCTACTTTAATGGCAGAACTTATCTGTATTTTTCCCACCTTAATTCCCAAATTATTTAATTGGTCGATGGCAGGTTGTGGTTCTTCGTAACTCACCCCAAAATGACAAATATCATAGCATAATTGAATGTGAGTATTAATAATTTCTTGGGCTGATTTGGCAGAAACCGACTTTTGAGCAAAATGTTCGATAGCTGATGGTATTAAAACATTTTGATACCAGTCAATAAATTCAACCGAATTTTCTAAGATTCCATCGGGTTCTGGTTCAATATCAAGGTGTAAGATTTTGCCTGTTTCTTCCGCAATTTTCACCAATTCGTCCGCAACTAACAGCATATTTTGCGTGGCAATTTGAACCGCATTTGCTAAACTTTTTTCATCTTTCCACCAAAAACGGTATGATAGTGGAGAGGTTGAAATACCGCCTTCGGTCAATTGATTTGGTAAAATTTGAGCTAATAAACGGAACATCCTGATGGTGTAATCTACTCGTTCGATATTTGTCCAATCGGGAGCGTGAACATTATCTTTTACCACCACATCATGAAAACCACCGTAAGGAAATCCGTTCATCGTGAAAACGTAGCAATCATTATCCGTTAACCATTGTTGAAAATTTTCCAGATTTTGCGATTCGGATAAATCAATACTCGCCTGATTTGCCAGTCTAAGCCCAATTCCAAAGGGTTTATTTGGACAAACAGCCTTTTTAATCAAAGGAATATTTTCTTGTAATACCGAAAAATGATGTTGCCAATCTTCGCCAGTATGAATATTGCTGCAATAAGTTAATTGTCCGAAAGGGGTTTGCATGGGAATTGATTAAAATATAAGTAGTTTATAGACCAACACTTTTTAATTTTACCAGAGTTATTCCAATTTTAATGTCTTTTTCTTTTTGTCTTGATACAAAAAGAAACAAAAAAATCAAGAAATTCCGAAACTCGCTGCGCTCAAACAGCGGAATTTCGGGTCGGACTCCGAAAGACTCCGAAATTCCAAAAAGTATCTGTCTGAAAATGTAAACAGGGTGAATTTTCTTACGATATACTTAAAATATCGACTGATTTTTTTATTAATTCAAAATCAATTTCGTGGACTTCAACGCCTTTTCCTAAAGCCTCCAAAAGTGTAATCGTCAATTCTCCGCCCAAATGTTCTCTAAATTCATTGAGTCCTTTCCAGAGGTTTATTTTATCGTTATCGGCTAAAGCAGGATGGTAAATTTCAAATCCCAGAGTTTTAAATAATTTGATAATTCGATGAAGTTCTTCTTCGGAAATTTGTCCTTTCAAATGCGAATAAACTGAATCAAGGGCAATCCCGATGGCTACGGCTTCTCCGTGACGAATCTCGAAATTGGTCAAATATTCCAATTTATGAGCCGCCCAATGTCCAAAATCCAAAGGACGAGCCGAGCCTAATTCAAAGGGGTCGCCGCTTGAAATATGCTGAACGTGTAATTCAGCACTTCTAAAAATTTGGGTTTGCATCACCGTCTCATCCCGTTTTGCCATCGCCTCAGCATTAATTTCTAACCATTCAAAAAAGGCTAAATCTTTAATGAGAGCCACTTTTATGGCTTCTGAAATGCCTGAACGCCAGTCTCTATCACTGAGTGTTCGCAAGAAATTTGCATCATTAAAAACGGCAATTGGCGGAGCAAAAGTGCCTAAGAAGTTCTTTTTCCCCAAGAAATTAATCCCATTTTTTACCCCAACGCCCGAGTCATTTTGTGAAAGAACCGTACTTGGAATTCTGATGTGTTTCACGCCACGATGAGCAATCGCAGAGGCATATCCTGCAACATCTAAAAATGCTCCACCACCAATCGCTGCCACAAAAGAATGACGGTCAATGCCATGATTATCAATGGCTTGCAAAATTTCATCTAAAAATTTAGGATCATTTTTTACTTGCTCTCCTCCAGGAATAACCAAAATCTCAGAAGCCAAAGATATTGATTCTTCATTGGCAAAATAGTTTTTAATAACTTCGGGTAAATGTGGGTTATTTTCAGTTACCCCCGCATCAATTAAAAATAATATTTTCTTAATGAAATTAGTGTTTCCGTAGTTTTTTAAAAAGTTGATAAAAGTCTGATTTTCAAGCGAAAACATATTTTCCGTAAAAATAATGTTATACGAAAATGGCACTTGAAACGACTGTTGAATTTGATTCATTATTTATGTTTTAAATTACGTTACTGCAAATATTTTTGCGATTTTAATGGATAACGGTAATAATAACAAAACACCTATTGCAAGCTGAAAGTTACCAGAAGTGCTTACCCAAGCAGCATCCATCACAATTAATGCCAACACTCCCGCCTTAACTGCCTTGCCAATATTGGATCCAATGGGGTTTTGAATGGCAACAATTAAGGGCTTGAAAATTAGAAAGATATGCAAAAAAACGAATGGAAGTGTGATGAATAAATTCCCGAATTGATAAGACATTACAATTTGAGAAATACTCACAATGACGTATAAAAATCCTGCAAAATATAAGATTGATTGATTGCCCCCGTGAACTTCCCCCCGACTAATCATGGTGATTGCGGCAATGTATAAGACTGGAATAATGCCAATCCACCAAAATTCTTGTAAAGACGACATCATCACGCTCATGCCCAAAAGTAGGTTCCCACCCCGACAAAGCCCCATGTTGATTGGCCCCAAGAAGGCATGATGTTTTCCGAATTTGTCGTAAACTAAAGCTAAAATCGCTATTGCAAAAGCAATAATCATACTTTCAAAACTAACAATTGAGGCACAAAAAATACCGATTATTAATAACAAAACCCCTAAAATAGTTGCATTTTGTTTAGTAACTTTCCCACTCGGAATAGCTCTTTCTGGTCGTTCGATGGCATCTAATTCGGCATCAAAAACATCATTAAAAACAACCCCACCACCATATAAACCAACGGTTGAAATACACAATAAAATAATGGTTTGGATAGACAAAATATCGGTCGAAAATATAAATTTTGCCAAAGATAAACCCGCCAGTATGTCCGCAATTGCCGTCACCAGATTGGCTGGTCGCATCAGTTGTAAGTAATATTTCATATTTCTAACGAATTACAATCGCATCTTTATCAATTCTTGGTTGTTGTCCGCCTCTAAGAATTGTATTTCCGTTAAACTTTTGTGTTTGGTCAATGGTAATTACTTCCTCAAAATCCGCCACATTTATTTGTCCACTTTGAGCAAAGGCATCAATGGCATTTTGATAAGTTACCAAACGAATATCAGCATCAGCAATGCCTTTGATTTTCATTAATGCTGCTGTTTTCGGAATGGCTAATGGGTCGCTAATGCCCCAATCAGCCGCTGAATTTATCATAATTCTTTCTGAACCGTACTGTTTAACAACTTCTACCATGCGTTCATTGCCCATTTTTGTGAAAGGATAAATAGTAAAAGCGGCATAAAAACCTTGGTCAAGAACAGATTTTACGGTCTCTTCGTTGTTATGGTCAATAATTACCATTTTAGGGTCAATACCGTGTTCTAAGGCAATGGACATACTTCTTTCTGTTCCTTTTTTCTTATCACGATGTGGGGTATGCACTTGCACAGGCAAATTCATTTCTTTGGCCAACTCTAATTGCAAACGATAATACTTTTCTTCTGTCGCTGTCTGATCATCAAAACCGATTTCGCCAACTCCAACTACCCCTTCTTTTAATAAATATAAAGGCAAAATTTCCATCACTTGCTCTGCCAAGGCTTCATTATTGGCTTCACGAGAATTTAGTCCGATGGTGCAGTAATGTTTTATGCCAAATTGGGAAGAACGAAAACGTTCCCAACCCACCAAACTGCTGTAATAATCTTTGAAACTTGCTAAACCCGTGCGAGGCTGACCGAGCCAAAAAGCGGGTTCAATGATGGCAACTACGCCAGCATCAGCCAAAGCCTGATAATCGTCAGTGGTGCGGGAAGTCATGTGGATGTGCGGATCGAAAAATTTCATACCCGAAATCAAATCTTTATAATTACCGTATTCTGTGTTAGAAAGAGCTATTGCCGTTTCAGTCTCTTGAAAGTGCGAAGGATTCTGTTTTATTTCGTCGTGATTAAGGCACATATTTTAAATTATTTTAGCTGTTGCATCGTCAAAGTTGACGATATAAATGTGATTTTCTACCCTTTTTTGTGTGATAAATTAGTTTTTAATATTTTCTAAATATTTCCAACCATCCTTTACCAATATCAATTCTTGATTATTTAAAGGATATTTCAGCAATAAATCATTTCCTGATACTGAATTCGAGCAAACCAATGTTGCCGCTATTTTATTATGGATGTCATTGCTTAAAAATAAGGTGGTCATATCCTCCAAAATACGTTCATTCATAAAATTAACGACCACACGCCAAACCTGTGCGGGAACAGTACGTCCAGCAGCCCAACGTTCATGAGCAAAATCTGAGAGCGTGTCCGCTAAAGCCTGATTGGCTCGGCGGTCAATTCCTTGAATTAAATGGATTGGTTTATCATTGAAAATACATTTTAATACCAATTGATTCCATGCTAACTCCGAAAAATATTTGTCGGCATAAGGATTTCCGAAAGCGAAGGAATCAAAGACATCACCAATGTTAGAACGCACCGCATCAGTGGCACGATGAAGCCATTTTTCGGGCTGACTAAACAAGGGCAAGGCTGAAAAGAGTGCAATAGATTCATTGATTTCGGCAGTATCAAAAAGTGTTTCTATTTGAGTAAAAGCACTTTCTTGAGTGGAGTTTTCCAATAATAATAAAAAATAAACTCTTACCAATCTATCAAGCGTCCAGTATTGAATTTGCAAGCCGTTTAGATTTACAAGTTCACTTTGAATTATTCTTTTTCCAATAAATCGAGGAGTCCCCACAAACGCCATCGACAGGGATTGAATATTTGCTGATTTTGAATCAATCCAAATAAGTTCTTTTTCATTGGCATTGCCTTGGATTATTTTCAAAATAGATCCTATGGGTTTCTCAGATGTCATAATGGTAAGTGCATCAAAAATTTATACTAAGATTAAGATGCAAGTTTAGTATTTTGTTTTCGCCTAAATTGCAGAAATTAAAAGACAAATTTATTGAATATAAGTTAGAAAAATAGAATTGAATTATGCAGCATTTGGCAGACATCCACAGATGGGGCAAAAGCAGCAGTTCGGAATTCGTACAAACTAAACCTAAGAAGGAACAATAGACCTCACGAATATGAAGGCAGGAACATACTTTTTGAAATTGCAAGCGGGAGAAAGAAGTGTGACTCGGAAGGTGGTAAGTATAAATTCATAAAAAAACTCCATTCTGAAGCTCAAACCTTAGAATGGAGTTTTTTTGTTCTAATTCTATTTCAACATTCTATCTAATGCCTCCTTGATTCTCTCGGTTTCACTTGGTCTTGGAGCGTTATCGTCCACCACATTTCCGTTGGCATCCATCAAAACGTACCTTGGAATTGAACTGATGTTGAACTTTGTAGGAATCTCAGACCCAGAAGGATTTGGCAACACAAAACTATGTCCATCGGGCAAAGCGAAATTCTTATTTGCCGAAGCCCAATCCGCCTTATCTTCATCCATTGAGATATACACAAAATTGACTCCTTTTGCAGCATATTCTTCTCTAAGAGCCTGTGAGGCAGGCATTTCTCCCCGACAAGGTCCGCACCAACTCGCCCAAAAATCAATGTAAGTTACTTTACTTTTATTAGTAATATCCTTAAAATCAACCACTTTACTACTCGCATCCTCCAAAGAAGTAGGCGTTAAAGCCACCGCTGGAATGGTTGAAACACTATCAGTTGAAGTCGTTTCCGTTGGCTTTTTTGAGGTGCATTTTGAGAAAAGGATTGCTGCGGTGAGGGCAAGTGATATGATTAATTTTTTCATTGTTTTTGATTTTGGGGATGATTTTGAGGTTAAAATTAGGGGAAAAATATCACTTTAACAATCAATTCAAAACCCTCTAATCTCTTTATCACTTGGTGTTGGGGCATCGTTGTCAGTCACTTTTTCATTTTTATCAATTATCACCTGGAATTTTTCATTTCACTTTCATACATCTTTTTGAAAATAAATAATTTCCTTACACATCCTTCGCCCTCACAATTTAAATAAAGATATTCAGAAGTAATTTTTCCTGAAAAAATCATTTTAGAGTTGCTAAAACCATCAGCATTCTTACCCATATTCATGCCTGCAACAGCCTTTTTTTGAGATTTATTAAGGTATCGTTCGTTTACTGAAAAGTATAGTGAATCTTGTTTATTAGAAATTTTTATTGACGTGCTAAAATAAAAATAATCCTCCTTGTTTTTCTCAATGCCCATCAAAGACCCTCCAAGTTTATCCAATATTCCAATATTATCATGAAAATAGCTAATCATACTGGCTTTGATACCTTTATCATCATTTTGAGATTTGAATTGGACAGACTTTTCTTTACCTACAATATCACGGTCAAAAGTGTATATCAAGGTGTCTTTTTTGTATATCCAACGAATCTGATTTTTAGCAATTGTTCGTTGCCCTCTTGCAACATTGACAACAAGAAATAGTAAAAGTAAATAAATTTGTTTCATTGTATTTTTCATTATTTTAAGGTTGTAAATAATCTACTATAAATTTAGTTATAAATCCCAATACTCCAATTAAATCAAAACAAATTCTAAAAATTTTCATAAATTGTTATGCAAGCATACTATTTTTTGTAAATTCGTATTTCTATTCAAAATCAAATCTCATTAATAAATGAACGTAGCATATATTTATGATGCCGTCCGCACGCCAAGAGGTCGTGGAAAATCTGACGGTTCGCTCCACGACATTCAACCTGTGTCGTTGGCTCAACAAGTTTTGGAACAACTCCGTGACCGTAACCATCTGGATACCAGTTTGATAGATGACGTTATCATGGGTTGCGTTACGCCCATTGGTGAACAAGGAGCAGATATTGCTCGCACCGCTGTGATTGCCGCTGGGTATAATCAGTCAGTTGCGGGTGTGCAAATCAACCGTTTTTGTTCTTCTGGTTTAGAGGCAGTGAACATGGCGGCAGCGTATATTATGTCGGGTCAGCAAGAGTTGATGATTGCGGGTGGAATTGAATCAATGTCACGGGTAGCGATGGGTTCTGACGGTGGAGCCATGATGATGAATCCGCAATTGATAGCGGCTCATAAATTCGTTCCACAAGGAATTTCTGCCGATTTGATTGCCACAAAATATGGCTATACTCGTGATATGGTAGATTCATACGCCGTTGAATCGCAAAGACGTGCAGGAATTGCTCAACAAGCCAATCGTTTTGAGAAATCTATGTTTGCCGTAAAAGACGACATCGGTATTGATGTTTTGACTTACGACGAAGGCATGAGACCCGAAACAACGGTTGAATCATTGGGAAGATTAAAGCCTTCTTTCGAGATGATGGGACAAATGGGTTTGGATAGTTTGGCTTTGATGAAATACCCAGAATTCAACGAAATTCGTCACGTACATCATGCAGGAAATTCATCACAAATTGTGGATGGGTCGGCTGGTATTTTGATTGGTAGCAAAGAAATGGGCGAAAAATTGGGTTTAAAACCTCGTGCAAAAATTACCGCTTTTGGCGTTTGTGGTTCAGAACCAACGATTATGTTAACGGGTCCTGTACCAGCAACACAAAAGGTTTTGAAGCGCAATGGCATGAATATCAACGACATAGATTTATTTGAAATCAACGAAGCATTTGCGGCAGTACCAATGTTGTTCATGGACATTTTGGGCGTTGATCCTTCAAAAGTAAATGTAAACGGAGGAGCAATTGCCCTCGGACATCCACTTGGAGCAACGGGTGCAATTATCCTAATGACACTTTTGGACGAATTGGAAAGAACAGGAAAATCAACAGGGTTAGCCAGTTTGTGTATCGGTGGCGGAATGGGAATTGCTACGGTGATTGAGCGAGTTTAGAGGAGGAAGGGAGTAGGGAGAAATGGAGAAAAGTTAATGATTCTCAATTTGTTACAGCGAATGGGCATCTAATAGTTTTAGATTAGGAATGCCTTGAAAGTCGGAAGTATTATGAGTAATCAACGTTAGATCATATTCCAAAGCCGTTGCCGCAATGATGGCATCAGGGATTTTGATACGTCTGGATCGACGTAACGCAATGGTTCTCAGAATGATGTCTTCGGTTAAATCGAATACGGTAGCATATCCAACAAAATTGCGGATTATATCAATTTTTGGACTTAGATAACTCAGTAATTCGATACGAGTCATTATCGAAATTTGAGGGGTGCTATTAACTATGCCATGCAGATATTGCATTGCTTCTGATGATAGATTTCGACTTAAATAATCAGAAACTGTATTGGTGTCTATTAAATATCTCGTTCCCATTCGTCTCTAATTTGTTGTGAATGTTTCTTTAATCTTTCACCCTCTTCGATAGAAATACTACCTGCAAACATGTCCGATAATTTCATCGGTGGTTTTGGCGGTGTTTTTTTTCGGATAATTTTGATAATATCCAAGGCTTCAAGGTCTTCCAAGAGAGCCATGCTTTTATCCTTTTTTAGTTCAATTGTTACAGTTTCCATGTTACAAGCGTTTTTTCTCAAAAATACTAAATTAAAACAATGATTTCATATAATATAAAAAATAACGTAGCTATCCTCAGCATCAATGTGGCGAATCAGCCGATGAATGTTTTGAACAGCGAATCAATCACCGCTTTGGGCGAGGCTTTGGAAAAAGCGTATGCAGACTCAGAAGCAAAAGGAATTATCATCACCTCAGAACGTCCAGAATTCATTGCTGGGGCAGATTTGAAGATGATTTTGAAAAATAATGGCAAAGCTCCTGCCGAATTATTGAAACTTTCGATGGGCTTAAACAACCTTTTTCGCAAAATGGAAACCAACGGGAAACCCGTAGTTGCTGCCATGAACGGAACGGCTTTGGGCGGTGGTTATGAGGTTTGTTTGGCGTGTCATCATCGGGTGGCGTTGAATGCTCCAAAATCGGTAATTGGTTTGCCAGAAGTAACGGTTGGCTTGTTGCCAGGTGGTGGTGGAACGCAACGTTTGCCCCGCATGATTGGGATGGAAATGGCAGCTCCAATGTTGTTGGAAGGCAAAAAAATCTCTCCAAAAGAGGCATTAGGCATGGGAATGGTGGACGCTTTGGCAGAAACCCCCGAAGAAATGATGGATAAAGCCTTTGCGTATATCAATGCAAATCCAAACGCCATTCAGCCGTGGGACGAAGTAAATAAGAAAACGGGCAAGATTCAGGCTCGTGAAAATTTCAAAGTTCCAGGCGGCAATATTCTGACTCCCAAAGGATTACAATTAATGATGGGTGGAACGGCAATGATTTTGGGGAAATCGCAGGGGAATTATCCAGCACCTATCGAAATTATGTCGTGTGTATATGAAGGGCTTTTGGTAAATATTGATAGAGCTTTGGTGATTGAAGCTCGTCATTTTGTGAAAGTGGCGAATTCATCAGTTGCCAAAAACTTGATTCGTACCATGTTTTTTGGTTTGAACGAAGTCAATAAAGGCGTTGGTCGTCCGAAAGGAATTGATAAAACCGATGTCAAAAAAGTAGGTATTTTGGGTGCGGGCATGATGGGTGCGGGCATCGCTTACGTATCGGCAATGGCAGGAATTAAAGTCGTGTTGAAAGATGTTTCGATGGAAGCCGCCGAGAAAGGAAAAGCCTACTCAAAAGGGATTTTGGACAAAGCGATTTCGAGAGGAAAAATGGATTCTTTGAAAGCGGAAGGCATTTTGAACTTGATTACGCCAACCGATAATTATGCCGAAATCGAAGGGGCAGATTTAATCATCGAAGCCGTTTTTGAAAATTGGGAATTGAAAGCGTCCGTAACCAAAGATTCTGAGCCTTTATTGGCATCAGGAGGCGTTTTTGGCTCAAATACTTCAACTTTGCCGATTTCAAAATTGGCAAATGCTTCGGCAAAACCTGAGAATTTTATTGGAATTCACTTCTTTTCACCCGTTGATAAAATGCAATTGGTTGAAATAATCATGGGCAAAGAAACCTCTGATTATGCTTTGGCTATGGCAATGGATTACGTGAAAAAAATCCGCAAAACGCCAATCGTTGTGAATGATTCGAGAGGATTTTATACCTCACGAGTGTTCGGAACTTATACTTCGGAAGGCATCGAATTATTGAAAGATGGCATCAATCCAGTGGTTATCGAGAACATCGCCAAGCAAATCGGAATGCCCGTTGGACCTTTGGCAGTTTCAGACGAAGTAGCTTTGGATTTAGCCTATAAAATCTCGGCTGGGGCGGTCAAGGATGGCATTTTGTCAGAAAATGACACGACCTACCAAGTCAGCAAAACGTTTACTGAAATGGGACGTTTGGGCAAAAAAGCCAAAGCTGGGTTCTACGAATATCCAGAGGGAGGTAAAAAGCATTTGTGGGCAGGTTTAGCGGAAATGTTCCCCGTGAAAGCCGAGCAAATCTCAACGGACGACATCAAAACGAGATTATTGTATCGTCAGGTTTTAGAAACCGTAAAATGCGTAGAAGAAGGTGTAATTCGTACTAATTTAGATGCAGATTTAGGGTCAATTTTCGCTTGGGGATTCCCTCCATATTTAGGCGGAACGCTCTCATTCGTGGACACTGTAGGCATAAAAACCTTCGTTTCAGAATGTGATAGATTGGCAACCACGTATGGCGAACGATTTAAACCAACGGCAAAATTGCGGGAGATGGCGGAGAGTGGGATCGGGTTTTATGCGTAAGATTTAAAAAGTAAAAAGCCTTGTAAATCAAGGCTTTTTACTTTTATTAACGAGACCATTTGAAAACTTATGGCTTTTTTTTTGCCATTTTATGATTAAGTTTACACACATCACAAGGATTGTGAAATTAACTCTCTTGAATTTGCTATACTTGACCATAAATTTTAATTTTGTACTATGGATTACAGATTAGAAAACCTATCGGAAGACGATTTTGAGAGTCTTATTAATATGCTGTGTCAAAAAGTCCTTGGCATGGGAACAGTCAGTTTTTCAAAAGGGAAAGATGGAGGTCGAGACGGTAGATTTAATGGGACTGCAAATAAATACCCTTCTGAATCATCGAGGTGGTCGGGAAAATTTATTATTCAAGCTAAACATATAACTGATTATAATGGTAGTTGCGCTGATAATTCTTTCTTTGGAAATCCATCAAGCCTCATTAATAAGGAAATTAAAAAAATAAAAGTTTTAAAAGCCAATAATGAAATTGATAATTATCTATTATTTACAAATCGGAAAGGTGCAGCTGAAAGTCAAGAAAAAGCTGTTATATATATCAAAAAAGAAGTAGATTTAGAATTTGTTGATATTATTGGTAAAGAGACGATACATTCTTGGTTATCACAAAATGATGAGATTGCAAGGTATTTTAAAATTGGAATATATGCTCTTCCTCTTGTACTGACGGAATTTGATATAAAAGATATAATTATTGCTTTTGGAAAGCAAGTCCCTGCAATAAGAGGCATACAGATAATAACTGATGAAAGCATTATTAGTAATACTCCGAAAGAAGAAAAAAATAAACTTAATAATCTCTCCAAGGAATATTATGATAATCGGATTAGGAAAAAATCACAACAATATTTTGAAGATATAGATGATTTTCTTTCCGATTTTAATAATCAAGAATATACCTTTATTTACTATAATTTTGCAGAAGAATTAAGTAATAAGATTGAAATCAAAAGAGATACTTTTAACAAATTCGAGGAAATATTTATGTATCTATATGATATAATTTTTGAAGTTAATAGAATAGAACTCGGTAAAGACAGAAGGTTAATTTGGATTTTTTTACATCATTTATATTTCAATTGCCATATCGGAAGAACCGTATGATTACAGCACATAAATATCTCAACTTGGATTTATCAGTTATTAATGTAAGTGCATTGATAATTGACAAATTAAAAAAGAACAGCTTATTAAAATATGATGAGTTATTAGCATTGGTTATATATGCACTTGGAAAGAATGCAAAAGAGGTTTTTCCTTATGCTCTCAACTTTCTGTTCTTGTTGAATAAACTTTCTTATTTGCCTGAACTTGACCTATTCCAATTAAATGAAACTAAGTAAATTATATAGTAATAAACCTTTTCATAATCTCACTTTTATTACGGATAAAGGTGGGCTAAATGTTATATTGGGTGATGCGAAAGGAATACAAGAGGCATCTAATTCACACTCATTGGGAAAAAGTAAATTGGCAGAAGTACTTGATTTCATGCTTTTAAAGGGTGCAAGTAAATCTTTTTTTTTCTATAATAAAGACGAAAATATTGAAAAATTTGAAGGGTATGAATTCTATTTAGAAATTTTATTGAATAGCGGTCGGTATTTGACCATTAAAAGAATGGTTAATCCAAATTCAAAAATTTCATTTAAATTGAATGATACTCTATCAGATGGTTATATTCTTTATGAAGATTTTGACAAATCATTATTAGCTATTGATAAAGCCAAAGCCTATTTAAACGAACTGTTAGATATAGATTTTTTAAAAGGAACTCAATATGATTTCAGAAAAATTGTAAATTATTCTTTACGTCTCGAAGGGGACTATAAACATAAAAATAATACGATATTCCAATTAAGTAAATTTAATAATAAAAATGACAAAGATAGTTGGAGGGCTCTCATTTTCAGTTTGTTAGGTTTTGATGGAAGTGTATTAATAAAAAAATATGAGTTAGAAGAGAATATAAAAAAGAGTAATTTAACCATTAAAGAGCAAGAAAAAGATTTTGGAATAAAAACAGAAGATAAGGATTTAGTTATAGGAAAAATTCAAAATGCAGAAATTGAAAAGGATAATTTATCGAAAGAATTAGATAGCTTTAATTTTTATCAACAAGACAAAGAAACCATACAGAATTTGGTTGGTACAATTGAAGAAGAGATTTCAAATTTGAATACTCAAATGTATAATATTGAGTACGACATCAAAAAATTAAATGACTCTATTCGGAATGAATTCTCTTTTGATTTGAATAGAGTAAAAACACTCTTTGATGAAGTAGAATTATATTTTTCAGACCAACTTTCTAAAACGTATGAACAATTAATCACTTTCAATCACCAAATTACACAAGAGCGAAACCTTCAAGTACGCCAAACACTAAAAGAAAAGCAACAAGAATTGCGAGAAACAAATATTCGATTGATAGATTTGAATAAACGAAAGGAGCAATTCAGACATCTGATACAGGATACATCTCTATTTAAAAAATATGCTAATTATCAGAAAAAAATAATTGAAATAGAAAGAGAACTTTATCGTTTTAATTCCCAATTAGAAGCAATTGAAGAAATTGAGAAAAAGAAAGGAAGTATTGAAGAGACACAAAAGCATGAACTTCAAGATGTTAAAGATAAGATTAAAGAAATCGTAGATAATACTGTAAAATGTTCTTTATATATGAATATTAGAAGAACCTTTTCGGAAATTGTAAAACGTATTTTAAATGAGGATGCTCTGATAAAAATTAGTCCTAACCAAAATTATAATATTGAATTTAGTCCCGAATTTCTTAATTCTTCCAAGGCGGAAGGAGGAACTTATTACAAAATACTTTGTATTTCTTTTGATTTAGCTATATTAATTAATTACAGAGATAAGTCTCATTTTCGTTTTGTTTATCATGATGACGTAATTTCTGGGGATGATAACGGTGTGAAAACAAGATTAATCGAAGTGGTTCGTGAAATATGTGAGAGGTATGATATACAATATATTTTCTCCGCAATTAAAGATAATATTCCTGCTGGAATAGATTTATCAGAAAATATTATTTTGGAACTCAATGATAAGGATGATTCTGGAAAATTATTTAAAATGAGTTTTTAATTTTAGATTTAGCTATATTTAAAGGCAAGTTCACAAGAACTTGCCTTTTTAATTCCCCAACTCCATGAAAAAAACACTACTAACCATCCTAACAACCGCCCTACTTTTCACCATAAAAGCTCAACAACTTACTATTGAGCAAATTATGCAAGACCCGAAATTTACGGTGGGTGCTTTGCCTTCAAATATCTTCTGGTCGGAGGATTCTAAGACGATTTATTTTAATTGGAATCCTGATAAAAACAAGGCTGATTCGTTGTATGGGGCATCTATTGTTGAGAGAAAGCCTTTTAAAGTTTCTCCACAAACTCGTCGGGCTTTACCTTCCAATTCGGGAAATTATTCTACTGATTTTGGCAGAAAAGTTTATGCCAAAAACGGAGATATTTATCTGATGGATTGTCGAACGATGGTCATTCGGCAGATTACGAATACGGTTGAAACGGAGTCAAATCCAACTTTCAATGGCAAGGACGATAAAATCATTTATTCCAAAGCGAATAATCTTTTTAGCTTCACGATTGCCAACGGTGAAATTGACCAATTGACCAATTTTCAGAATGGTACGAAGAAGGCTGAACCTAAACTAAGCGAGCAAGAAAAATGGCAAAAACAAGACCAATTGAGCCTATTCGATATTTTGAAGGAACGTGCCGATAAGAAAAAGGAAGGTGATAAAATCCAAAAGGCAGATTTGCCAAAACGTGCCAAAGAGATTTTTGTGGAGGATAAAGCCGTGCTTGAACCACAATTAAGTCCCGATGAAAAGTACATTACTTATCGTTTAGTTAAGTCTGCGACGGGTGCAAAGTCTGCCATCGTGCCGAGTTACGTTACGGAGTCTGGTTTTACCGAAGATTTACCCGCCCGAACCAAAGTTGGTGCAACTCAAACATCTTCTGAATTTTGGGTTTATGACATTAAAAAAGATACTTCCCTACAAGTTTCGACCAAAGAAATTGAGGGAATTTTTGACGAACCTGATTATCTGAAAGATTACGTAAAGAAAAGTGCCGTTGTCAGAAAAGATACCGCTAAGAAAAAGTTAGAACCTCGGAAGGTGATTTTTAGTAATGCCGTATGGTCGGAAGATGGGAAATATTGTGTGGTGGTGGTGAAAAGTCAGGACAATAAAGACCGCTGGATTATGCGTCTCGACCCTGCCACTCGCAAATTGCAAACCATTGACCGTCAGCGAGATGAGGCTTGGATTGGTGGTTCTGGCATTGGCTTTGGAGGTAATACAGGTGTGTTAGGATTTTTGGCAGACAATCAAACGCTGTACTACCAATCTGAGGCAGATGGATATTCACACCTCTATATTATCAACTTAACCTCCTCCGTCCGCAAGCAACTCACGAAGGGAAAATTTGAGGTGCAGTCAGTACAATTATCCAGAGATAAACGTAGTTTTTATATCACTACCAATGAAGAACATCCTGGCGAACAACATTGCTATCGCATGGCAACGTGGGGAGGAACACGCACGAGATTAACCAAAATGACAGGGTCAAATCAAGTGGTTTTATCGCCCGATGAAACAAAGTTAGCCTTCTTAAATTCCTTCTCAAATCGTCCGTGGGAGGTGTTTTTAATGGAAAATAACGTTGATGATGCTCCTTCACAAATCACAAAATCACAGAGCCGACAGTTTAAAGAATACAAATGGCGTGAGCCTGAAGTCGTAACTTTCCCAGCCGAAGATGGTTCCGTGGTCTATGCACGACTTTATAAATCCAAAACGGGCGAAGAAGGCAAAAAACCAGCGGTGATATTTGTTCACGGGGCGGGATATTTACAGAACGTTCACAAATGGTGGAGTCAGTATTTCAGAGAATATATGTTCCACAATATGCTCGTGGATAATGGTTACACCGTTCTGGATATCGACTATCGTGCCTCAGCGGGTTATGGACGAGATTGGCGAACGGGAATCTATCGTTTTATGGGAGGAAAAGACTTATCCGACCACGTTGACGGAGCAAAATATCTCATTGAAAATCAAGGAATTAGCTCTAAAAAAATTGGTATTTATGGCGGATCTTATGGTGGTTTTATCACGCTGATGGCAATGTTCACTAAACCCGATGTCTTTGCGGCTGGGGCGGCTCTAAGACCCGTTACAGACTGGGCGGCGTATAATCATGGTTATACTTCAAACATTTTGAATGAACCACAAACGGACTCAATTGCTTACCGCAAAAGTTCACCGATTTATTACGCAGAAGGCTTGAAAGGCAATCTTTTAATCTGTCATGGCATGGTAGATGTGAACGTTCATTACCAAGATGCCGTCCGACTCTCGCAGCGACTTATTGAACTCAAAAAAGATAATTGGGAATTGGCTTCCTATCCGATGGAAGACCACGGTTTTGTGGAACCAACGTCTTGGATGGATGAATATAAACGGATTTTTAAGTTATTTGAAACTACTTTAAAAAAATAGGTTGAAAAAGGAAGGCTTCGTTTTGAACGAAGCCTTCCTTAAAATTAGCAATTACTTTCCTTTCAACATTCCCCCAAAATCATCCACAAAAAGGGTCAATAAAATCCCAGAATTGGAATCCACATTATTTTTTACGGCATTATTAAACCTAAAAATGGTCTGATTAATATACCCTGCTTCAACTCTGTAATGACCATCAAATTTATAACCTAATCCTAAAAATATACGGTTTTGGTCGAGGAGATTTGAATTACCTACTTTCTCGCCTGTACTCACAAAAATCTCATTCCAATTGGCTGAATAGAGCGTTTTGGCTTGCATTTTTTCAGAATTTAAGAAAATATTTGCTCTTAATAAATATCTAATTCTCCCACGAGTATTATCCGAAAAGCCTTCGTATCCACCGCCGCCCGTGAACGAATTAATGTTCTCAGTTTCAGTAAATGCTTTACCCAAAAATCTGAATTCATACCTAAAACGATGTTGGAATGAAACTCTTCCAATGGTTTGAAACAGTGTGATTTGGGGCGTAATTCTATATTCAGGGGCGAAACTTCCTAATTTACCATTCGGATAATTCCAAGCCCCAAACCATGCCACTGGCGACAACGAGAAACGAACATTTGGGTTCAATTGGTAATAAATCCAGGGACGAATAAAATGCGTTTGAAGATGAGCAAACGGACTCGAATTTCTATCAACCATTTGATTATCAGGGTCAGAAATCCTTCGATTTTGATATTCTATTTCGTAATTCAGTTTGCCATTTTTTGACAATTTACCATTCAAAAAATTCATCGACCAAAAAATATTATTATGAATGTATTCTCTTGGAGATTGGGCAAATATTTGATTTAAACTGGTTAAAATTAGGAGTACTGTGAGTGTTTTCTTTACCATTTTTTTTAAAATATGTGTCAAATAAAAACGGAACTATATACTTAATGTCGCAAATACGAATTACCCCATCCTAAATTCTTCCCCTTGAAGGGAAGGACTTTCCTAACGAGTGTAGAAGCCCTTTCCCATCAAGGGGAAAGGGTTGGGATAGGGGTATTTTTGACTTGCGACATTAAGTATATAGTTCCGAATAAAAATCCCTACAAAGCCATTAAACTTCATAGGGATTATAACATTTGTCATCTAAATATTCTAAAACACAATTTTGACGAAATGTATTAAACATTAATTTTCATATTGGCATATTTTTTTGATACGGACTATTCTATCCTAAAATTGTCCGTAGTAAGTAAAATAAAGTAGCTGACAATAAGATAGTTACAGGTAAAGTCAATACCCACGCCATCACAATATTTTTAATTGTGCCACCTTGTAAGTTTTTAATTCCTTTTGAAGCCACCATCGAACCCGCAATACCAGAGGACAAAACGTGCGTAGTTGAAACAGGCAATTTGTAAAAGGTTGATAAACCAATCGTAATAGCCGCCACTAACTCAGCCGCACCACCTTGAGCGTAGGTAAGATGCTGTTTTCCAATCTTCTCTCCTACCGTTACTACAATTCTTTTCCAACCAATCATAGTTCCTAATCCCAGTGAAAGTGCAATCATCCACATCACCCATTGAGGAGCAAAATCAGTTAAGGAAGATAAGCCACTATTTGAATTTCCGAAAGTAAAGAAAGGTGCTTTCTTACCAGAAGTAGCATTTTTTAATATTTTTTTATCATCTTCACTCAACGTAACCGCATCACTTTCCATTAATTTTTTAGTGTGTTTGTTAATATCCAAGACATCTTTACGAATTTCTAATTTCGTTTCTACCGATAAATTCTTGGCATTGAGTGCTTTATTATCAAAAATAACACTCAAACTATTTGTGCCTTTCATTACTTTGGTATAGCTCTCTTTTTCAGTCGATGATAGTTTATTTGTATCTATTTTAGAAATAACTGTTTGCACCGTAACCACTTCGCTCTTCAATTTGAATGGATCAACTTCCGTATTTATCGCAAAAAAGTGGGGTAAAAAAGCAATTAATACCAACATTACTAAACCAATTCCTTTCTGCCCATCATTACGTCCGTGAAAAAAACTTACCAACGTACAAGTCATCACCAACAGTCCACGAATCCATAAAGGCGGAGGCGTGTCTTTTTTAGGTTCTTTAAAGATGTCTTTGTTACTAATTGATTTCTTTAGGATATACATAAAAACTATCGCAACGGCAAAACCAAAAAGAGGTGAAAGTAACAAGGCTTGCCCAATTTCAATGGCTTTATCCCAGTTGACAGTTGACATACCTTTGTTATTCTCTGGAAGAAGAGAATAACCAATTCCAATACCTATAATTGAACCAATCAATGTGTGCGAAGACGATGCAGGAATACCAAAATACCACGTTGATAAATTCCAAATAATAGCTGAAATCAACATAGAAAAGGCCAATGCCATGGCATGATAAACATTGGGGTCAATCAATAATTCAGTGGGGAGCAATCCAATAATTGACATCGTTACCCCTACTCCACCCGTAAGCAAACCTAAAAAATTCATGATACCAGACCAAACTACTGCCTGCGTTGGTTTTAAAGTATTTGTATAAATAACGGTTGCCACTGCATTAGCAGTATCGTGAAATCCGTTAACAAATTCAAAAGCACAAGCTAAAAACAAACACAGAAAAAGGAGAATAAACAAGGAAGTGTCGAGTCCGAACATTTTTAATTTTGATTAGTAATTTTGATGATACACTGGAAAGTATTTATTCGCAAAAATACGAAATTGGAAAGGCTTTTCAATTATTTTCTTAACGAGCTAAACACTAACAAGATAATTTATTCAAGCATTCCTAACAAAAGTAGATAGACTTTAATGCTTCAATGTTAAGGAATTGTTAAATCTATTTTTCATAAAAGTATTACAGGAATAATTTGTCCTACAACAAAAATGCCCTTTCAGTTAAATCTGAAGGGGCATTTTGTTTATTATTTCTATGTTGTTGTCTGTATCTTTACAAATAATTCTGTTATAAATTTTCTATTAAAAACGATGTAACTTGTTAAATCTATGTAGTTACAAACTCGTTATCAATTCATCAAAATCCTCTTCTTTGTCAAATACCCCTCTTCTACGATATTGATTCATTTCTAAAATTTTGATAAAATATTCAGGCGGATAAAAACCTTTTAATCGCCCTAAAACCTTTCCGTTGTAGTCCAAGAATAAGGTTGTGGGAAACTGAGTAGCATTAAATTTATCCGAAATCTCCAACCCTTCAACCGTTCCAACATCAACTTTATAAGCAAAATATTTTAGACTTATCACCGAAGCAATCAATTCATCAGAATAAGTCTGCTGTTCCATCTTTTTGCAGGGTCCGCACCACGTAGCTGAAAAGTCTAAAATAATAGGTTTCTTCAAGCGTTTTGCCTCCTGCAATAAATCTTGATAACTTCCCGTAAAAAACGAGGCTGAAATGATATCTTGGGCTTGCGTGTTTGCGGAAATTAAAAAAAATGCTACTATCAAAAGTTTCTTTATCATAATATTTTCGATGAGGTAGTTGAAATAATACAAATATCAATAATTAGGCCAAAATTTACCAGATGGCAATAATCTTATGATAGTTATTTTATAAAACGTATTAACAGTCAATTTTTTACTAAACAAAAAGCCCCAAGAAAATTAATTCTTAGGGCTTTTCTAATTTACATTGAAAATTTTAGTTCATTACGCCTAATGCTTTCAAAGTTTCAATGCTTCTATAATTACCAGTTGCTAAGTTTTTATCCTTTTGGAATTGTAAAATAGCAGCCTTAGTTCTAACACCAATGATGTCATCAATTGGACCTGGATCATATCCTTTTGCTTTCAACGCTCTCTGGATTTGGATAATCATGGCAGTTGTTAAGTTCTGCTCGCAAAGAATTTCTTGCCAATCAGCATAAGAGTTACCCGCTGTTTGTGAAGTAGTAGTATAAGAACCATATTCAGCAGGAATAGTAGTTTCAGTAGTTCTCGCAGCAGATTTAACAACGGTCTTTGTGATCGTTTTATATTCTGCAGGAATTTCAACTTCACGAGTTTGAGCAGCACTTCCAACAACCTGACGTGTACGAGTTCCGTATTGTGCAGGCGTTTCAATTACTCTTGTTGTTGCAGGAGAAACCAATACAGACTTAGAACGAGTTGCGTACTGAGCAGGTATTTGAATTTCACGAGTTTGAGCAGCAGAAGCCACTACTTGCTTGGTTACAGTTTGGTAGCATGAAGCACCACCCGCCAAACGGCCAGCAGCACCTGTACCATTTCCGCCACCGTCACCAGGAGCAGCACATGGCGTAGGAACGTCCAATAAACGAACCATTGCAGGAGTTGCGACAATTTGCTTAGTACGAGTTGCGTACTGAGCAGGAATTGGTTGCTCTTTTACTTCAGCATCTTTCACTAAAACTTGCTTAGTGATTGTAGCATATTCAGCAGGAATTGCAACTTCACGAGAAGAAGCAGCTTTTGCTAAAACAGTTCTTGTGATAGTTCTGTATTCAGCAGGAATTTCTCTTTCAGTAACACGGGCAGGCTGATCAACAACTTCACGAGTGATGGTCTCATATTGAGCAGCAATCGCAGTTGAAGTAGCAAACATAGCATTAGCATCATTTCCACCAGCCGAAGGAGCAACAACAACTTGCTTAGTAAAAGTTGTATATTCAGCAGGAATAACAACCTCACGAGTTGATGCAGGAGTAGCCACAACTTGCTTAGTAACTGTTTGGTATTGAGCAGGAGTTGTAACTTCTTTCGTTCCAGCAGGAACTTTCAATACTTGTTTCGTAATTGTTTTGTATTCAGCAGGAACTGTTATTAAACAAAGCACACGACAATCGTCAGGATTTGCCGATAAACAACCTGGATCAAGTTTACCTTTCTCATACTTAGTATATTCATCACGAATTTTAATTCTTTCCGTCATGGTCTCATATACAGGAGGAGTTGAAACAAGAGCGGTCGAAGCCTCTTTCAACAACATTTGCTCAGTTACAGTCTTGTAAGTAGCAGGAACAACTTCTAAACGCTTAGAAGCCTCTTTTACTAACACTTGCTCAGACATTGACTTGTATCCAAATTGTTGAGCTGCCAAAACAGTTGAAGCATCTTTCACTAAACGTTGCTCAGTCATTCTTTTGAATGTACCAGGAATAACCGTTAATACTTTTGAAGCCTCTTTTACTAAAACTTGCTCAGAAGCAGTTTTGTATTCAGCAGGGATAGTCTCCAAACGTGAGTATGCAGGCTTAGTCATATATTGCTCAGTTTCAGTTCTGTAAACCGCAGGAACAACTGTATAAGTTTTCGATGCTGGCTTAGAGACATACTGCTCAGTTTCTGCCTTCAATACCGCTGGAACAACTTCTTGCTTCTTACAAGGACTTCCCGACACCATTGAACCGTCTGTTCCAACGAATGCTTTACGAGAATTATCCCAAGAACCTGCCAAGAAAGAACCTGCTGGGCAACCACCCACGAAGATATTTTCTGTGATAGTTTTGTAAGTTGCAGGAATTACTTCCAAACGCTTAGAAGCTTCTTTCACTAAATAGCTTTCTGTTTCTGTCTTGTAAACCGCAGGAACAACCGTAACTGTTTTACCAGCTTCCTTTACCAATACTTGCTCTGAAACAGTCTTATAAGTTGCAGGAACTACTTCCAAACGCTTAGAAGCCTCTTTCACGAGGACTGATTGGGTTTCCGTACCCATTGCTGCTGGAACAACTGCGAGAGTTTTTCCAGCTTCTTTAGCTACGTACTGCTCAGTTTTTGTGGTAAACTGTGCAGGCTTCAAACACTTCGCATAACATTTACCGTTAACGGCGTTAGGCGGAAGGTCATTTTGGGCTAAAGCCACAGTACTGACCAGACTGAGTGATACTGCTGTATAAAGCAGTGAAAAGTTGAGTTTCTTCATGTTGTTGTTAGAAAAAAATAAATCAGGTGTTAATGGGGTTTGATTTAATTGACAAATATATACGGGGTTTTAATAAAATGCAAAGCAATAATATACCTACAAATGGAGTGATTATGCCATTTGAGTAAAACAAGGTAATTTTGAACATAAGAATTAAGTAACAGCCCCATTTTACGGCGGGGAGCTTTGTAAAGAATACTCTATTGCAGAGTGTAGAGAGCGGAAGTGGTAATTCTTGCGTAAATTTGCAGATGTTTTGCAAACATTGCAAATTTTTTATTAAAAATGAAATGTATTTCAGTATATTTTTCACAATTTTTTTTTAAGATTACCTTATGTTAACAGTTTGAGCATAATTACTCATTTTACATTGATACTTATCAACGTCCTAAGTTCAGTTCATTCTAATTTTCCATTCACATTTCTTTGACAAATTTTATATAATTATAGATGAAAATATTAGACGCAGTTTTTATACAAAGTAACACAGATTACTTGAAATGTCCGAAGCCCGACAAACCCGAGTATGCTTTCATTGGTCGGTCGAACGTAGGGAAATCCTCGTTGATAAATTCAATTGTTCAGAAAAAGAACTTAGCTAAAACCTCTCAAACTCCTGGTAAAACTCAATTGATTAATCATTTCGAGATTGATAAAAAATGGTATCTCGTAGATTTACCTGGATATGGTTACGCAAAAGTGAGTAAAACAGACCGTGAAAAATTTGAAAAAATGATACACGAATATCTCGAAAATAGGGAGAATCTCCTGTACACTTTCGTTTTGGTAGATGTACGCCACGAACCTCAAAAATTAGATATTGAATTTATAAATACTTTAGGTGAAAGAGGCATCCCATTTTGTATCGTTTTCACGAAGGCTGATAAACTTTCAAAAACTGCAGTTGATAGAAATGTTGAATTATATCAACAGAAGATTATGGAAACATGGGAAGCAATGCCGCAATTTTTCGTGACCTCTTCCGTTAATGGAAGCGGTCGTATGGAGATTCTACACACAATTTCAGATCTGAATAAAGAGTTTTGAGATTAGGTATAAGGTAAAATACGTAAGGATAAATCTCATCATTTTCTTTGTAAAGATTTAACCAGTATTTTTGTGAGAATAATCATCAAATAAAAATAAAAGAAAGTTTTGTTGTATTAAAATTAAGTAATTAAAAATACCTCGTGTATTCTTACAACTTAAAGACTTACAGCTTATGACTTAATAAAAACACATGGAATTATTAAAAGAAGTAGCGAATATCTCGGGACAAAGTGGTTTGTATAGAATCTTGAAACCTACCCGCACGGGAGTGATTGTGGAAAGTTTAGATGGTAAAAAAGCTCGTTCTGTTGTGGGTGCAAATGCCCGTGTATCGGTTTTGAAGGATATTTCGGTATATATGGCTAACCATCAAGACAATGCTATTCCGCTGGGAGATATTTTTATGGCAATTAAAGAAAAGCATGGTGACAAAGTAGAAATGGCTGTGAAAACTGCCTCTGATACTGAACTCTTCGATTTCTTAGATTCAGTTGCCCCAGATTTTGACCGTGAGAAAGTGTATGCCTCCGACGTGAAAAAGATGATAAATTGGTTCAATATTCTTTCAGCAAATATGCCAGAAGCTTTTGAAAAATCTGAGGAGCCAGAAGTTGAAGTTGAGAAAACTGAGGAGGCGTAATTAGTCAATAATTAACAGAGAATAGATAATAATCAAAATGCTATTAATTCATAAAGGGTTCTATGGAAAGTTATTTTCCACAGAACCTTTTTATTTGGAGACAAACTCTGTAATTTTTAACTATTAATTTTTAATTTTTAATTATCAACTATATGAAAGCTGTACTTTGTAAAACTTATGGACCACCCGAAACGCTTGTGGTTGAGGAAGTTACGTATCCAACTGCCTCAAAAGGGAAGGTCGTTATCAGTGTAAAAGCCTGTGGTGTAAATTTCCCTGATACCCTAATTATTCAAGGAAAATACCAAATAAAACCTCCCATGCCATTTTCACCAGGTGGAGAAGTTGCTGGAATTATCAAAGAAGTGGGCGAAGGCGTAACGCACCTCAAAGTAGGCGATAAAGTATTTTCATTGACTGGTTTCGGTGGTTTTGCCGAAGAAGTTGAAGCGGATGCAAAAACGACTTTATTAATGCCCGAAGGACTTGATTTTGTCACTGCGTCTTCAGTCATGTATGCCTACGGAACTTCTTATCATGCCTTAAAAAATCGGGCAGAATTGAAAGCGGGTGAAACGCTTTTAATAATGGGTGCAGCGGGAGGTGTTGGATTGGCAGCAGTTGAATTAGGCAAAATCATGGGAGCAAAAGTGATTGCGGCTGCCTCAACAGATGAGAAATTGGAACTCTGCAAGCAATATGGTGCTGATGAAGTGATCAATTATTCAACCGAAAATTTAAAAGACCGCATCAAAGAAATCACAGGAGGCAAAGGCGTGGACGTGGTTTATGACCCTGTGGGAGGTCAATATGCTGAACCTGCATTTCGCTCAATTGCTTGGAAAGGTCGGTATTTAGTAGTTGGTTTTGCAGCGGGAGATATTCCAAGTTTGCCCCTAAATCTACCACTTCTGAAAGGAGCATCCATCGTGGGAGTATTTTGGGGGGCATTTGCAGCAAACGAACCCAAAGAAAGTTTTCAGAATTTTAAGGAATTATTAGGTTTCATTGCCCAAGGAAAGTTGAAGCCTCACATACACGCCCAATACTCACTCGAAAAAGCATCAGATGCCCTATACGAAATGCTGAATCGGAAGGTGATGGGGAAAGTTGTTGTGGTTGTTTAGTAGTGCAAATATTAGACCACGGATGAACCCGCAACGGAGTTGGGATTTGACAGATTTACACGGATTAAATTAAAAAATCCGTGTAAATCTGTCAAATCCGTGTTATCCGTGGTCTAATTTTCAGTTATCTCAACTGTCTTTTCTCATCTTTCAAAGCATACAGAAAAACTACTTTTTTCTTGGATACGTTTTCGATAAAAGGTTTTAAGATTTGCTCAGCAGATTTTTTTGTTTGTTCCAAAATGCCCATATCTTGGGCATTTTTTGCGATTTGACTTTCGGCTTTTTGGAAGGCATTATCTACCAATTTTGCTTCATCTAAAAAGGCGTATTCTGTATCATAAACTCTTGATTTTGAGTGATCTATCTTATAATTGCATATTTCGGGGTCGGGCAAATGAACCACTAAAATACTGTCTTTTTCTGTGATATCACCCAATCTAATTTTCGTCAAATCTAAACATCCCGTAGCTTCTCCCGAAACGATTAAAAGCACTTTTGCATCGGGCAGCAAATCTTTTTTAATCTTACTCTCTACAACGTCTCTGAAATTATACTTCACCAATTCCAGTTTACCCATAGATGAAATTTGTTGTAATAAAACATTGTGCGTTACCTCCACTTCGCCACTTCTGAAAGGGTTCTTAAAATCTTTCAATTTCTCCCAAGCAAAAATGGCAAAGGCGACCACCAGAAAAAGAGGAATTAAACGAATAATTTTTCGGAGCATGGTTTTATTTTTGTTTGAGAATAATAAGTTATCAGTTTAAGTTTTTAGATTAGAATATCACGTAAATTATTCAAAATCAATAATTTACGGGTTGTATTTACTTAAAGTTCTATATAATTTGATGTTAATTACGATGAAGTTAAAAAAAAACTTAATTTGTATTAAAATTAAAATGAAGCAATGTCTAATCTCCTTTTATTTTCAAAATTATCAACATTACCTCAAAATCTCAAAGTTGAGGTAATTGACTATATTGAGTTTTTAGAAAAAAAATATAATACTTCAAGACCTCATCCAAAAGCGGGTTGTATGAAAGGGACTTTCAAAATGGCAGATGATTTTGATGCTCCATTAGATGATTTTAAAGAATATATGCAATGAAATTATTACTCGACACTCACGCTTTTATTTGGTTTGTAGAAGATGATGATAATTTACCTAAAAGAGTTCAATTACAAATAGAAGATATTGAGAATGATATATTCGTAAGCATAGTTAGTCTTTGAGAAATTGCTATTAAAACGAGCCTTGGAAAGATAGAAATCTCTATTGATATTCCAACGATGATTGAAAAAATTGAGCAAAACGGTTTTTCAATTTTACCTGTTTTCCCAGAACATACTATTTTCGTTTCAACACTACCTTTTCATCATCGTGACCCTTTCGACAGAATGTTAATTGCTCAAACCATTTCTGAAAAAATTAAAATTATTAGTAAAGACGGAGCTTTTAGTGATTATGATGTTGATATAATCTGGTAAAATCTTATAAATATTTGAAAATCAGTGGATTATTATAAATAAACCCATACTCAGTCTGCAAAATCAACTTTCGTGGACTGATTATTTTAAATGGTATTTCTTCCGAAGGGTCTTCAAAAATTGGTTTTTGGAAGCCTAATTCTTCACAATTTTTAAGGTAAATATCTTCACGTATTGGATGTTCTGGTGAAACAATATTGAAAGTTTCATTCCAAAACCCTTGTTCCAAAATCATCGTAATTATCTGAATAACATCTTCTTGATGAACATAATTTACAGGAATTTTTCCAGTATTTATTGTCTTTCCTGCGAAATATTTAGCAGGTATTCTTTCACCACCCATTAGTCCTCCACATCGTAGAATTGTGACATTTCGAGATAACGTTTTTAATAAATTTTCAACCTTAATTAAGGTATGATTTTCT
>JAYVIV010000165.1:0-3530 GCA_043769985.1 Arcicella sp.
GACAAACGTTGCCCGATGCTATTCCCCTCAAAATGCCATCAAACTATCAACAAAATAATTCATAACAACCATTACAACTTATTATTTACCCATTCCTTATCAGTAAAAAAATAATCAATCCCACATTTTAAACTTTTTAATCATGCTCAAAAAAATCCTCATCGGTCTGGCTATTTTGGTTGTAATCTTATTTGTGGCTTTTCAAGTTCTCAAATCAAAAACCAAGAGTTCAAGTCCAGAAGTGAAGCAGACCTATTCGGTTGGTGCTTCAAAAATTGATTTGTTTTATTGTTCTCCTTCCAAAAAAGGTCGTGAGATTTTCGGTGGAATCATAAAATATGGCGAAGTATGGCGTACAGGGGCAAACGAGCCAACCACTTTTACTACTGATAAGAATTTAGTTATTGAAGGTAAAAAATTACCCGCAGGAAAATATTCATTGTGGACGATTCCGCAAAAAGACAGTTGGACAGTCATCTTCAACAATAAAATCCCTATTTGGGGTGATGGAACGGATGGAAAGGCGGCCAGAAATGATAAAACTGATGTTCTTCAAGTCACTGTGCCAGTAGAGAATTTGACAACTTCGCAAGAAAAATTATCAATTGATGCCAATAATAATGCTCTCACGATAAGTTGGGATATGACGAAAGTTAGTGTGCCAATTGTTGTTGAATAAATTTATTGCTCAAAATAAAAAATCCTGCAAGAACATTTTTGCAGGATTTTTTTATAGGTAAAGTATTTGTAAATTTGCACTTTATTAAGATTCAAGCAAATACAATATAATGTTAAACGTATCAAATGTTTCGCTCCGTTTTGGAAAACGGGTGCTTTTTGAAGATGTAAATATCAAATTTGTGGAAGGCAACTGTTATGGCCTCATTGGGGCAAATGGTGCGGGTAAGTCCACATTCTTGAAAATTCTATCGGGTGAATTGGATTCTCAAACGGGTCATATTTCAATGAACCCAGGAGAAAGGATGTCATTTTTAAAACAAAATCATTTTGAATTTGAAGAAGTGCCTGTTTTGCAGACCGTTATCATGGGTAACAAGCGGATGTATGACGTAATGGTTGAAAAAGATGCCATTTATTTAAAAGAAGATTTCACCGAAGAAGATGGAAACCGTGCCGCCGACCTCGAAGCAGAATTTGCCGAAATGAATGGTTGGGAAGCTGAATCAGAGGCAGGGCAATTATTGAGTGGTTTGGGAATCAAAGAAGATTTGCATTATACCTTGTTAAAGGACATTTCAGGTTCTGAAAAAGTGAAGGTGCTTTTGGCACAAGCCCTTTTTGGGGCACCAGATATTTTGTTATTGGATGAGCCAACCAACAACTTAGATATTGAATCGGTACTTTGGTTAGAGAATTTCTTAACAAACTTCAAGAATACTGTTATTGTGGTTTCTCACGATAGACACTTTTTGGATAACGTTTGTACGCACATCGCTGATTTGGACTATGGCAAGATTCAGCTCTATGGTGGAACATATACATTCTGGTATGAATCATCGCAATTAGCGGCTCGTCAGCGTTCAGATCAGAACAAAAAATCGGATGAAAAGCGGAAGGAATTGGAGGAATTTATTCGAAGATTCTCCGCCAATGTTTCTAAGTCGAAACAAGCAACTTCACGTCAGAAGATGTTGGATAAATTGCAAGTTGATGACATCAAGCCTTCATCAAGACGTTACCCATTCATTAACTTTAAGCCAGAACGTGAAGCAGGCGACCAATTGCTTTCGGTGGAAGGATTATCCGCAAAAAATCAAGATGGAGAGTACCTTTTCAAAGATTTGACTTTCACCCTTTCAAAAGGGGATAGAGTGGCGGTTTTATCAAGAGATTCTATTGCCGTTACAGCTCTTTTTGATATTCTCATGGGTGAGCGAGCGGCAGATGCTGGAGAATATAAATGGGGCGTTACGACCATTCAGTCTTATTTACCGAATGATAATGCCAAATATTTTGAAGATGGTTCAATCAATTTAGTGGATTGGTTACGTCAATATTCAACCGAGAAAGATGAATCATTTATTCGTGGTTTTTTGGGCAGAATGCTGTTCTCAGGCGATGAAGCTTTGAAAAAGTGTACCGTAATTTCAGGGGGAGAGAAACAAAGATGTATGTTTTCGAGAATGATGTTGTCGGGTTCAAATGTTACTATTTTTGACGAACCAACCAATCACTTAGATTTAGAATCAATCACGGCTTTGAACAACGGAATGGTGGACTTTGCGGGAACAACTTTGTTCACTTGTCATGATCATCAACTTACAGAAACTGTGGCGACTCGAATTCTGGAACTTGGACCAAAAGGGTATTTAGACAAGCTAATGACCTTCGATGATTATATCACGGATGCCAACGTGAAAGCTCAAAAAGAGAAAATTTATTAAAATCTCCTCATTGCATAACAAGAAACCCTGAGACTTAAATCTCAGGGTTTTTGCATAAATTAATCTATTGGTGTTTGTTGATTATCCGTGTGTTAGTGGATTGATATTAAGTGGTTAGGATTATGATTCTTAGTGGATTTCTTAATTTTGGTTAGGCAAATTTTTATCTCAAATTTGTGGTCATCAAATGTTTTAAACCTTAGTGGACTTTTTAAAGTAGTTAAGCAAAATTCGTTTAAAAAAATAGTGGTTTTGAACTACTTGGGTGCTTAGTATAATTAAAATTTTGGCTATATGATAAAATATTAGTGGTTGGTATATAGTCTCAAATTTGAAAGCCGCCACTCACATTATTGACTTTCGTAATTTGTATTATTCTAATTACATACTTATAGCGAATTTAGTTTCATAAGGTCGTATTATTCCTTGCACAGGTCAGAAATGACAAATGTTAATATTTGTTAATAACCTAATTTTCATTGGTTTAAGTAATTTTTAGGATAAAATTCCAAATTTAATTTGCTTTTAAAATCCAATGTCTTTAAGAAATTTTTTTATAAATATTTTAAGAAATTGGCATTTTACTTATTGTTCCATTCAATAATTAATGACGGATTTTTTGTATTAATTTTATCTCATTTGAATAATTAATCTTTAATTTCGTTTAATTAAGTATATCACATTTGTTTAAACCGTAATTCGATGAAAAATTTACTTACAGTTACATTATTATTTGTTTTAGGCTTTGTGTCCTCTTGTAAGAAAGATGATTCAACAACGCCTACAAAATCAAAGAAAGATATTATTGTTTCAAAGACTTGGGTTGTCGGAGAAGTTACCTCCTCTGGATTAACCGCTTACAAAAGAGAAGTAAAGCCAGCAGATAATCTCTATGATTTGAGTAAAGTGGTGCTTAAATTCAATTCCGATGGTTCTTTATCAGGTACTGATAATAACGGGAAAGCCGTTCCGAGTGCAAAATGGAATTTGTCAGCTGATGAGTCAAAAATTACTATCACAAATACGGGTATTGTTGGACTCGATGGCGATTTGCCAATTGTGCAAGTAACGGAGACAGTTTTTGAAGTTAAGGGGAAAGTTGTTCTAACAACACCAATTGTTGGA
>JAYVIV010000166.1:0-16265 GCA_043769985.1 Arcicella sp.
GACAAACGTTGCCCGATGCTATTCCCCTCAAAATGCCATCAAACTATCAACAAAATAATTCATAACAACCATTACAACTTATTATTTACCCATTCCTTAGTAAAACATTTTTATCCAAAAGAAAATCCGTTTTATCCGTGTCTAATCCAATCAATCCGTGTACTGTAAATTACAAACCATGACCGACTATATCCTCCGCATTGACTGCCCAGACGAAAAAGGGCTTGTTCATAAAATTACTGGCGTATTATTTTTCAATAACCTCAACATCGAAAGAACCGATGAATTTGTGGATGTGGAGAACAATCTATTCTTTATGCGGGTAGCCTTTTCAGGCATTTGTGACCCTATAAAAATTGAAGATGGTTTGCGTGGAATTTTGCCCAATTTTGCCAATATTGACCTCACGACCAAACACATAAAAGACGTTGTAGTGTTGGTTACAAAAGAACACCATTGTCTTTCCGATTTGTTAATTAGAAATCAATTTAAAGATTTACCTTTCAATATTTTAGCGGTTATTGGAAACCATGATACACTTAGAGAATTGACTGAAAAATTCAATATTCCTTTTCACTATCTCCCTGCCGAAAACATCACTCGTGAAGCACATGAAAAGCAAATTGAGGAGTTAATTAATAGTTACTCTCCTGATTATCTGATACTTGCAAAATTCATGCGAATCCTAACTTCAACTTTTAGCGAGAAATTTCGTAAGAAAATTATTAATATTCATCATTCCTTTTTACCCGCTTTCATCGGAGCAAATCCCTATAAACAAGCCTATCAAAGAGGCGTGAAAATCATTGGTGCAACGGCTCATTTTGTCACCGATGATTTGGACGAAGGACCCATTATTTTCCAAGATATTACCCGTGTAAATCATACCAAAAACGCCCAAGAAATGGCTCAGGCAGGTCGTGACGTTGAAAAAATTGTACTGGCAAAAGCACTAAAATTAGTGTTGGAGGATAGAGTTTTTATACATGGGAATAAGACGATAATATTTGAGTGATTTATTGGCACGCAGATTACGCAGATGCTTCACAACGCAGATTTTTTAATTGTAATTTATGAACTGACTTAATAAATATGCTATTGTGTTCGGTAGTAAAAAATCTGCGTTTTGCGGATGAATATTTATCCACTGAAATTCTGCCATTATTAACGGCAGAAATACAAAGTATTGATAATCAGGCAAATATAATTGAGAAGACGGCATTTGCCTAATTAGAGAGCATTACGCTTGTGAAGAAACTACTTGGTTAAAGATTTCCAAAATTATGCAAGAATGAATAAAATACGCCTTCAATTAAATGAATTACGGCAATTAGATCAAAATAATGAGTTATTTGGTTCAGACAGTCATGAGTATATACTAAATCCTGTCATAACATTCGATAAAATTGAGCAATTTGAAAAGAACTTTAAAATCAAATTACCTTCTGATTTTTCTAATTTTTTATTGCAGATAGGAAATGGAGGGGCTGGACCTTATTATGGTTTATTGAGTTTAGAAGATTCCATGTTTCAAGATTTAGACCATTCCGATGATAACTATCTTCTCAACCCTGATAAGCCTTTCCCTCACACAGACAAATGGAATATTGAATTTGAGGGTGATGAAGACGATGAAGATGAATACGAAAAATGGTTTGAAGAAGTGTACTGGAAAGGTGATTTGATTGATGGAACAATAGCAATTTCTAAATATGGCTGTGGGATTAAAATCCTCTTGGTTGTGAACGGAATCGAAAAAGGAAATATTTGGGTAGATGATAGAATGAATAATACTGGTATCTCTCCCTTTGATTATTTTGGAAATACAGCAAAAATAACTTTTTTAGATTGGTATGAAATCTGGTTAGAACAATCTTTGGAGAAAGTTAAAACTAAGAGAAAAACAGAGAAAAAGGTTACATTATTTACGAAAGAGCAACAATGGTGGAGGTTTTGGTAAAACAACTTATCTACCTCCCTTCAAAGGCTTCAATAAATACTCCAATCCATTCAATTTAATCTCATATAAAGTTTCCAAAAGCATTCCCAGACGACCTTTGGGGAACCCTTGATTATAAAACCAGACAAGATAAGGCTCTGGTAAATCGCAGAGAATTCGTCCTTTGTACTTCCCAAAAGGCATTTGCATACTGACTAATTCTTGAAGAATATTGGTATCAAATTGCTCAAAATTTACGGCTTCCATTGGTTTGTGATTTACATTAATTACATGGTAAATTTAACAACAAATCCCCAATACTGAATCAAGTATTTAATTCCTCCCTATCTTTACCATTCAATATCCTTCATCACAAACCCACATTTCACGCATGAAAAAATCATTTTTTTATTTACTACTTTTTACTACGATAATTAACCAATCCCTTCAAGCCCAGAATGTTAAGATTGGGGATAATGATGGCAAGGTCACTTTTGAGGAATATGAACCAAAATCGACTTTGGTAACACCTCAGCATCCGCTCAAACGTTCTAAATTCCCTTTTATTGATGTTCATAATCATCAATGGGAAATGGATAGTCAGGAGAAAGTGGCGAAATTAGTTGAGGGCATGGATAAACTCAATATGGGACTTTTGGTCAATTTGAGCGGGCGTGGTTGGGGCGATAATGAAGCCAAAAGTAATGCCACGCTTTACAATCAAATCGACCTTACGCAAAAGGCTTTCCCAAATCGTTTTGCCATTTTTACCAACGTAGATTTCTCAAAAATAGACGAAGCGGGTTGGACAGAAAAGGCAGTAGCCAAACTCACCGATGACGTTAAAAATCACGGAGCGAAGGGTTTGAAAATTTATAAAAGTTTAGGTTTTAGTGTGAAAGGCAATGGGAAATTAATTCCAGTTGATGATGCTCGAATTGACCCGATTTGGGCAAAATGTGGCGAATTAAACATTCCAGTAATCATTCATACTGCCGACCCTGCCCCTTTTTGGCAACCTGTGGATTCTTATAATGAGCGTTGGTTGGAATTGAAAACCCACAAAGAACGCAAAAGAGAAACCAACAAAGGGGATTTTTCGTGGGAGCAATTGATTGAACAACAGCATAATATTTTCAGAAAACATCCCAAGACTACTTTCATCAACGCACACATGGGTTGGTATCCGAACAATCTGGCAAAATTGGATAGTTTGATGGACGTTTTTCCAAATATGTACGTAGAAATCGGAGCGGTAATTGCAGAGTTAGGCCGTCAACCAAGGGCAGCAAAAAAGTTCTTTGAAAAACGTCAGGATAAGGTTTTATTTGGGAAGGATTCTTACGTGCCAGATGAGTATGAAACCTATTTTAGAGTTCTGGAAACGGAGGACGAATATTTCCCTTACCACAAAAAATATCATGCTTTTTGGAGAATGTACGGTATCGGGCTTTCGGATGCCATTTTGAAGAAAGTTTATTATAAGAATGCCCTTAGAATCATTCCTGGGTTGGATAAAAGCAAATTTCCTGAGTAATAATTAGACCACGGATTTAGAGGATTAAGCAGATTTACACTGAGACGTACCATCAGATTTTTTCACTTATCTGTGTAAATCTTTTAAATCCCTTTCATCCGTGGTCTAATATTCTCACATCTAAGATGTGCATCTACATCTTATAATTTATTCCCATTTTCTTCGCTAAATCAACGAACATTTGTGGGTCAAAATCTTCTCCGCCCGGTGAATTAATTTGCGGTTCTTCTTCCAAATCTGGTGGACGAAATCCTGGAATTGCTCCTTGAATTACTTCCAAAGGTTTCCCATCTTCTGGGTGATTTCCATTCCAAATTAGCCCCGCTTGCATATAATCTTCTTGACTAAAAGTATATAATTTTCTATGCAATCCGTTTTTCATAAACTCCCGTGCTTCTGGAAATGCCTCATTGCTCATTTCTGGAATTGGCATTAATTTCGTTACTTCCACGCCCGTCATCACTTCCAATGCTTTTGCATACGCCACTGCATGAAGCCCACCTCTAACTAACAGATAACCAACCATTTGGCGAGCTGTTGGGTCATCCACCATTGAATAAACTCGCATTTTGTTGGCTCTTGCACCCATCTCTAAAAAGAAATTATGCAATAAATCCAACTTCAAATTCCCGCTACTAAAAACGTTTGCACCCGTCCAAAATTCACCGTGCGAATCCATCGGTAAAGCCGCTTGTCCGCTGGCGATGAAGTGCCTTGTGTTGCGATTATTGACATTGTCCGCCAAAGGGGCATCTGGGGGCAACATTCCACGTTTACTGGCTCCCGTCAATAACAAATTGATGGTGTATGAAACCACCTCAATGTGTCCATATTCTTCACCCGCAATACTACAAATTAAATCATAAAAAGGACGTAGTTTATTTCGACCTCTGAAATTAAAAGACTGATATGTGTAGTTCATCAGCGTTGACATCTCTCCGAATTTACCCCCAAGCAACTCTTGAACTGCGGCTGCATCGTTTGGAGAGGGGTTTTTGGGTGTGGGCAACTCAATAGGAAGCCGATCAATTTTTAGAATCATAGCTTTATTTTTTACAGATAAATAGATTTAGTAAATATTCTTTTGTGATTCATAATTTTCCGATCAAAATTGATTAATCATTGATGGACATATCTACTGTTTAAATCTACATAAAGGTATTTTTATTTATCTGTAAAAGTCTTACATGATTATCTTTACAATTTCTATCATTCACACCTTTTTTATCAATATCCTCTCTTCCAAAGATTTATCCAAAAGGTCTTTTGTGTAGCTCCAGGTTGTCTCAAAGCCCTTTTTAATCTTGTGTGCTGTTTTGAAGACTCTTTCGGATTCAATACTCTCACAATCATTTGCACGACGTGGAAGCCAATTTACAAAGACTCCTGTTCGCCAGACGAAGGCACTCACTGATTTATGCGTGAATGTTTTGGAGCCTTTGCGAACCTTGGTAAATAAATCAATCAATATTCAATCAGGTTTCAAGAAATAAACCGTCAATTCACTCGTAGGCGGTTCTTCAACAAGTCATCACACGAAAGGACAAACGGCAGACATCAACGTAGAAGGCATTAAAGCATTAGAACTATTCGACATTAAGCCTGCCTTACGACCAACTGAATAATGAATTAAGTTCTTTGATTCACGTATCAAACCCATTCAACGCCTATAAGCGATGTGGGCAATGAAGGTGTCTAAAAACTTAAGAGTGGCGATTAAAACCGATTAAATTGGGCTTTTACAGGGGAGAAGTAATTTTAAAGTAAGTTATGAGGTTAGTGAAAATACGGTTTTAAGTTCTCTTTTCGAGGAGACTATTATAAAACGGTCAATAAAGATGTAATTGCATTATTGAATTTAATAAAAGGATTTGGATGTAAAAATTGATAAAAGTAGAAAACAAAAAATGCCCCTCAAATAAACTCTGAGAGGCATTTTATAAATATTATTTGCTTAATCATTCCGTCGGCCTGAAAGCATACTCACATAATAAAGCAATTGAGCTAACATTCCCATTGCTGCGGCAACGTAAGTCATGGCTGCCCACCAAAGGGCATCTTTTGCTCCGTCGTGTTCAATTTGAGTTACCATATTTTTTGATTCCATCCATGCCAAGGCTCTGTTTGAAGCGTCAAATTCGACGGGTAAAGTCACGAAACTAAACAAGGTTGCCAATGCAAACATCACAACACCTACCAAAAGAACTGTACGATTTCCAGTGGAATACAAAATCATCATACCAATAGACAGAGCAATCGGCATGAAATTATTGGCGATGTTCAAAACTGGAACCATAGCACTTCTGAACTGTAACATTGAATATGCCACAGCGTGTTGCACAGCGTGTCCACATTCATGAGCAGCAACGGCAGCAGCAGAAACACTTCTACCATGATATACGTCTGGACTAAGATTTACGGTTTTGTCAGAAGGATTGTAATGATCTGTTAATTGCCCTTCGACCGAAAGGATTCTTACGTCAAAAATGTTGTTATCCCTCAACATTTTCTCAGCAATTTCCTTACCCGAAAGTCCATTTTGAAGACCAACTTCCGAATATTTTTTGAACTTACTTTTCAAACGACTCTGCACAATCATTCCTATGACTGCGAAGATAATTGTGATAAAAAAAACTCCGAACATAACTTTAAATTTGTTTTATTTTTTCTATTAAACTGGTGGTTGAATAACCTTTCACCAAAGGAATCGTTTTCACTTCTCCTCCTTTTGCTATAACAAAATCTGCCCCTATAATAGTTTCAAGTGAGTAATCATCGCCTTTTACTAAAATATCGGGCTTAATTATTTCAATTAATTCTAAGGGCGTTGGCTCATCAAAAAGTACCACACAATCCACGAATTCAAAGGCTGACATCATTCTCGAACGAGCATATTCGTTCACAACAGGACGAGTTTCACCTTTTAATCGTTTTACGGAGGCATCTGTATTGAGTCCCAAAACTAATTTATCTCCCAAATTACGAGCCTTTTCCAAATAATCAATATGCCCTAAATGAACAATATCAAAACATCCGTTTGTGAAGACAATCTTTTTGCCTTCAGATTGCCATTTTTTTACCTGGTCATTTGCTGTTTGGCGAGTATGTATTTTATTTTCAGTCATTTGTTTTTTCTTCGAGTAATTTTGTCTGAACTTGGATTCGTTGGATTTACGGATTTTTTGGATTTGTTCTTTCACGCAACTTTAATCCAAAAAATCCATAAATTCAACGAATCCAAATTCAGATGGGGTCGCCCAGACGATTATTTTCTAACCTCTTTTCTTAAAAACACTTATCAAAAATATCACTGCCCCAACCACCAAAGTTACTAACATTTGTGAACTTTGAACGAAAGTTGCCAACGTTCCCGCATCATCTTTCGAAAGTCCATACATCGTTACTAAAACGGGCGAAACAATGGCAGTAACCGTTCCAGCACCACCAGGAGAAGGCAAAATCATGGCTAAAGCTCCCGACACTAAAAACGTCAGACCCGCAATAGGAGGGAGGTCGGAAAATTTGGGAATCGCAAAGAAAAGTACGTAACCCATTGCCCAATACATCAACCAAATCATTACGGAATAAAACAAAAATAATTTCGGATTTTTCAGATGTCTAATACTCAAAAGTCCATCCAAAAGCCCTTTTAATTTTTCGATAACTGTCTGAATAAGAGCAACTTCTAAAATACTTTTGCGAAATATAAATGAGATAATTCCCACTAAAATAACTATGCTAAGAAGTATGTAAAGCAGGTTTGAACGCCCTCCTTCATTGCCTTGATTTTGCGATAATTGTTGATTGACAAACGCCCAAAGTTTATCAAAATCAATAATAAAATGAACAATTAGCAAGATAAATAAGGTAACTACATCAAATATACGGTCAGTTACCACCGTTCCCAAAGACTTATCAACGGGAATATTATCACTTTTATATAATTGACTGCAACGAGTCACTTCGCCCAAACGAGGAACTAAATTATTAGCAAAATAGCCCAGCCACACAGCATTGTTCACATTCATGAAAGAAGGTTTATAACCCAAAGGTTCCAACAACATCTGCCAACGAGCTGCCCTACTTCCGTGAGCCACAAACATCAAAATCACCATCAAACCGACCCACCATAAATTGGCGGAGGAAACATCTTCCCACAATTTTGTTGGATTGATAATTCCAGAGGCAATAGAATACCAAATTAATCCGACCCCAATTCCGAGAAAGAGGAGGTATTGAAATGTTTTTTTCATTGATTTTTACTGTAGCTCGAAATACGGTAGCTCGAAGTATTACTTCGAGAGCGGTATAAAAATCGGACTCCGTTCTCGAAGTAATACTTCGAGCTACAGTAACCGCATTTAAACTAATCTATTATTACTATCTGGAAAAACTAAACGTGGCGTGTGTTCTTTAGCTTCATCGGGAGACATTATACCATAAGCAATGATGATTACAATATCCCCAACTTGGGCTCTTCGGGCAGCGGCTCCATTCAAGCAAACCGTTCCAGAACCACGTTCGCCCTTGATAACGTAGGTTTCAAAACGCTCGCCGTTGTTATTATTGACAATTTGTACTTTTTCGTTTTCAATAAGATTGGCAGCATCCATCAGGTCTTCGTCGATGGTTACACTGCCAACATAATTCAACTCCGCTTGCGTGATTTTCACACGGTGGAGCTTAGATTTCATTACGTGAATAAACATAAATTGTTGTTCAAAATTTGATAAAGTATTGATTAACTGTGTATTATGGAATTGATTATGATTTGATTAAGTATGCCAAGAATCGTTGGTAATTCATTGAAAAAGTAAAGTTTATCATCAATGTAAATAACGTTATTTTCTAATTTCAAAAATTGCCAATCCGTTCCGTTGGTTACGCAACCATAAATTGTATTGATGACTTTACCATCCATTTCATTGAAAATCTTTGCTCCAACCATTTGAGCAACGCATTGACCAAGACTATTTTCAATAATATTTTGTTTTGCCTCAACCAACGCAAATATTGGACTTTGAATGGTATAAGATTTCTCTCCTTGGCTTAAAATAAAATCACATTCACCATTCAAACCTTTCTCAATATCTGCATCAAGATTTTCTCCTGAAAAATGGTAAATGAATAATTATTATGATGAAGAATTTCAAGTAAAAGCGGCATTATGAGCAATTCAGACCTTGATTTTTCACTTTTAGGAAACAGGTGACTTGACTTTTCAAGCGTTTCCTTTAACCAACTACTTGGCTGTAGAGGCATTACATCTTTAAATAAACTTGTCACAACCTCATTCAAATGAGCAAGTCGTTCAATATCTTTTAATTTAAAATTGCTGTATGCCATGTGAATGAATGTTAAATAAATCAAATTTCAGATACAAAGGTATTTAGAATTTGCAATAATCAGAATTTGAGGAAACTAATAACTGATAACAATTAGTCAGTAACTAACTTCACACAATCACATTATCAATCAACCGTGTCTTGCCCATAAAAGCTGCAATACACAAAGCCGTTTTTCCTTCCGAAAGTTCATTAATGGGTTGAAGTGTTTCAAAGTCTGATATTTCAAAATACTCTACCTCAATACCTTCAATATTATCTAAACGACTGGTAATAAATCCTTTAATGGACAAAGAAGATTTTTTGTCTTTCAATAATTCCACCGCTTTTTGTAAGGCTTTATAAATTTCAGGAGCATTTTTTCTTTGTTGTGGCGTAAGATTTCTATTCCGAGAAGACATCGCCAAGCCATCTGTTTCTCTTTGCGTTGGGCAGATATTTAATTTCAAATTATAGCTCAAATCCTTCACCAAGCGGTTGATAATGGCACATTGTTGCAAATCCTTCTGTCCAAAATAAGCATTATCAGGCTGAACGATATTAAACAATTTTGATACCACAATGCCCACGCCATTGAAATGCCCAGGTCGAAACTTTCCTTCCATCACTCGTTCCAAATCGCCAAAATCGAATTTTAAATTAGGTAGTGTTGGATACATATCATGGGCATTCGGGGCAAATAAAACATCACATTTTACCGATTCAAGCATCTCACAATCAGCCTCTAAGGTGCGTGGATATACCGCCAAATCTTGCGGATTATTGAACTGAGTAGGATTTACAAAAATACTGCAAACGGTCAAGTCATTCTCAGTTTTTGAGGCTTCAATTAAAGATAAATGCCCTTTGTGCAATGCCCCCATCGTTGGAACGAACCCAAGAGATTTGCCTTTTTTTCGTTGCATTTTCAGAAAATCTTGTAGCGTATTTATGGAATAAAAAATCTGCATTTTATGGTTTTTAGAGTGATTTTAGAGAATAAATAGTAACTGGTGATTAGAATTTTGAGTAATGATAATTTTGCGAAATTAAGTCATTTTAAGGAATGACACAATACACAAAACGCCAATCACTAATCATCATCGACTAATCACACACTAAAATGATGGAATATCCGTATAATTTTCGTAATTTTGCATAAATTTTCATAAATACTTCTTTGCTTTGACGGTTGAGTGCTTGAAATTTTTGATGATTGGAGATGTTGATAAATTAGGATATTGGATTTAATTTTTTGAACCAATAACTAATCACCAGTAACTATTAACCAATAACGAAAAAGGCTTAACACTTTTTAACACCCACAAAGCTCCTAACTACGACAACAATGTCTAAATTGCGTATCCTTTACGTTGCCAGTGAAGTTGACCCATTTCTTGCCGTGACTCCAGTTGCTGATTTCATTAGAAAACTTCCTTCTGCCATGCAGGACAAAGGTTTCGATATCAGGATTTTAGTACCACGTTTTGGCTTAATTAATGAACGCAAAAACCGCCTTCATGAAGTAGTAAGATTATCGGGTTTCACCGTTCCAGTGGGTGATGCTGATATGCCAGTAACGATAAAAGTAGCCTCTTTGCCATTAGCAAGATTACAGGTTTATTTTATTGATAACGAAGACTATTTTCAGAGAAAGTACGTTTTTACGGACAAAGAAGACAAGTTTTACGATGATAACGATGAGCGAGCCATCTTCTTTTGTAAAGGTGCTTTGGAAACCGTAAAAAGATTAGGCTGGTCGCCCGATATTGTGCATTGTAGCGACTGGATGAGTGCTTTGATTCCATTATATTTGAAAACGACTTACAAAAGTGATGTGATTTTCAAGGATTCTAAGACCGTATTTTCGGTATTTGACAATAGTTTTCCTAATAAATTTGAGTTTGAAGGTTTGTATGAAAAAGTAAAAAATACAGGCATAGAAGACGATATGTTGGGCAGTTTAGATTCGGCAGATTATAACGGTTTCATGAAAATCGGTATTGAATATTCCGATGCAATCATTATAACAGACGAAGAAATAACAGAGAAATTTAACACTATTTTTAATGAATTACCTGACAAAACATTTAAGTACATTCAACAAGCTGACATCGATGGTTTTTACAACTTCTATACAGAGCTGGTGGGTTAGTAAAAGATTATCTGCGAGTTTTATTTTATCTTTTTGCTTGTTATTATCGGCTTGTGAAGACCCCCAAGAAATCGGTTCAGAGGTTTTTGTGCAGAACGTTGGCGTGCTTTTTACAGACACACTTACGGTTGATGCCTCGACTGTTTTAGTTGATTCAATCGTTACCAGTAACACTGATAATCTATTGGTTGGACGATACACTGATCCAATTTTGGGGTTGGTTGAAGCCAGTAGTTACTTCCAAATTTCTAATAGAGATACCATTAGGACGGAGTTATTTGATTTAGATAGATCCCCCTTAATTATTGTTAATAAAAAAGACTTTAAATGGATTAAAAACCCCACTAAAGTTGATTCAATTCGTTTCTTGTTGCCTTATACGCTCCACCAAGGTGATACGCTTCAGAAACAGACTTTTACGCTAACGCAATTGGACGACAATACTTCCTTGGATCCAGCAAAGACTTATTTTAGAAATGATAATCCCCCATTACTGAAATCAACTGTTTTTGGACAACTAAGAAATGCCAATGTCAGACCAGTAAAGAATATAAGTATTATCGGTGGTTCTGGTCGTTTCGATACCCTTAGAATACCAGTAACAGACCCAGCTTTTATTAATTTTATTATTTCTCAAAAGGAATCAACTAACAAGGATAATGCTTTAATTGGAACTGGATTTAAAAACAAAATTAGAGGTTTAGCTTTGACATCGGAGAGTACTAAAAATGCTGCTATTGTAGGAATTTCGCCATATAACTCAGTATTGAAAGTATATTATAGTTACTCCTATTCATACACGTTAAGAAATAAAGCTAACACTTCTGATAGTATTAAAGTGACGGTTGATTCAACAAAATCTAATGACTTCTATGTTGGAAGATTCGTTAGTTCTGCCACAGGGGCTCCTTTGAATGCACGTTTCAACAAAATTACGGCCACTCGTAGTGGAGTTTTTAGTAAATTAATAAATCCCACGGATATTTTGACGTCGGCTCAAGCAAATAACCAAGTAGCAATTCAACCAAATACAGGTTTAACGACAAAGGTAAAATTTCCTTCATTGTTGAAATTAAAGGAACGTCAAGATATTGCAATAAATAAAGCTGAATTGATACTGGAACCTAACGTTTCCATTTACTCATTACCAAAAGATTTGGTACTTATCGAAAGTACGCCCACAAACCGCTTTTTAAGAACTACAACGTCATCAGAAGGGGCTTTGCAATTTGTGTCTGGCGAGGCTTCAACAGCCTCCTACATCTCCAAAAGCAATAGTTATACTTTTAACGTAACAAGTTCTTTGCAAAATATTCTTTCAGGACGGAATAAATCGAATGGATGGATACTTTCAGCTACTACCTTCGGTGCGGCAACTCAAACTGCCCCAAGAGGTCCAGTATCAGGCAGATATATTGTGAATTCGGAAGCTGATAAAGCAGTTTTTGATAGTAAAAAAATAAAATTGAGGGTGTATTATACTTACGTTGGAAAGTAGAATGCAACCACATAGCTATCAAAGGAAACATAACATAGATAATTAGGAATAATAATTATTTAAAATAAAATTAATCTTAAGCGGAGGTTCATAATCTGAATTCTCCGTTTTATTTTTGTGGTAATATATTACTGAATTTGAAATTTTACTAAAAATAAATTTCTGATAACCAAAAAAATTATGTGCGGAATAGTAGCTTATATTGGACATCGTGAGGCCTATCCATTGATTATCAAAGGATTAAAAAGATTAGAGTATCGTGGATACGATAGTGCTGGTGTTGCCTTGATGAACGATGGACTGAATGTTTACAAGAAAAAAGGTAAAGTAAAAGACCTTGAGGAAACTTTAAATGGTGAAAATCTTCATAGCACCGTTGGAATTGGTCATACTCGTTGGGCAACGCATGGCGAACCCAATGATACGAATGCTCACCCTCATTATTCTGCCAATGAAAAATTAGCGATTATCCACAACGGAATTATTGAAAACTACGATTCTATTAAAAAGAGTTTGATTAAAAAAGGACACGTTTTTCATTCTGATACTGACTCTGAAGTTTTTATTCATTTCATCGAAGATATTCAACAAAATACGGGTTGTTTATTAGAGGAGGCTGTCCGTTTGGCAATGAAAGAAGTTGTGGGTGCGTATGCCATTGTGATAATGGATTCTACTAACCCTAATCAATTGATTGCGGCTCGTAAAGGTTCGCCTTTAGTGATTGGAGTAGGAGAGGGGGAATTCTTTTTTGCTTCTGATGCCACACCGATTATTGAATATACCAATGAAGTGATATATCTGAATGATTATGAATTAGCGGTTGTTCGTGATGGTGAATTAACCGTTAAAAATATTGATAACATCCTGCAATCGCCTTACGTTCAGACCCTTGAAATGGAATTGGAGGCAATTGAAAAAGGCGGATTTGAGCATTTCATGTTGAAAGAAATCTTTGAACAACCTCGCTCAGTAGCGGATTGTATGCGTGGAAGAGTCAGTGCCGATAATGGTCATTTGGTATTGGGTGGACTGCGTGATTATATTGATAAATTAGCGAAAGCAAAACGAATTGTCATTGTGGCTTGTGGGACTTCTTGGCACGCAGGTTTGGTAGCTGAATATATTTTTGAAGAATTAGCAAGAATCAACGTGGAAGTTGAATATGCTTCTGAATTCCGTTACAGAAACCCGATTATTAAGGAAGGCGATTTCTTGATTGCCATTTCACAATCGGGTGAAACAGCGGATACTCTGGCAGCCATTGAATTGGCAAAATCAAAAGGTGCAACCATTATTGGCGTTTGTAATGTGGTGGGTTCATCCATTCCAAGAGCCTCACACGCAGGAGCTTACACGCACGCTGGACCTGAAATTGGCGTTGCTTCAACGAAAGCATTCACGGCTCAGGTAACGGTTTTAGCGATGATGGCAATTGCGGTAGCTCGCAAAAAAGGAACCCTTCACGAAGATACTTTCAGAAGATTGTTGTTTGAATTAGAGCGTATTCCCTCAAAAATTGAGAAAGTTTTATTGATGGATGAAAAGATAAAGGTCATTGCCGAACAGTTTAAAGATGCTCGTAATTTTATTTATTTAGGTCGTGGATATAATTTCCCTGTTGCTTTGGAAGGTGCTTTGAAATTGAAAGAGATCTCTTACATCCACGCTGAGGGCTACCCTGCCGCAGAAATGAAACATGGTCCTATTGCTTTAATTGACGAAGAAATGCCCGTTGTTTTCATTGCCACCAAAGATAGTTCATACGAAAAAGTGGTTTCAAATATTCAAGAAGTAAAGGCACGGAAAGGGAAAGTTATTGCCATTGTAACGGAAGGAGATAAATTAATCCCAACCATGGCGGATTATACCATCGAAATACCAGCGGCACATGATGCGTTGATTCCGTTATTGGCAACGATTCCTTTACAATTATTGTCATATCATATTGCAGTTATGCGTGGATGTAATGTTGACCAGCCGAGGAATTTGGCGAAATCAGTTACGGTGGAGTGATTTTGGGTATGAGTTATGAGGTCGTAGGTATGAGGTTTATGCCTGGAATCTCATACCTACGACCTCATAACTCATACCTAAAAAAATGCCGTTTACTCAAAGTCTCCTTGAAAATAATATTCGAGGAGATTTTTTCGTTATATTCGTGACTGTCAAATTGTTACCTAAAGTATATTCCCTAAACTTATGAAGCGGTTACTATTAACTGCATATCTATTTACGGTATTTTTATTTACGACTAATGCTCAAAATTATGCCGACTCACTGATGCTTCACTACGTCAGGTGGATTTCCATGGATTTGGGTAACGGTTTAACATGGAAGTACTACCATTTTAACCAAAGAGAACTATTTGCTTCCAATCAGCACGTGAGTATTCTTCAAACCAAACTCAATAACAAAAATCTCAAATTTGCTCTTGGTTCTGCTGATAATTACGTTCCAGAAGGTGATACCCTTCGGAAATTAAAATATACAAGTACAATTGCCGTTGAAAATTATGCCCTTGTAGCGGTTAATGGGGGCTTTTTTAATACAAAGAGAGGAGGTTCAGTTGATTTTTTAAAGATAAATAAAAAGATAATAGATTCTGCCTCTTACAGTCCCAATAAACCAATCCCCGAACACAGCATGGCAGCTATTACGATTAACGGCAACGATTTTAAGATTGTGAAGGGCGGAACGAAATTATACTGGGAAAAGTCTCTACCCCAAGAAAACGTTTTAGTAACGGGTCCCTTATTGATGTATAATAATGTAGAGCAAGAGTTAAGAAATAATCCTTTCAATACCAACCGACACCCACGAACGTGTGCGTGCGTAACGAAAGACGATGATTTATTATTAATCACTGTGGATGGTAGAAATACCATGGCCCAAGGAATGAGTTTGCATGAATTAACTTATTTGTCCAGAATGTTGGGGTGTAAAGATGCGATAAATTTAGACGGAGGAGGTTCAACAACGATGTATGTAAAAGGACAACCATTTGAAGGCGTAGTAAATTTCCCTTGTGATAATAAACAATTTGATCATTACGGAGAGCGGGCGGTCAGTAATGTTTTGATGATATTGAAAAAGTGATTTCGATGATAAGCGTTTGACTTTAATAGTGGCTATGAAACACAATAAAGCCCTTTCAGATAAACTGGAAGGGCTTTTATATTCAGTGAAATTTATTATCTATTTGTGTATGAATTTAATCTTTCAGTGGCAAATCCAGTACGTCCGTAAGTGTAGAATGTATAAATTCTGCGACTTACTGGGGTAAAAGTATTTAGGCTGTAAAGAATTTTTGTTGTCCCCGCATCCATCACATCAAGCGTATCTGTAATAGCGGGAATAGCTAATTCTGTAAAATCTGTTACTGATTTATAAATTAAATTAGTTGCAACCTTCTTTTTTTCTCTTCGAGAAAACACATCAACGGGCTTTGGGATAGCTGAGACGACTAAATTCGCAAACCTTACTGCATAAAAGTTTTCTTTTGGATCTTTGATTTTATCTTCAACCGTGTAAAGTGATTGCGTTGGAGATTCACCAATCATAAACATGGTGTAGTACTTCCCCGCATCCAACGCTATGTTTCCTCTAAAAGCAGTATCACCCCTGACGGGCAATCCATACTCATTGCCAATACGGCGACTCAATAAAATGTTAAAATTGGTCGTTCCTGCGGGAATACTTGCATAAGTTGTCGGTCCTGGCCAAGAACCCGCTGCACCCAAGGCATTACCATTGAGTTTACTTGAATTTTGAAAAATAAAGAAAGTACTCGAAGTACCCACTGCAGGTAG
>JAYVIV010000167.1:0-13356 GCA_043769985.1 Arcicella sp.
TTTCGCCTGATACGCTTTCCCATTTTTTGTATTATTTTAAGATAAAGTTAATAATTTTTTAATTATAAACTGTGTCCTAAAATTGGGGTACATTATAGTATTAGGGGCAAAAGCAGTCATTTTATCGCCCAATAAATCCTCAAAAGATGGCGTTCTCACCGTTTGTTTTGTATCGGTTTGACTTAAAAATGGTGTAATCAGTGGCGTATGTATAATTTTTTGATACGGATTTTCCTCAAAAAGAATGTCCAATAAAATGGATTCTTCTTTATTTCTGGTGGTATGAATTGGGTTATAGAAAAACTTAAAATGTCCCTTTGATATTTCAGAATATCGTTTTCTATTTTGCCATTCAAAACGAATGAAACCTTGTTTTTTGGCTATTTCATGTAACTTATCTCCTAATTCATCAAAAGGTTTTGGAATAATAATGTCAATGTCGATAGAAAGCCTTTGCGGATTTTCTTGTTGCATTAATAAGAGAGCCGTACCCCCTTTAAAAATAAAATCCATTTCACTATTCATTAAACCCTCCAAAAGTATCAAGGCTCTTATTGTTTTCTCAACCAATAACTTATCCTTTGCTCCTATTTTTGTACTTACACTTTCAAGCCACTCTGAAGTTAGGGTTTTTTCTTTATTTATCATTTTATTTGTTCAATATTGTATTCTTTTGTGGTTGCTTTTTCGATTCGTTTTTCAACTAAATTTTTCACTCCCCTTCTGCTGGCATACCTCAATAATTTAGTGTTGTTGATGGTATATTTATTAATTGCTTCTCGAAAAACGTAAGTCAATTCTGCCCCTTGTACTGCTTCATGTAATTTAGTTTCTCTTACCAAATCAACTAATAGTTTTTCGAGTGATGTGGTAGGAACATCATCTACTTTTGTCAACGGAGCTTCCGAAATTAAAGGAATCACGATGATTGCATTATTTTGATACGTTACATAATTATCAAAAACCTCGGCGGTCGGCTTTTTATACACATTTGGGTAATTATCCCTTAATAAATCAAAGACCGCATCAACCCCAATCCTCTCAACTTCCACGAATATGAAAAATATTCCTGGTTGGTGTAGCGTAAATTCATTGATTATTGAATCTCGCCACACACAAGTTTCCAAAAGTGGCTTTTCTAACTTTACTAATTGATAAATCTCTTTCTCAAAATCACCCAACTGTGGAACATAATGGTTTTCTCTTTTCCACAAAGCGTATTTCCCGTAACCTGTGCGTTGAATAATTTTATTTTCTATCAATTTATTTAGTAGGTAGGTTGAGCTTGCAATAGTAGATTTTTTACGGATAAATTTAATGATGCTTTCTCTATCCACTTCTTTCTGTTCTTGAAAGAGTGGTTGTATATCTTCAATATGTATATGAGTTGTTTGCATTTAACTTTTAGAAAAATCTATTTTGCAAAGGTAATCAATATTTATATTATGGCAATAATAAAACATATTGCCATAATATAAATATTGATACATACTACATCTAAAATTTTTAAAACAAACTCGGGTGTCCAAAATTGAGGCTTCCAAAACAAAATGCCGAAAATATAGTGTTTCTAACCAATTTGTTCGTTTTTTTTAATATACCTAAATTCGCTTTTATAATAAAAGCCGTAATTGTCGGAGTGCATCAAAAAGTGTGGGGCAAAATGATTTTTGATGTAATCACACCATAAGCCATTGGGGATAAATAACCTATCTTAAACGACTCTCTGAAAATAATAGTGATTGCCCCACACTTTTTGATGCACTCCAATTTCATAAAAATTTCTTTCGTTAATGTTTTCCATTCTCATTAAGACTAAATAGTGCGACCAGCCCAGATTAAACGAACTGAAAAATGTACAATTCGATTTTTCCAATTCGCCAGAACCCTTCTGGCGAATTGAAACATTTCTATTTGCGAATTTTAGGAGTTCACTTAAAAGTGGGGCAAACTTCCCACGAGAGAGCCAACGTTTAGTGTTAAAATGTTTTCTCATACAAAAAAGCCTGTATTTACCCATTATATCTGCTAATAAACAGCTTGTTTGCTTAAAAATGATGAAAAAAGTTAAAATACTCAGGAAGTTGTCACTACAATACGCCTTGAAAAACACGCATTTTTTAAAATATTCCTCTCGTAAATAATCACATATCAGCTAATTAAGTGTTTTAATAGGGAAGTTAGCCCCACATTTAAGTGAACCCCCAGAATTGTAGAAATGACAAACAATCATTTAGAAATACTTGTTTAATATTCACACTGTCCTTAACATTGGGTAAGCCACCCATTTTAATTAGAAAAGCGATTGAATTATTTGGCTAACTTTATAATGAAAATGGTTTCAATTACTACGCTCACCTTATTTAAATTTTCAGGTCTAAAATCCAAACTGTGGGCTTTTGGTCAAATGCAATTTGCTCATTTTTTCATTGCAAAAAGCTCAGGACTCATTTTTTATAAACTAATGGGCAGTGGTAGGGACATTGGTTTCAGCTTATTTCCAGATTGGGGAGTTTACGCTTTACTTGGAGTATGGGAAAATGAAAAAGCCGCCAACGATTTTTTTAATCATTCAGTAATTTTCAAACGCTATCAAGGAATGTCTTTCGAGCAATGGACCATTTTTATGAAACCCATTAAAACCAAAGGTCTTTGGTCTGGAGGAAATCCATTTACACCTTCATTAGAGTTGGATGCAAACAATCAGCTGATTGCTGTAATAACGCGCGCCACAATTAAGACAAATAAATTGTTGAAATTTTGGCGTTTTGTACCCATTTCTCAAAAGCCTATTCAACGTGGTTGTGCAGGGCTTATTTATACCAAAGGAGTGGGTGAGATGCCAATTGTTCAAATGGCTACTTTTAGTATTTGGGAAAACTTGGACTCATTGAAAAATTATGCACATAATAGTGTAGAACATCGAGAAGCTATCAAAAAAACACATCAAATTGATTGGTACAAAGAAGAAATGTTTACACGGTTTCAACCATTCAAAACTTTAGGTACTTGGGAAGGTAAAGATTTATTGAGTCCTTACTTGAAAAGGTGATTTAACTAAATTGGTCGAGCAATTATTGTCATAAATCCCATTGAAAAGTATTTTTGCAACAGATAAAGGGGAGCATTTAATACCATACCTATTACATAACCTACAAACATAGACTCCATCGAAGCCGACCAGTTAATTCCCTTTTGTTCCATACGGCTCATCCAATGAAGTGTGTAAGGATTTAGTGTGCCATAGGTTAAAATTTGGTCAACCTGCCAACCGCTATTTTTTAGCATCAATTCAATGTTTTTGGGCGAATAAAGTGCAGTATGGCGTGGCGTGTGGTAACCCGACCAATGTTTCCCAAATTTGTTACGGGTGTAACTGTTAAAATTTGGGACTTCAACAATTAGGCGTGTGTGTGCATGCGAATAGTTGAGTAATTGTTTGAGGTGTTGTTGTGGTTGGTAATCATGTTCCAAGTAATGCCACATTGTAATAACATCCATAGGTTTTTCATTGCCCAAGTCTGCAATTTCTCCTGTCCTAAGGTCAATGTTGTGGTATGAATTGCGGTCATTTTTCCAACCTTCATCACTAAAATCCAACCCAATAAGAGTTGCTTTTATACTGTTGCGCAGGCTTGCCAAAAAAGTGGGCTTACCACAACCAATGTCAAGTATCCTGCTTTGCGTGCTAAGGTTGCAGTGCTTAATAAGTCGTTGCACTCTTGCTTTGTCAATTTGTCGTTGGTCTTGTTTTACAAAAGACGCATATTTTCCCCATGCTTCTTCTACCCGGTAGGGTAAATAAGAGGCGGTGTAAAATTGCCCAAGTTCTCTTTCATCCACACGTGGGTTCAAAAAAACCAAACCACAAGCATTACACCTATCAAAATTATATTTTGCTGGTAAATTTTGATGCATCATGGCAGTGGTTTGCTCAAAGGCCTCAAAATTGGTTGAATTGCAAGCAAGGCACTCAGTTAGGTATTCCATTATCAATTAATTATATTGTTGTTAATAGCACCAGTGCAATACTAATTAGGTACTCATTGAGCATACTTTATTTTCTTGTATGAATTAAGTTCAATTTATTAACTCGCTTTAGTTTTCAATAGTTTGCAATGATTTAAGCGGCAATAGAGCCGAAATGATATAGTTCTTTGATTTTGGGATTATTTAAATGCGTGTTGGGGTCAATACTTAACACGCTAAGAAATCTATCAATCAGTAAGTAGTTGTGATACAAGGTTTTAACATTTGGGTTGTAACTAAAGAAAAGTACGAGTTTCACCACGACTTCCGTGGAGTTTATCAACTCAAATAAAATCAAGTTTGAGCGATTGTAAGAACTTTAATCTTCAACTTGTATTTAAAAACGCTCGAATTGCTAAATTTTCCAACTCTTTAAGATTTTATAGGAGTGGTTGAATAATGCTTAAATCATCGAATTCTTAAAGATGGCATCTGAAAAATGCGAAAACCTTGTAAATTTTTAAGAATCAAGTTAGTTGTAACCATGATACTTTCGAGACTTGATTTACACGCATGCAACAAAAGGAATACCCAAGGGATACCCGAGGAATACCCAAATGAATACCCTGATTATCAGGGTATTCATTTAAAAATAACAAATTTAGCTGAATACTCAGGAATACCTATTGAAACGACCGTAAAACAAGTGAGCTACCACGTCTCACAAACAACTCACCTGATGTAAACAATTGTTCATCAACTAATCAAGTGGCTTACCTTTGAACTTAGTCTCACATTCAAGTAAACCGCATAAGACTTCTCCTTAAATTTTTTGCGGAACTCTGTAATAGAGGTCTCTCTTTATTGGTTAAAAATAAACATGCTACATTCTGAGGGTTTACGGCAATAGACAATTTTGAAGTAAAGTGTTACAGAAAAATGAATAGTTTTATGAAATTATCGTTTCCATGAATATTTCCTCTCAATTGCCCTTAAAATTGCTTTGGAAAATTCCACATTCTTGTTATTAAAATCAAATTATATTTTACTATATTTATGGCAAGTATTATAAAATATAAAGCGTTTATGAGAATAGGATATGTACGAGTCTCCAAAGAAGAGCAAAATGAAGCACTCCAAATGGACGCTCTCAAAAAATATGGGTGTGATAAAATTTTTCACGAAAAGATTTCTGGCATTTCTAAGTCAAGACCAGAATATGAAAAGGTGAAAGAAATTTTGAGAGCTGGGGATGAATTGGTGGTTTGGGATATTGACCGATTGGGCAGAACTACGCTTGAATTGATTATGCTAATTGATGAATTAAACCAAAAAGGAATTCGATTCAAAAGCCTTTCACAATCTCTGATTGACACGACCACTGAAACAGGGGAATTCGTTTTTAAATTATTTGCCCTATTGGCAGAGCATGAACGCAAAAGGTTAATTCGTAGAACAAAAGCTGGGCAAGAAGCTGCACGAGCCAGAGGCAGAATGGGAGGAAGACCTAAGGGATTATCACCTCGTTATCAAGAAATTGCTCCGATGGTGATAAGTGCTTACAAAGAACAAAGAAGTATTCGAGACATTATGAAGGCATTTTCAATTCCTTCAACAACAACAGTTTACAAAATTTTGACGGATAATAATGTGCCGTTTCAGGTGTATAAGAAAGTAAAAGAGGATAGTTTTTAACTAATAAAATAGTTGAAAACCGTATATTTTCGCACAAATGTTATGAGAACCTCAATACGGCACACTGTGCTGTTTCAATCCATTTATGCCCAAAGCAGGCGTTGGAAGCGTTGTCAGGAGGTTATTACGCTTATTGAGGAAACGGGTTTCAATCCATTTATGCCCAAAGCAGGCGTTGGAAGTCAAGGGTTTGCAAAAGCATTTTTTGACAATAACCAAGTTTCAATCCATTTATGCCCAAAGCAGGCGTTGGAAGTCTTTCCAACTTCTTTTGTCTTAATTAGCCAAATTTGTTTCAATCCATTTATGCCCAAAGCAGGCGTTGGAAGGCAATCCTGCCATTTCCCCATTTTTCAAGCGTTAAGTTTCAATCCATTTATGCCCAAAGCAGGCGTTGGAAGTGCTGATTCAAGACTTTATCAATCAACAATCCAACGAGTTTCAATCCATTTATGCCCAAAGCAGGCGTTGGAAGAAATTTAAGATTTTCATTTTGTTTGTTTGTTTTGTTAGTTTCAATCCATTTATGCCCAAAGCAGGCGTTGGAAGTCTGGTACGAAAAATGTTGCCTATACCAAGGTTTCTTGTTTCAATCCATTTATGCCCAAAGCAGGCGTTGGAAGTTCCGTCTTGGACGGTTTGTATTCCTTCAAATTGAAGTTTCAATCCATTTATGCCCAAAGCAGGCGTTGGAAGAAAACCGAAGGCAGAAAGACACCAGATATGTCGTTTTGTTTCAATCCATTTATGCCCAAAGCAGGCGTTGGAAGATCAAATGAGGCTACGTTGGTTGCAACTAAAGAAAAGTCAAAAATTTCCCACGACTTCCGTAGAATTTTTCGATTCGGATAAAATCACGTCCAAGCGTTTCTCAGGCTATTCAAACAGTTATTTTGATATTCTTTTGTCAATGTAATACTTCAAAGATAAATAGTTGCCATATTTCAAATGAGTATTGATGATTGTATTGATGGGTACACCTAAACGAAAAAGCTCCTCAATCCTCTTTCTATCAGGGTCGTACATTGATTTTTGAATTGTTCCTTTTGGTTTTCCTAAGATGATACCTTGCTCTTTTCTTGCCCTAAGTCCTTCTTTGGTTCTTTCTGAGATGAAATCTCGTTCTAATTCTGCCATCATCGAGAAAATCGTTAGCAAAATCTTATTGGTCATATCGTTTTTATTACTTGGATCAAGGTCAAGCCCTTGTTTGACTAAAATCAAACGACATTGCTTGACTTTAATCAACTCCTCAATAATTTCAAACACTTCTTTGATGGAACGACCAACTCTGGACAGTTCTGAAACGATTACCGTATCACCGTGGGAAACTTTGTCTAATAATTCGGTAATTCTCCTTTTTTCAACCGACTTTCTGGAAGAGATTTCTACTTCTATCCATTCGTCAATTACCCATTTGCGTTCCACCACAAAACGAGCGATTAAGCTCTTTTGACTTTCTAAATGTTGCTCCATTTTCGAGACTCTGACGTAGCCAAATATCATAATTTTTGGGTGTTTTATTGTTAAGGTATTTTAATGGCATAAAGATAAATGAATCCGATAGTTTTAAATGTACCTTTATCACAATATTATTAACACATTAAAACGACCGTTATAAAAACGATTTATTTCTCTAAAATCAGTTTAACATGGCAAATAAAGAATTTATCTCGCAACAAGCCCGTAAACGTTTTGAAGAGCCACCCCAACTTAGCGAAACAGAGCGTTCCTCTTTATTGGTGATACCTCCTTGGGCAAAATTGGCGATTGACCAAATACCAAGCCCAACCAACAAAGCTGGATTCATTTTGCAATTAGGCTACTTTCGCCTGATGGGAAGATTTTTTCATCCTAAAACCTATCCTTCAAAAGACACTGATTTTATTGTTCAAAAATTCTTAGGCGACCCTAATGAAGTTGATATCGATGAATATAAAACCAGTACCTATCACCGCCACAGAGAAATTATTTTACAAGGCTTCGGTTTCAAGGCTTACACAAGTGATGGTAGCATCCATGAAAATTTACTTGACGAAGCTACCAGAATGGCTCGCAATCAAACTAAACCGAGTCTTATGTTTGATAATCTGGTAGCGTATTTATGGGAAAAGCGTACTGAGATTCCTACCTATTACCAGCTCAAAACAATTATCCAAAAAGCTCTTGAAACCGTTGAAAAAGAGCTTAACGACATCTTAAAACGCCATTTGACCCCACAAGATATTTTACTGTTGGATAATTTATTCCAAAAATCTCCACTAACCAAAATAGGTTCAGGAGTGGTGAAATACGATTTAACTTTGTTCAAAAAGATTCCTGAGTCGATGGAAAACCAAGAAATTCTCAAAAGAGTAGAAATGTTTATCCAAATTAAAGCCATGTATGAGCAACTGTTGCCCGTTATTAAACGGCTCAACTTATCTCATACGACCATCCGATATTACGCTCAATACGTCATTGATACCCAAACTGCCCAACTTAAAAATAACCTCTCTCAGCGTAATTTGTGGCTCATTGCCTTCATTATTCATCAATATTTTAGCCTGGGCGATGCCTTGATTTTGACCTTCCAAAAAGCGGTAAAAATGGCGTTGCATAGCAGTGAAAATCGACAACAAGGTAATTACTGGAATACTAAACCTGTTAGAACAAAATTGACCGCAACCGTTTCTTTTCGTGGTATATCCCACGCTGAGATGCTTACTGAAATTGAAAGAATTTCCAATGAAATCTTATTAACGGCAGAGATAAAAATAGCACAAATCCAAGAACTGTATCGACAGAAAAAGATTGATAAAAATACTTTATCACTTGATATTGAGCGGATTAAAGAGTTACAGGAATTAAATTCTTCCACTCAAAATAATGATGATTATTACAAAGAATTAGAAAAAGTATCTTTCCGTTTGCAATTAAAACTGTCAGGAATGTTGGAGTATTTACAGTTTTCTATGCAAAATACGAATCATCCATTACTCAAATCTATTACCTATTTTCAAGAAAATAAGGCTAACATTATTCAGAAAAAGGATTTACCGATTGATTTTCTGAGTATGGACGAACAGCAAAAAATTTACTCCGACCAAGGTAAACTCAAAGTTTCCTTGTATAAAATGTTGCTCTTCAAACAGATTCAAGAACACCTGAAATCGGGGGAACTGCACGTAGAAAACTCATATAACTATCAAGCCTATACGCACTTTTTAATCCCGATGGATAAATGGGAGAAACATCGTGACGAATATTTACAAAAAGCAGGAATTGCACATTTTAAAGAAGCTGGAAAAACTTTACTCGACATCAATGAGACTCTAAATCGTCAGTTTGAAAGGGTAAATCAAAACCTACCCTTAAACCCTTTTATCAGTATTGATAGTCATGGGAAATGGAAAACCCATAAGCCGCAAGAAGATGAATTCGGCAAAGAGGAGAAACAACGATTAACCAAATTACTCTATCCGCCCGAACGTTCCGTGCCTATTTTGAGGGTACTTTTACAAGTTCATCAACTCAGCAATTATCTTTCTTTTTTTCAGCACCATAGCCCTTTGATGAATCCCAAAAGACCACCAGAGCGGTTATTTTATGCTGCCTTGATTGGTTATGGTGAAAATATTGGGATTCTACCGATGGGCAATATCTCAGAAAATATTGACAAAAATGCCTTGGATACCGTAACGACACACTATTTTGATGCAGATACTTTACTGGAAGTTAATGATTATATCGTTGAGCTAACAAACCAATTACCCTTAGAAGATTTATTCAGACGAGTTTCTGGCTTTGTCCATACCAGTAGTGATGGCATGAAAGTCAATGTTTCAGGTCCTTGTTTGAGGGCTTCGGAATCTTACAAATATTTTGGGAATGGCAAGGGAGTCGTGATTTATTCTCACTTGGACGAAGCGGGTCAATTAACATTTTCAACGGTTTTTTCAGCCGATGAACCCGAATCAGCCTATCTTTTGAACGGATTAACTCACAACGAATTGCTAATGCCTGATGCTCACTCTACCGATGACCACGGGCATTCTTTGCCGTGTTTTGCCATTACCTATTTTATTGGGATTGACCTGAGACCTCGGATTGCCAATCTTAAACACAAGGAGTTATTTTCTATTGATGCCGTTTCAACTTACAAAGAAAAAGGTTACAAGATTGTCCCAAACGAGAGAGTAAATATTGATAATATTATTGAACATTGGGATGATATTTTACGAGTCGTTTGTAGTATCAAATTGGGTCACACGCAGGCTTCTGACCTATTTCGCAGGCTCAATTCCTATGACCGTCAGAATCCATTATACAAAGCCCTTTCTGATTTGGGCAGACTTTTAAGAACCATTTATATTCTCAGATACATTGACGACCCAGAAATTAGGGCTTCGGTGGAAGAAGTATTAGCCAATGGCGAGCATGGCAATGCTTTTGCCAGAGCGGTAATTGGCAGTGAAGATTATCGCTGGCTCACTCAAAGAGAACAACTCACCGCCGAAGGGTGTAAACGACTGATAATGAACATCATAAACTATTACAACCACTTGTTGATGTTACAAATTTTGGACAGTTGTGCCACTCTCTCGGAACAAAAAGAGAAATTGAAACTCATTTTGCAAACCAACACGCATACGTGGTCGCACATCAACTTAAAAGGGTCATTTGACTTTGGTAAAAAGGATGAAGAGCTACTTTTTGATTTGGATAGGTTATCAAAAATAAAATTAAGCCGCTGAGAATCGTTTAAACGTGATTTTATCCGACTCAAAAAATTCTACGGAAGTCGTGGGAAATTTTTGACTTTTCTTTAGTTGCAACCATTTATGCCCAAAGCAGGCGTTGGAAGTTTACAAATCTATGTCCACTATTTGAAAGAACTGTAGTTTCAATCCATTTATGCCCAAAGCAGGCGTTGGAAGACAACAGGGGAACAGACCACTCTGAAAAACATTTTTGTTTCAATCCATTTATGCCCAAAGCAGGCGTTGGAAGTGTGGAAACAGGACGTTAAGTGATGGATTTTTTATCAGTTTCAATCCATTTATGCCCAAAGCAGGCGTTGGAAGTAAAAATTGTACTATTCCAAGATTTAACCAAGTTTGGTTTCAATCCATTTATGCCCAAAGCAGGCGTTGGAAGTATATCAAATTGTCTGACAAATATAGTAAGTGAAAAAGTTTCAATCCATTTATGCCCAAAGCAGGCGTTGGAAGTTTTAACATTTTAATTTAGTTCAAAAATAAATTTGTGTTTCAATCCATTTATGCCCAAAGCAGGCGTTGGAAGACCTACATTGAAGCTTGCAGGGTAGGTGACCATCATGTTTCAATCCATTTATGCCCAAAGCAGGCGTTGGAAGCGGTTAGGGGTTTAGTGTGCTAAACCCTCAAAATCTTTGTTTCAATCCATTTATGCCCAAAGCAGGCGTTGGAAGTTTTTGTCGCTCGTAAATTGCTGATAATCAGATATTGTTTCAATCCATTTATGCCCAAAGCAGGCGTTGGAAGAGTGACCGAAAAAATTAGTAAGGATTATACTATTTTGTTTCAATCCATTTATGCCCAAAGCAGGCGTTGGAAGTCAAAAAATCTGGATTTTCCATATTGAATTTTTGGTGTTTCAATCCATTTATGCCCAAAGCAGGCGTTGGAAGTTTGATTTAGGAGCGGAACGGGGGGGGGGGCACTCAGGTTTCAATCCATTTATGCCCAAAGCAGGCGTTGGAAGTTTTAGCGGAAGCATTTAATAGTATTTCTTTTTAACGTTTCAATCCATTTATGCCCAAAGCAGGCGTTGGAAGACAATAACGATAGAATGAAAGCTATTGAGATACATAAGTTTCAATCCATTTATGCCCAAAGCAGGCGTTGGAAGACACGGTCAAGCCAACCGTCAAGTTGTGCCGTTACGGTTTCAATCCATTTATGCCCAAAGCAGGCGTTGGAAGAAACAATGAAAGCGGAGTTTTTAGGGCAGATTTTTGAGTTTCAATCCATTTATGCCCAAAGCAGGCGTTGGAAGATCTCAATTGTATTTTGATGGGAAAACTCGCAGATTGTTTCAATCCATTTATGCCCAAAGCAGGCGTTGGAAGAAGCAGTACTTGTTGCCACATTGACTATGATAACCAAGTTTCAATCCATTTATGCCCAAAGCAGGCGTTGGAAGTCTAATTGTGCCATATTCTTAGTTTTGTCTTAGTTTTGTTTCAATCCATTTATGCCCAAAGCAGGCGTTGGAAGATTGGATTTGCTATACCAACATTCCCACTTGCATCTACAGTTTCAATCCATTTATGCCCAAAGCAGGCGTTGGAAGAATATTAGCACTATAAGAAATTGCATCATCACTAAAGTTTCAATCCATTTATGCCCAAAGCAGGCGTTGGAAGATGGGGAGGTTTACGTAGGCAAGGCTTCACAATGCGGTTTCAATCCATTTATGCCCAAAGCAGGCGTTGGAAGTTTGGCAGGAGGCAATGAGAAAGGCGGCTAAGTTGGGTTTCAATCCATTTATGCCCAAAGCAGGCGTTGGAAGAATTAGTTACACTGCCCACACTTCTAACCTTATCTGCGTTTCAATCCATTTATGCCCAAAGCAGGCGTTGGAAGAAAATTCGAGTGGAACTACTACAAGAGCGATAGGCAGTTTCAATCCATTTATGCCCAAAGCAGGCGTTGGAAGTTTTTTAACAACTTGTTTTTTAATCACCTTATTATCGTTTCAATCCATTTATGCCCAAAGCAGGCGTTGGAAGTGCAATTAGTTACATGGGAGCGGTTGGGGCAATTCGTTTCAATCCATTTATGCCCAAAGCAGGCGTTGGAAGACGGAATGTTTTACGGAAGGCATTGTAAAAAACTTAGTTTCAATCCATTTATGCCCAAAGCAGGCGTTGGAAGATCAGTTTCAAAATCGTACCATAATACAAGCGGGTTTGTTTCAATCCATTTATGCCCAAAGCAGGCGTTGGAAGACGTTGTTTTATATATTTTTACACTATCGACACGATGTTTCAATCCATTTATGCCCAAAGCAGGCGTTGGAAGTCTTTGGTTGTGTTGGTCATATATCCACAACTATCAAGTTTCAATCCATTTATGCCCAAAGCAGGCGTTGGAAGGGTAATAGGTACATTTGTTGCAATTAAGAAAGGATTTTGTTTCAATCCATTTATGCCCAAAGCAGGCGTTGGAAGGAATTGGTAGTGGTTTTTGTATCTCTCGAATACGTCGTTTCAATCCATTTATGCCCAAAGCAGGCGTTGGAAGTTGGAAAGACCCAAATTTTAATATTTCCTTTGGCTTGTTTCAATCCATTTATGCCCAAAGCAGGCGTTGGAAGTCATCATATCCGCATAGCAGATACCAGTGCAACAACGTTTCAATCCATTTATGCCCAAAGCAGGCGTTGGAAGTGTTAATTCATGTGATTTTTCGATAATAGTGTATGCGTTTCAATCCATTTATGCCCAAAGCAGGCGTTGGAAGTCATAGCTTGCTTATTTTTACTTGCGTATGCTATGCGTTTCAATCCATTTATGCCCAAAGCAGGCGTTGGAAGAATATTCATAATCTTAGATAAGGCTTTGACACCTCTTGTTTCAATCCATTTATGCCCAAAGCAGGCGTTGGAAGTTATAACGTTTGTTAGAAGCCAAATTGAAAATATTTGTTTCAATCCATTTATGCC
>JAYVIV010000168.1:0-8046 GCA_043769985.1 Arcicella sp.
AACATCAATAAAAGGAAGAAATCAACCATTCCATCTACGTAAGTTTCAGATTGCCCCACTCCTACTGTTTCGATGATAACAACCTCAAAACCAGCGGCTTCACAAAGCAACATTGTCTCACGGGTCTTGTATGTAACGCCTCCTAATGATGCTCCCGTAGGTGACGGACGTATGTACGCCAAAGGCTCGTGGGCGAGTTCTTCCATACGAGTTTTATCACCCAAAATACTACCTTTTGTTAATTGTGAACTTGGGTCTATTGCCAGAATAGCAATCTTCTTATTCAGTGACGTTAGATATTTGCCAAAAGTTTCAATAAAAGTACTCTTGCCAACGCCAGGAACACCCGTAATTCCAAGTCGAATTGAATGACCAGTGTAAGGCAAAATGGACTCCAGAACGTCTTGGGCGAGTTGCTTATCTGCTTCTAAATTACTCTCTATCAAGGTTATAGCACGGCTCAGAATCATTCTGTTGCCAGATTTAATTCCGTTGGTGTATTCTTGTATGGAGATACGTTTTTTCATAAGATTTTGTCTGAATTTGGATTCGTGGGATTAGGAGATTTTTAGGATTTAAAAAAATTATTTTAGAGTTGAAAGCTTTAATCCAAAAAATCTTATAATCTGACGAATCCAAATTCAGACAATTTTAGCATTCAAAATCACCTCCGCCCAAAGTAAATCCTCGGGCGTGGTGATTTTTATATTTTCGTAATTACCTTCAATCAAATTAATCTCAAATCCAGCGTGTTCTGCCACGCTTGCATCATCCGTGAAAGTGCTTAATTCTTCCGTTTCAAAGGCTTTTTTGATTAAAGGAATCTGAAAAGTTTGAGGCGTTTGAATTAATCTAACCGTTGAACGATCAATGGCTTGCCCATTAACTCTAACAGAATCTTTGGAAGGAACACTGACAACGGCAGTTCCTTTTTCTGATGCAATTCTGAAACTTTCATTAATAATTTCAACTGAAACAAAAGGACGAACGCCATCATGAATTGCCACAAGCCCTTCATTATCAATTATTTGTAAACCATTCAATCCTGATTGAAATCTTGTTTTACCGCCTTTAACCAATTGATGAGGAACGGGTGGATATTTTAAACAAAGCTCATTCCAAAACTCAAATTGAGATTCTGGTAATACTAAAATCAGTTCAATTTGGGAATCTGCCTCTTTAAATCTTTTCAAGGTGTGCATTAAAATTGGCAATCCTCCGACTTCCATAAATTGTTTTGGAATATCACTTTTCATGCGACTACCCGAACCACCTGCCACGATTATTGCGTATTTTTTTGTCATATTTTTTATTGTATCTAATTCCCAATCAATGCTTCCCACAAAATTTCAACGGGGTGTTTCGCTTTTCTGCCTGTTCCGTCCATGATTTGATGGCGACAACTCGTGCCTGGTGCGGCAATAATAACCTCCTCCGCTTGCTTTCTGATGGTTGGGAAAAGCACTAATTCACCAATTTGCATAGAAACCTCATAATGCTCTTTTTCATACCCAAAAGACCCTGCCATTCCGCAACATCCTGATGGAATTAATTGCACTTCGTAGTTCTCGGGTAAAGACAGTATTTTCTTAGTTGGAATCATCGAAGACAGAGCTTTTTGATGACAATGACCGTGTAATTTTATGAGCTTTTTCTCCTTCGTGAAAAGATCTTTCGTTATTTTTTTCTTATCAACTTCTTGTGCTAAAAACTCATCAATCAAATAACAATTCTCTGCCACTCTTACCGCATCTGCATGAAGATAATCAGGTACTAATTCGAGGTACTCATCTCGTAATGTTAGGATAGCGGAAGGTTCAATTCCTAAGATTGGCGAGTTGTCACTTATTGCCTCAGAAAGTAATCTAACATTCTGAATAGCAATACGTTGTGCATCTTTTACTAATCCTTTTGAAAGATAAGTCCGACCACTTTCAATGTGCTTTGGAATGTGAACTTCATACCCCAATGCGGTTAATAAATGAATCGCTTTTTTTCCAATTTCAACGTCATTGTAATTCGTAAATTCATCACAAAACAAATATACTTTGCCTTGCGGACGACGCTTTCCTAATTTCTTTGGTGCCAAATGAATGCTATTTTTTTCTCGCTTTTTTTGGGTACTAATTCGGTCTTCTTGCCATTTTCTTAAAGTTGTATTTCCGAGCGTTGGAATTGTCCTTTCTTGGGCAAAACCTAAGATTGATTTGGTGATTTTAGAGGTAAAACTATTGGTAGCAAAGAAATTGTAAAGACTCGGAAAATATGAAGCTAATTGCTGCGATTTAGTAAAATTTCCAATCATTTTTGTTCTGAAAGGCACACCATGTTCATTGTAATAGTGTTGTAGAAACTCAGCTTTCATTTTGCCAACATCAACTTTTGAAGGACATTCAGATTTACAGCCTTTGCAGGATAAACATAAATCCATGACTTCTTTGACAGCAGCCCCCGAAGCGTTGGTCGCCCCCGCCCTCGATGAGGGAGCTTTTTCGTCCATTTTCCAGTCGAAAGTATCGTTCGAAACTCCCCCATCGGGGGCTGGAGGGCTAAGGTAACTCCTTAAAATATTCGCCCTTGCCCGTGTCGTATCTTTCTCCAAACGAGTTGCCATATAACTGGGACACATCGTTCCTCCCGTTACTTCCGTTTTCCTACAATCACCTGAACCAGAGCATTTTTCCGCTAATCTTAAAATTCCTTCTTGATGATTGAAGTCAAAATACGTTTCAATTTCTGGATTTTTTTTACCTGCCTCATACCTCAAAAATTCATTCATTGGAGGCGTATTCACAATTTTATTGGCATTAAAAATATTCTTTGGATCGAAAATATTTTTAATTTCTTTTAATAAATCGTACACCTCCGTTCCCAGAACACTTTCAATAAATTCTCCCCTTAGTCTTCCATCTCCGTGTTCACCACTTAATGAACCGTTATATTTTTTTACTAATTCGGCTGTCTCTTTCAATATCGTTCTGAATAATTCTTTGCCTTCAAGGGTTTTCAAATTAATCATTGGTTCAACGTGCAATTCCCCCGCCCCAGCGTGAGCATAATACGAGGCGTTGGTGTTATGTCGTTTCAGAAGTTCCTGCAAATCAGCGATATAAGCGGGTAAATCTTCGGGAGAAACTGCACAATCTTCAATTAAATTGACGGGTTGTGTATCTCCTTTTAGATTACGAATTAAACCTAAACCAGCTTTTCTGACTTCCCAAGCGGGTTTTGTATCTTCACCTCTCACGACTGGATATGCGTAACCAATTCCTTCTTTCTGTAAATCTGAAATAACTAAATGAGTAATTTTATTCAATTCCTCATTCGTTTCAGCCATAAATTCTACCATCAGAATGGCGGCAGGGTCTCCTTCAATAAAGAATCGATTTTGTCCGTAAATGGGATGCCCTTTTGTGAAGTCTAAGATGTATTTATCCACCAATTCAGAAGCCATTGGTTCATATCGAAGAGCCACCAAATTAGCTTGCAAAGCGTCTTGTATGGAATGGCAATGAATACAAATCAGGGCAATTTCTTTGGGAGGAAGGGGAATTAAATTAAGTTTTGCCTCTGTGATAAAAGCTAAAGTACCTTCCGAACCAGACAACAATTTGCAAAAATTGAATGCCTCATTAGAATTATGATTGAACAATTCATTTGCACTCAACATATCCAAAGCATAACCCGTATTTCTGCGAGTGAGAGACTTTTTAGGATAGTTTTTTTCAATCGTTTCTTGAATTAATGGGTTGTTTAAAATCTTGAAAACTTGTCCATACAATTTACCTTCCAAATTGTCTTTGTATGCTTTCTTAAAAAAGGTCTCCTTCGTAATACTTCCAAATTCTGTTTCCGTTCCATCACTCAGAAGAACTTTAGCGGACAATAGATTATCTCTCGTATCGCCCCAAACAATAGAATGCAGACCGCAGGAATTATTGCCAATCATTCCGCCAATCATTGCTCGGTTTGACGTTGAAGTCTCTGGCCCAAACATTAATCCATAAGGTTTCAAGATTACATTCAAATCATCCCGAATCACGCCTGGTTGCACCCTAACCCACTTTTCTTCTTTATTGATTTCAATAACTTTATCAAAATATTTTGAAATATCCACTACAACTCCTTTACCCACAACCTGACCCGCCAACGAAGTTCCAGCAGCTCGTGGAATGAGCGTTACGCCATGTTCATTGGCAAATTTTATCAACAATTTCAAGTCAGAAATTTCCTTTGGAATAGCAACTGCCAAGGGCTTTTCCTGATATACGGAAGCATCAGTTGAATAAAGAATTTTCTGTGCATTATGACTCGTTGAATTATCAAAGAATAGTTCACCTGCAAAGTATTCTTGCAAGATTTTGAAATCTGTGGTGGTTATTTTTGAAGACATATTTTGTGTGGTATATAAATTTGACATCAAACCCAATTCCGAAAGATAAGGCACTATCTTTGGAGGAAAAACCCTCCTATCTGTTAGAGAACGGCTGAGAAATAGATTTTAATTATTCACCTGTAAAATTAGGCTATTGGATTGGAATTCAACAATTTCTAAAAACTTTATTTCCAATCTTAACAGTATTCCACCTTTCAACCTACCAATAAACTCCTTTGGTCATTTCGTTGTTGTAAGTATTCAATCCAAATGATAAATTTATATTTCAAAATATAAAAAACTATGAAATTTCTCCGACAACTTTTTGAGAGTATCCGTTTTGCTTGGCAAGCCTTGGTTAGCAATGTTTTACGTACTACACTTTCGCTTTTGGGCGTTACGATTGGTATTTTTTCCATCGTGGCCGTCTTCACTTTCGTTGATTCAATGAATGCGAGCATCAGTTCAGAGATTGATTCATTTGGAAAAGGCGTAATTTATGTAGGAAAATGGCCGTGGGTCTTTAGTAATAATTTTCCGTGGTGGAAGTACATGAATCGTCCAAGTACTAAGTACAGTGAATATAAATATTTGGCTGATAACGTCAAAAATGCACAAGCAATTTCGATTTTAGATGGCAGAATGACGACCCTCAAAAATGGAAATAACAGCATGGAAACTCGTTTAACGGGGGTAAGTTATGATTACAATAAGATTTCAGATGTTCCAATTGAGTATGGACGTTATTTTTTAACGAATGAAACAGACAATGCCGCTTTTACGGTGATTTTGGGTGCGGAAGTAAAAGAAGCTCTTTTTCCCAACATTGGAGACGCCGTTGGACAAACCATGAAAATTAATGGCATTAAGTTCAAAGTAATCGGCACGATGAAGAAAAAAGGGGAAGATTTGTTGAGCTTTGGCGGTTCACCCGACCAACGTGCCTATATCCCATATACTTCTTATTCAAGTCTTTTTCAAGGAGATGAACCTGAACCCGATATTGCGATGAAAGCCTTTGATTCTGATAAAGGGCAAGAGGTTTTAGAAGGAGAAGTAACGGGTCTGATGAGAAGCCGAAGAGGTTTAAAACCCGTTCAAGAAGACAATTTTTCGATTAATCGCTTGGATGGTTTAACAAAATTTTTTGATGGAATTTTTTCAAGTTTAAATATTGGCGGAATTTTTATTGCAGGATTTTCTTTGTTAGTAGGTGGTTTTGGCATTGCAAATATCATGTTTGTATCCGTGAAAGAACGTACAAATATCATTGGAATTCAGAAATCATTGGGAGCAAAAAATTACTTTATTCTATTTCAGTTCTTGTTCGAGGCGGTGTTTTTAAGTTTGATTGGTGGTTTCGTAGGAATATTTCTGGTCTGGCTGCTATCCTTCGGGGATTTCGGTTCGCTGAAACTAATCCTGTCTTATTCAAATATGGTTAAAGGAATTATTACTGCGTCAGTTATTGGTATCATCTCTGGAATTGTTCCAGCGTGGTTAGCCGCAAAACTTGATCCTGTAGTGGCGATTAGGTCTAAATAGTTTTTATTACTAACGCAGGCAGGGTTCAAAACCCTGCCTGCGTTTTCATTCACAAAGTTAATACCCAATAGAAGTATCATCCGCTCTTACATCGGATCCACCTTCATAAGTTCCATCAGGCAAAACTAAAATACAGTCCATCCTTCCAATGGTGTTCTTCTGAGCATCAATTTTATAACCTTTTTCTCTCATTCTTTTTAAAGTCTGTTCCGTAAATCCCCCTTCCTCAAATGTGGTGCGGTCTGGCAACCATTGATGATGAAAACGAAAAGCATCAACCGCCTGTTGCATCGTCATATCGTGTTCTATTACATTTAAAAATACTTGAAAAACGGAGGTAATTATCGTTGAACCACCTGGCGTTCCGAGAATCATTTTCAATTTTCCATTTTCCTCCACAATCGTAGGAGTCATAGAGGATAACATTCTTTTATTCGGAGCAATGGCATTTGCTTCATTTCCAATCAATCCGTAGGAATTTGGCACACCTGGTTTTATAGAAAAATCATCCATTTCATCATTCATTAAAAATCCTGCCCCATCCACAACCACTTTGCTCCCGTAAGAATTATTTAAAGTTGTGGTGATTGATACTGCTGCCCCTTCCTTATCAACAAAAGATGAATGCGTTGTTTCAATACTTTCATACCCTTCGATTTTACCAGCCTTCACTTTTTCACTTAACGTTGCTTGTGAAAATTGAAAATCTTCCCACCTTTTTTTTAAAAAATCTTGGCTTAAAAGCTCTTTCTGAGGCACTTTTACAAAATCTGGATCACCCAACCAAGTAGAACGGTCAGCAAAAACACGTCGTTCAGCTTCAATCATCACTTGCGTGGTTGAGTCAGTGTGCCAACCCCATTTTTTAAGTGGGTATGGTTCAACATATTTTAATAATTGCACCAAAGCAATTCCTCCGCTTGATGGTGGCGGCATTGAAATTACCTTTAAATTTCTATAACTTTCAATGATTGGTTCTCGCCAAGTTGCTTTATAATTATCCAAATCTTTTTGCGTAATTATTCCCCCTCCCCGCTTCATTTCTTCCAACAATAATCTTGCAGTTTCACCCTCATAAAACCCTTTTCTACCTTCCGTTTGAATTCTACGAAGCACTTTAGCTAAGTCTTTTTGGATTAATAGTTCGCCTTCTTGCCATATTATAGTATCAGGTTTTACGAAATAACTTTTATTAGGATTGTATTTCACGAAATCATCTTTTGTTCGATTTAACCCTCGGGCTTCACGCATGGTTAGTTTTACGCCATTTTCAGCCAAATCAACTGCAGGTTGAAGTATCTGTTGCCAAGTTAATTTTCCGAACCTTCTATGTGCTTGTTCCAAACCATCAACTGACCCTGGTGTGCCACTGGCTGTATGTCCATACCAACTCAATTGACCTGACTTTACATCACCTTTTTCATCCAAATACATATCTCTACTGGCATTTTCAGGTGCTTTTTCTCGATAATCAAGGGTATATGATTTTCCATCTTTATCACGGTAAACTAAAAACCCACCACCCCCAATATTTCCAGCGGCGGGATGAACAACTGCCAACGCAAATTGAGTTGCCACGGCTGCATCAATGGCATTTCCCCCCATTTTTAAAATATCCACTCCCACTTGTGAAGCAGCAGGATGCGTAGCGGCAATCATGCCATTTTTCCCATAAACCGAAGGCTTCTTACCAGCAAAAGGAGAGGCTAATGGGTCTTCATTAGAAAATTGATAAAACCCAAGATTTTCATTTTTTTTGTCCCTCGAAGTGCTTTGAGTAGCTTGCTGAGTGGTTTTACAAGAGGTTATGGAAAAATATAATCCAATCGTAAAGAGTGTGGTAAGCTTAGGAGAATGTAATTTCATATAATGAAGTTTTTTAATTTGAAATTACAGAAAGGAATTCGTTTAAGCAAATTAAAAATAATTCTAAATTTGAATTGCGAAACATCGCAATCCAAATTCAGACAATCACTTAAAAACCGACGACTCCTTGATTTTTCAAATTTATATTACCTTGCAAAATCAAATTTAAAGGCTTGGATTTTATGGCATCTACTTGAATGGTATGCCCAGGCTTAATAATCATAGAGTGATATTTTTGAGGAAAACAATTGCAATCCCAA
>JAYVIV010000169.1:0-12486 GCA_043769985.1 Arcicella sp.
TTATTGAACAAAATTTGACCCCCATTTTTAAAGTATTTACCCGATTTATCATCCGAAATATACAAGTATTCAAATATCAAATTTTAGTAGTGTAGAGTAAATAAAAACACAAAGTGTATAACTTTTTATTTTGATAATTAAATATTGCCACGAAGAAACCAAGTCACTAAGGTATTTAAAAATATTGCCACGAAGAAACCAAGACTCAATGTAGATTTTAAATCTTGGTGTCTTCGTGACTTGGTAGCAAACTTATACTTTTAAAAATATCTTCTTCCGATACAAAATCCATGAGAAAAACCAGCAAAGCAACACAAAGCTAAGTGCATACGCCAAAGCACCGTTTGAATTCCCGAAAATCGGATGAAAAAGATGCCAAAATAGCCAATCTGAAAACGTAATAGTTTCATCACCCTGTTTTACTGGAATTAGCCCAAAGACGATAGCAAAAACCTCAGAGATTCCGTAGGCAAAGATGGAATTCATTCCAAAAACATGGAAAAACTTCGTCCATTTGGTATTGCCTTTTAAATCAATAATCCAAACAAGGATTGACAGGATAATTAAATCAATTCCAACCGTAATTAAGACAAAACTACTCGTCCAAAGTTTTTTGTTGATAGGGAAAACAATATCCCACATTAAGGCAAGCATAATTAATCCAATACCCCAAACTGCCATTTTCCTGATTCTTGGTAAAATATTTTCATGGGCTTCTTGAATGTAAGTACCCGTCAAATAGCCCAATAGCGTATTTGCCAAAGATGGAAGTGTACTCAAAATACCTTCAGGGTCGAATGCTACGCCCTCACCATGATAGAGATGATTTTCTCCGAGAATCAGCAAATCTAATTTTCTCTGGGCGTTCGTGAGTAATTCATACTCAACGCCTCTGTCACCCATGAACCACATGATTGCCCAATATAAGAGCAAAATACCTCCCGCCAAATAAGGTAAATATTTCCGTTGAACCGTCAGAACAATGAATGAAACCGCACAAAAAGCTAAGGCAATTCGTTGGAGAACGTTCAGAATACGGAGATGAGAAATATCGAAATTAACCCAAGGAATATTGAAAATTATGTAGCTAACTAAGAATAAAAGACCTGTTCTTTTTAAGATTTTATTCCGTAAATCAGGCGTGAGTTGATAATTGAAGGGTTTTAAAGAAAATCGCATGGCAACGCCCACAATAAACATAAAAGAAGGAAACACCAAATCCGTGGGGGTGAAACCGTGCCAATGGGCGTGACGAAGAGGTGCGTAAGTAAAATCATTATTGCCAGAATTATTAACCATAATCATTCCTGCAATCGTAATTCCCCGAAAAATATCAAGTGAAAGGTAACGTTGGTTCATATTATCGTTGTTAAATTGTTTATGTAGTAATGTTAAACAATTTATATACAATAATGGTAAAAAGCAATTTGAGGTTTGTTTTATTGTTTATAAATGCTGTCATTGCGAGGCACGAAGCGATATTTTGGATTGATGCGAAAGTATTTAAAATCCTCCCACCAATCGTAGAGATTGCTTCGTGCCTCGCAATGACAGTGTTCGTATGCTTCAAACGGCATCACTTAATCTTATACCGCACTCCAATATAGACCATTCGCCCAATTACGGGCCCCCAAACCATTGAAGCATCGAAGTTTTTACCAAAAGGATCACTTGCAGCGAGAATTGGGTCTTTTTGCGTAAAATTATTTAAGTTTTCACCTCCAACGTATAATTCCCATTTATAAAATCCTCTGGTGATTTGGGCATTTATATTTGAAAAGGCAGGAGCAAAAACGGGTGGTGAACTGGCAGAATGTACGTGTCCTTCCGAGAAATTTGGAATTCTTCTTGCTCCGTTCCATTGCCACGTTAAGTCATATTTCCACTTGTCATATTTGGTGGCGTATCCGATATTAAACAAGAATCTATCACGATTTACGAACTGTTTGGGTAATAAAGTTGATTCGCCCTTTGGAGTTTGCACGTCATTTTTAACATCAAAAACCCGATACGCCAACTTCACATCCATTCTTTTGATGGGTGCATAATTAACCTCAGCTTGGAAACTATTTGAAAATGAACGTCCTTTCAAATTATAGAAACGCACTAAATCAGCGTTCTCCATGTCCACGATTAATTGATTCTGAAAATCGGTTCGGTAAGCATCTAAGACTATAGTTCCTTTTTGTCCAAATAAAAAGAAATCTTTACTCAAACTGGCTCCAAAATTCCAAGATTCTTCTGGTCTAATTACTTCATTGACAGACAGTTGTCTTGAGTTTACTAACATTCCAAAATTCTCGGAAATGGCATTAGGCATTCGCCAACCTTTACCCGCACTTAGGCGTAGATGAGTATCCGTATTTAGGTCGTATTTCAAGTGTACACGAGGGGTAAATCTCGTTCCGTATAGATTATGAAAATCGACTCTCCCGCCCAAAACAAGCACCAATTTATCTGGAATTGTTTCGGTATATTCTACGAAAGCTCCTGGTACAGATTCTGTTCTTTTAAAGGTTGAATCAATGTATTTTTCATTATAATCGTCCAACAAATAACTCAAACCCGCTTTGTATTGATGGTTTGTATTACCAAAAATATTCTGATAAATTAGGTTGGTATAGAGGCTTTTCTCGGTTCCAGTATAATTTTTAAAGCCAAAATAAGAGACGTTATCGTGATAAACACCACTGACAATTAATCCCAAACCTTGATAAGGTTTTGACTGATAAAGTTTAGCCGTTTTACTGAAAAATTCGTAACGTTGCGTCTTGCTTCCGAAACCATAAAATCCCGAAAAAGTGCCTTTTGTATCTGGGTCAAATCCAACTTGCCCACCGATTCTGTCTTCATAAAGTGCCTTCACACCAAATTGAGCCATTAAATTGTCCGATTGATACTTCCAACGATTAATACCATTGAACTGATTATAAAGTGGTAAATCTAAAAATCCATCGTTATTTTGGTCTAATTTCGTTTGTAATGTACTGGCGTGTGTGAGCAAACCAACCGACCATTTTTTATTGATTTTATTGGCTAAATTTAGGTTTACCTCTCCCCTGCCCTGATTATTTCCGTAAATGTTCAAATACAATTTTTCGGAAACATCGGGTTTCATTAATTCTACGTTAATTGCCCCCGTCATGGATTCATAGCCATTCACAACCGAACCTGCACCTTTGCCCACATCAATGGACGAAAGCCACGTTCCAGGCAAATAATTGAGTCCAAAAGTGGTATTCAATCCTCTGATAGATGGGATATTTTCAACATTGGTCTGCACATAATTTCCCGATAAACCCAACAACTGAATTTGCTTAGAACCCGTCACAGCATCTGAATAACTCACAGACACGGAGGCGTTCGTTTCAAAACTTTCCGAAAGATTGCAACAGGCAGCTTTTGCCAACGCTTTTGTGGTAATTATTTCGGTATGAATTGGGTTCATTCTGTCCATCGTTGTAGCTTCGCTCCGCACAACAACTTCTTGCAAATCAGCATTTTGACTTACTAAAACTATGGTCACAAAGTCCAATGAGTGAACCATTAGCGTATCGGTTTTATACCCTACTGAACTAACAATTAGCTGGTGATTTTCGGCAGATTTACCCAATGAAAATTCTCCTTTTGCATTGGTTGAAGTGCCGTTTTTAGCATTTTCCCAACGCAAAGTTGCCCCAATTAAGGGTTCAGTTTTTCCGTCCGCTTTCTTTTCAATAACGATTCCTCTGACCGTTTCTGTTTGAGCAAATGCGATTTTTGAGAGTAGTAAAAGACTAAAAAACAGGATTTTATGTAGTGATTTTGTATTCATTTGTTATGTATTGATTGAATTTTTAATATAATTATTTGAAATATTGTCTGGGCTACTCTGTCTGAATTTGGATTCGTCAGATTAATGGATTTTTGGGATTAAAATTCGACGAAAAATCCAAAGAATCCATTAATCCCACGAATCCAAATTCAGACAGAGTAGCCTTAACTGGTGAACTATTTAATAATTAAAAGTCAAACCCGCTCCAAAGCCCATGTCACTATCATAATGACTTGATAATGAGACATTTCTGGTTATAATATATCTTCCACCAATCATATATTCTTTATCGGTATTAACCATAAAATTGAACCTTACTCGTTTAGAAATTGGCATATCTTTTCGTTCTAATTGCAAACGAACGTTACCATCCGTGAAAACCTCCGCTTGGGCAGTTACGAGCATTGGTAAAATATAATTCACCCCGACGCTAAATACAGAACGTTGGTCTTTGGTATTGCTTTGTCCGAAGAGATTTTTCTCCTGATTATCAATACTCAATTTCCGATAACGCCAATCAAAACCTACAAAAGGCATCAACCATTGCATTTTTCCAATGTACCGTCCTACGTGCGTTTCAACCTCATATCCGTGAACATCATGATATCCTAAACGCCATTCTGAACCAATGCTCCAACGAGTATTTGACACCATTAATTCGCCGTCATTTCCGTTAGTTTCAACGCCATTTTCTGCCATAATATGAAATTTTCTATCTTCGGCAAATAACTTTCTTTGGGCTAATTTCGGATTAGGTATTTCGGGATTTGCAGGAGAATTCTCATAAGAAAAAACTCTGCCCATCCCCGCCATCATGTGGTAGAGAATATGACAATGAAAAAACCAATCACCACTTTCAGTAGCCGCAAATTCCAAAGTATCAGTCTCCATTGGCATGATATCAATGATATTTTTCATCGGAGCATAATCTCCCTGACCGTTCAAAACCCTGAAATCGTGACCGTGCAAGTGCATTGGGTGTCGCATCATAGATCCGTTGTGAATCACCATTCGAATGGTTTCACCCTTTTTTATTAGGATTTTATCAGTTTCGGAAACCACTTTATTGTTCATACTCCAAACATAGCGATTCATATTTCCTGATAATTCGAAAAATAGCCCCCTGACCCCCGAAGGGGGAATTGTTGGTACAGTTTTTACAATAGATTTTAACATGGAGTAATTCAAGGTAACAATATCTGAAATTTCATTACTGTTATATTGAGATTGATTCATTTTCATGTCTTTCATGTCATCCATTTTCATATTCTTCATGTCGTGACCTTTCATATTTTTCATATCATGCCGTTTCATGTCACCCATCTCAGTAGAATCTCTCTCGGTCGAAGTTCCCCCTTCGGGGGTTAGGGGTCCACTTATTTCTGGATACATGACCGTGTTCATGTCCATTTGGTTCAAGCTCATACTCATGCCCATATCGTCCAAATCTCCATTCATTTTCATCATGCCATTCATCATTTTCATGCCCTCAAAATATTTTAATTTAGGCATCGGCTTGGCATTTATTTTTTTGCCCGAACCTAAGAATAGCGAGGCAGATTTGGTTCTATCTTCCGAAGTTGCCAAGAATTCGTGGCTTCCATTTTTCGGAATTGTAACGATGACATCATAGGTTTCTGAAACGGCAATGATTAATCTATCGACTTCAACGGGTTCAACATCGTTTCCATCGCTGGCAATAACCGTCATTTTTCCACCTGCGTAGGTGAGCCAAAAGTAGGTTGATGCTCCTGCGTTTGAGATTCTCAAACGAACTTTATCACCCGCTTTGAAAAACCTCACGGCAGCGGCCGACCGCCCCTGCCCCTCTCCAATAGAGAGGGGGGATTGGATTTGACTTTCATTTTTCCCATTAATCAGAAATTTTTCGTAGTAAACATCACTCACATCCATGGCATTCATCCTCTTCCATTCGTTGGAAACTTTGGTTTTGAAATGGCCTTGCTTAATGGCTTCCGAATAGCTCTGAGTTGTGCCTTTTCTGATGGCAAACCAATCAGTGGCATTATGCAACATTCGATGAATATTATTAGGATTTATGTCCGACCATTCGCTAAGAATTATTGGAATTGTTGGCAAATCATCAATTCCCCCTCTGGGGGTTAGGGGGCGTAAAATCATCGAACCATACATTCCAATTTGTTCCTGTAAACCCGTATGGCTGTGATACCAATGAGTGCCGTTTTGTATAATTGGAAATCGGTAAATATGAGTCGTATGCGGTTTAATGGGCATTTGAGTAAGATTCGGTACACCGTCATATTGGTTTGGCAGAATCAATCCATGCCAATGTAAAGATGTTTCTTCATTCAGTTCATTATGCACATAAATCTCGGCAGTATCACCTTCAGTGAACGTGAGCGTAGGCATGGGAATTTGTCCATTCACAGCAATGGCTCTCTTAGGTTTATTGCCTAAGTTCACCATCGTATCTCTTACATACAAATCATAATGCACCACTTTCGGACTGCCTACAACTGCCTTGTTTTTAGGCAATTGTACGTCTTTTTTCATTGGTTTCGCCGCTGGCATTGACATTTGATGTTGCTCATGTTGGGCAAAAATTGTCATTTTTATCAGAACAAAATATAAACTTAATATTATCGTCTTTTTCATTTTATTATAATTTTAAAATAGGTTGTAATTTATTGAATGGCAAATAGAAATTAAATATTTGCCATTCAATTAAAACTACATTTTACAAACCTCAGCACACTTTTTACAGGCTTCTGCACACGATTTGCAACAATCCATATCGTGTTTTGAACATTCTTCTGCACACGCTTCACAACACTTCACACACAAGGCACAAAGAGCATACGCAAATTTTGAATCTCTGGCACATAATCTCGCACATAAAGCACAAATATCCGCACAATCACGGCAAAGTTTAACGCATTCTTCGTGTCCTTGCATAGTCAAACACATGGTAGTACACTTCTCACACTCGACCATACAGGCTAAACACGCATCCAAACAGCTTTGATAATTTTTCATTTTATTTAGATTAAATTGTAGAATAGTTTCTACAATGCAATCTACCGAATAAGCATCTTTACGATATTACAGGATTATATTTAAGAGTTACAATATTCACACATTTATCTGATTATCAATAATTTAAGTAATCAATGTAATTTAAACGACGTTTTTATTTGGAGTAAATGTCTGATTATCAGTTATTTATTTTCCGAATATCGAAATACGAACAACTACTTATATTCATTTTTCCTACAACCTAATCAAAATTCCGTTCGGTTTTTCACCTACTTTAATATCCTTTATTTTCTCATGTTTCATCACATCAACCACTGAAACAGAGGCAGCTTCTTGATTAGTAACGTAAGCCGTCATACCCTTAAACGCAATGGCATGAGCACCGTTGGCAGTTGAGAATGAGCCACCTTTCATGAATTTTCCAGCAGCATCTTGTTTCCACCAATGCACTTTTCCAGCCATCGGATCTGTCACCCAAAGTTCTTTCATTTCACCATTGAAAGCGGCATAACCTGGCATGAAACCCAAAGCAATCGTCTCGACAACTTTCAAGGTTTTCACGTCAATAATTGATACAGATTGTCCATCTTCGTTATCCACGTACATCCGATTGTCCGAACCCGTCCATGCTCCCACAGGGTTTTTTCCAACTAAGATTGTGGCAATGACAGTCTTAGTATTCGGATTAATTACCGATACCGAATTATCCATTCCATTTGCCACAAAAGCTGTTGAACCATCGCTTGAAAATGTTACCTCTGCGGGTTCTTTCCCTACATTTATCGTATTTTTAAGGGTATAAGTATTAGCATCATACACCAATACTTTCCCTTTTGCATCCATCTGAGAAGTCCAAATTTCCTTTCCATCGGGCGAATAAATAGCATTGTGGTTCATCTCTGGAACGTCAATCAATTTAACATTTATTCCTTTAACAGCATCTAGAACCGCCACTTTTGCCATACCAGAATGAGCCAAAACTTCCGCTGTTCCGTGTCCTTCACTCAAATCCATGCCTGGGGCGGCAATGGAGATTTGGTTTTTAGCAGGATTCAAATAAATATGGTGAGGGTATTTCAAGAACATTCCTCCACCACTGTGAGCCATCCCACTCATATTATCCGTTAGTTGAATCAAATTAGTCACTTCATTGGTGTTCAGATTGATAACAGAGAGTGTACTACTCATTCCATTTACCACGTAAGCGGCTGGATAATTGATATTTAACTCTGGCTGAGCATTATCCATTTTCGAGCAAGAGGCAATAAAAAAGCTCATTGCAATGACTGAAATTTGTGTTATTTTTTTCATTGTTTCGTTATTTTAGTTTGAACGTCGTGAAGCAGTTCCACTGTGGGTTAAACCTTCACGACGTTAGTTTCCGTATAAATCATAGAAAAACTATTATTTCAACGTCTCCGTGACCTTTCCACAAGTGAGCATTAATTTTCCATAATAAGGATTTTTCACGGCAGAGTTATCACTCAACCAATAGCCTTTTGCCATCGGACAATATTGCTGATAAACTGGTTGTTCGTTAGCGTTCAAGCCCTTCAACATCGCAAAAAAGTTGTTTGACAAGTCATTAAACCGCTCTCTTTGATTTTTTACGTCTTTGGTTTCGCTGATTCGTTGAGCATCTGATTTGATTTTTTCCGATAATCCCATGAAAAGTGTATGCTGGTCGGCAGTCATTTTTGTCATTGATACGGTCGCCAACATTTTCACAAATTCTCCCGCCTGTACATTTGCCGTTTTACCATCGTCAGCGATGAGAGCATTTTTTACACCATAATAGTTAGTAAGCATTTTATTCAAACTTGCTTGAACGTCAGCATCCAACTTAGATTTTACTTCTGTTTTCACATCCTTCATATCATGCCCTGCGTGTTCGTTTGTGGCTTGTACTTTCACACCTGTGGCTTGTTGCCAAACAGCAATTTTCTTCTCCCAGTTTGAGACTATTTGCGTCATATTATCCTTTTTGGCTAAAATTACCGCTTTTTGTGCCACTGGAATTGCCTCTGCAAATTTGCCCTGTGTTTCTAAAATTTTTGCTTGTAAATTGGGATAATAAAAATTATCAGGTTCCATTTTCATCGCCTTAGCAATCCAAACATTGGCTTGATCGAGTTCAATTTTTTGGTTATAATAATATTCAGCAGCTTGATAAAACAACTTTGAATTATCGGTTTTCAACTTGTTAATTTTATTATCAATATCCGCCAAAATGCGTTCTTTGGCATTAGATTGTATCTCAAATTTTGCTATCGTATTTTCCCAAATCAAATATAAAGTACCGTTATCTTTCACAATATCAGAGAGTTCTATCGTGAATGTTTCATAAAAGCGGGCAGATTTTTCAGGTTTCACCGTGAAACGATGTACATCTTTTTTCTCATCATATCCACTCGCTCCATGAAGTGTTGTGTCTGTGTTGATAATTATCGTCCATTGTTCAGCATTCGGAATTGAGAATAATGAATATTTACCTTTGGCGATTTTTTTGCCCCCAATGGTTACTTCATCATTAAAACTTATAGTTGTGCAATCACTCGCACCCGTTCGCCATATTTCACCGAATGGAATCAATTTACCAAATACTTCACGCTCTTTTGCTCCTGGACGAGCGTATTCAACTTTGATTTTTGTGAAGCCCAACGTCTGCGAAAACGAAGCCGATGGACTTGACTCAGGAATATTCAATTGAGCGAATACACCCAAAGAAAGGCTCATCAAGAAGCCTAAGAAAATTGATTTTTTCATTTTATATAGTTGATTATGAATGAATTACGAGACTTTTACACAAAGTTTCACGAAGTTCTGCTCGGATTTTCACAAAGAAGATTTTAAGTAAATCTTTTGTGAAGATTTGATAAACCTATTGCTCATAAAGAATAGAATCTCTTTGAGTAATAAACAATACAGAAAGCCGTAAAAGGATGAATCAACGATAAGAATTTACCGTGAGTTAACACAAGAGAAGGGCAATATCAGATTAAGAAAAATTGGATAAAAATGAGTCGGTCTCTTCCCGATAAAGGAGGAGATGAATTTGAATAATGAAGCGTATTAAAAGAAGTTTTTTCGCTTGTACATACGTATGAATAAGTAAACACGGGCGTATAAACCCAAGCAAGCGAAGGAATTTTAAAATCAATTTTAACGCCCTGTGAGGCATTTGGACTGATTTTGTAGTGAGAAACTTGATCAGAACAGCATTTTGCTCTTTTTAAAACTAACTTTTCCGATTGTTCAGAAGATGATTTTTTAACCGAACAACAAGACTTTTTAGGGGCAGATAAAGAATAAGTTATTGAACCCTTAATTTTACAAAAATGCTCGTACATCGCAAATCCAGTGCTGGCAAAAAGCACTTGAAAAGCCATGAGAAGGCAAAATATACGAGTCAAAGTTTTATTCATTGTTGTAAAGATACTATCCATAAAACGCAATTATGGAAAATTTTGTTACATTATATTTAAAAATTTTAAAATCTATCAGTCAAAACCTCTTAGTCATAATACAAAACTGATACTTCATGTAGAAAATGCTTGAAGATTCTTAAAACTCTCACACCTTTGACACACAATGTTGAAGCGAATAAACATAGAACTCATTTTCTGGATTGTCGGGCTTATTTACTTAGCTTTCATGAATCCCTCGGAAACACATTTTTCTCTATGTCCGATAAAGAATTTAGGGTTTTCGTTTTGCCCAGGTTGTGGATTAGGGCATTCCATCTCATTCCTTTTTCATGGGCAAATAAAGGAATCTTTTCATCATCATCCGCTTGGGGTGTTTGCTTTGGGGGTGATTTTATGGAGGATTTATCAATTAATTAAAAACAATACATTTCAAAATATTAAAAAGGTAATTTATCTCTCAACCATTTGCCGTGAACCGTTCACCGTGAACCAAATAATTAAAAACCATGAACACGACTGTAATGATGATGCTTTCGAATCTTGAAATCGAAGAATCAATGTTTATCCAAAATTTAATTAAAGATATGGACGAAGAAAAACAAAAAACCTTCGCCATGATGTATCAAAATAAAAGACGTGATACGACCCTAATCTTAGTAACCACCATTATTGGTTTCTTTGGCTTTGCAGGTATTCAGCGTTTTTTAACCGACCAAATTGGAATGGGACTTCTCTATTTTTTCACAGGTGGACTGTGTTTCATCGGTACAATTGTTGATTTGGTAAACCATAAAAGTTTAGCTTTTGAATACAATCAAAAGGTGGCTTTTGAGACTTTGGAAGTGATGAAAGGGTGGAGAAGTTAAGTTATTTAGTAAAATCAGTGGGCAGTGAACAGTAAATAAAATCATAAGTGCTTGATTATTAGTTAATTAAATTGATTATACAAATACATACTGCCCACTGATTTTAACTGCCTATTAAAAAGAGATAGTTTTTCCAAAAACTTATTGTAAATTTCCTTGATTTTTGAGTAGAATTCAAAGAGTATGTCTTCTCATAACGAATAGAAATTACGAACCATGGAAAAATCATTCTCACGCCGAAATGCCCTGCAAGGTCTCGGCTTAGCCTCGGCAACTTTGCTTACAAGTTCCCTCAGCAATCGCATTGAAGCAGCTGATAATCAGATGGATACAGCTCTGAAAGGGCGTATAAATCATTCCGCTTGTCGCTGGTGTTATAGCTCAATTCCATTTGAGGATTTGTGTAAATCTGCCAAAGAAATCGGCATGAAATCTCTCGAATTAACAGGACCTGCTGAATGGGAAATCTTGAAAAAATATGATCTTACTTCAGCAATGGGCTGGGGAGATTATCCCAAAGGAATGGGTTTGAATAATTTTTTTAATAAAGTTCAAAACCATGACCAATTGGTGGCTTTTTATGAAGATTTAATTCCCAAAGCTGCCAAAGCGGGTGTCAATAATATTATCTGTTTTTCAGGAAACCGAGAGGGAATTTCGGAAGAACAAGGTCTGATTAATTGCAAAAAAGGGCTTCAACGCATCATGAAAACCGCTGAAAAACACAACGTTACGGTTTCGATGGAGTTGTTGAATTCAAAGAAAGACCATAAAGATTATCAATGTGACCATACGGAATGGGGATCCGTTTTGTGTGAAATGGTAGGTTCAGATAAATTCAAATTGCTTTATGACATCTATCACATGCAAATCATGGAAGGGGACGTAATTGCAACAATTAAGAAGAATTATCAATATATTTCTCATTATCACACGGGTGGAGTGCCTGGTCGTCATGAAATTAATGATTCTCAAGAACTCTATTATCCAGCCATTATGAAAGCCATTGTTGACACAGGATACAAAGGTTTTGTTGGACAAGAATTTATTCCTGCAAATGCCGATAAAATTGCTTCATTGAAGGAAGGCGTTTTGATTTGCGATGTTTGATTTTGGGATTAGGGATTAGGTGAATTGGTTTATCAACTTGTACTCACCCCACCCAACCCTCCCCTCGAAGGGAGGGCTTTTGAGCTTGATAAGCCCTCCCTTCGAAGGGAGGGTTGGGTGGGGTGAGTGGATATAACTTAACCAACCAGTTCAATTAGGTATGAGGTATGAGGTATGAGGTATGAGGTATGAGGTATGAGGTATGAGGTATGAGGTATGAGGTATGAGGTATGAGGTATGAGGTATGAGG
>JAYVIV010000170.1:0-14502 GCA_043769985.1 Arcicella sp.
GAATAACATAATCGCAGCGGCGAACCGCCTAAATTCAAATGGGTACTTATCATTAATTGATAACTGTTAATTGTTCATTGATAATTGACAACAATTGCCTCTCTAACAGGTCGATACGCCAAATCCACCATCGAAGGGTTCACAAATAAAGTCTCGCCCACTTGCTGTTGTCCATACGCTTCATGTATATGTCCGAACACGTGTAATTGTGGACGTACACGATTTTGAATAACGTCTAATAAATCCTCACAGCCCACTTTTTCACCTCTATCGGTGGAATCCAAAATGCCGAAAGGAGGCCCGTGCGTTATCAAAATATCCGTATTAGTCGGAATTAAATCCCAGTGTTTACGGATGTCCTTTCCACGTTTACGATTAAATGCCCAATCGTAAAACCAAGGTTGAACTGGCGAACCCCAAATACGAAACCCTTCAATCAAAATGCCACTATCATTGAGGTAATTTGCGTTGGTAATCAGCCGTTTAGCTTCTTTCGGAAACTTCTCAAAAAAGAAATCATGATTGCCCGCAATGACTACTTTATGACGGTGAGGCAATGACCCCATCCACTCATTAAACATTTCAATTTCCTCCAATCGCCCTCTTGACGAAACATCACCCGCATGAATCAACAAATCCCCATCAGGAATCGTCATGTGGTGTTGAAGACTATGCGTATCAGATATACAAACTATTTTCATTTTTTGAGATTTAGATTTTGCCACCAAGGCACGAAGACACAAAGAAGAATTTAAAAAAAACGTAGAGCCTTCGTGCCTTGGTGGCAAAGTCAATCTTTTGTAATTGTCCTATTTTAACGATAAATTTAACCAAACAAACTGAAAACCCATGCAACGTAGAACTTTCCTCAAACAAACCACTGCCCTCACTGCCCTGTCAGCTGGGAAAATAAATGCCCAAACTACTAATTTCCCCATCGTTTTATCGACATGGAAAAATGAAAAAGCCAACGATGCCACTTGGGAATCTCTCAAAAAAACAGGCAGAGCTTTAGATGCCGTGGAGGCAGGAGCAAGAATCCCCGAAGCCGACCCGAATGATACTTCCGTAGGATACGGCGGCTTCCCAGACCGTGACGGAATCGTAACCTTAGATGCCTGCATTATGGACGAGAAAGGTAATGCAGGTTCGGTCACTTTTCTGCAAAATATCATGCACCCAATTTCAGTAGCCAGAGCCGTAATGGAAAAAACTCCTCATGTAATGCTTTCGGGCGAGGGAGCTTTGCAATTCGCTCTTTATCAGGGATTTAAGAAAGAAAATCTATTGACTGATAAAGCCAAAAAAGCATGGGAAGAATGGAAAAAAACGGCTAAGTACGAACCTAAAATTAACATCGAACGCCACGATACCATTGGGCTTTTGGCGTTAGGAAATAAAGGCGAAATCTCAGGAGCGTGTACCACCAGCGGATTGGCTTTCAAAATGCACGGTAGGGTAGGAGACTCGCCCGTAATTGGAGCGGCTGTTTTCTGTGACGATGAAGTTGGAGGAGCTTGTGCCACGGGTTTGGGCGAGTTCGTACTGAAAACATTGGGTTCATTTCTCATCGTAGAATTAATGCGAAACGGCAAAACTCCCCAACAGGCGTGCGAAGAAGCAATTATGCGAATTGTGAAACGATATAATTACAAAGAATTTCAAATCGGCTATCTCGCCCTCAACAAAAAAGGCGAATACGGAGCGTATTCCATTCAATCTGGATTTAGTTACACGCTTACTGAAAAGGGCGTTACGAAGGTTTTTGAAGCGAAAAGTTATATGAAATAAGTAGGCATTGATAGTAAGTTTGCAGTAGGGAGTAAATGTCGATAAATCATTAAATTTTGGATATATATCGTTCTTTTAAATGTTCAAGGAAAAATCTATTATGTATAATTTTTCCTTGAACATTTATCATTGAGCATTGAAAATTGAAAATTATTTTTTTACTTAATTTTTTCCATTTACATTTGTCCTACAATCACAAAAAGGGGTGCCTCATAACAACGGGCTGAGATTATACCCATTGAACCTGATACGGTTAATGCCGACGAAGGGAATTTTGTAAATCACAAAATGTAATGGTTTTTTGTATGTTAAATCTGACTGGATTTGACTCCTTTACCTGTCTTGAACTCAAATTCAAGCAATGAAAAACAGTAATCAGTTAGCAGTAAGCAGTATGCAGTACTTAGCTAACACACATCTCTTATCAATTTTAAATTCTTTATTTTCGGGCATTTTCCCCAAGAAAAGTTGGCGGCTAATGACTGCCTACTGCCTACTTTCCACTGCCTACTTATCACAGGCTCAACTTTCCATTTCTGGAAAAATCACCGATGCCGAATCTGGCAAAACCCTCTCTGGAACAACCGTAATATTGGAAAAATCCACCCGAGGAACTACCACCAATCAACAAGGATTTTATAGTCTAAAAAATTTAAAATCAGGGTATTATGTGTTAAAAATCAGTTATTTAGGATTTGAAAAAGTCTCTAAGACTGTGGATTTACAGAAAGATGAAACGTTCGATTTTAGCCTTCAAAAGACCACTTTTGTAGCCGATGAAGTAGTAGTGAATGCCACTCGTGCCAACGCAAATTCAGCAATGGCTTACACCAATGTTTCCAAAGATGATATTCAGAAACAAAATCTTGGACAAGACATTCCGCAGCTTTTGAACTTCACACCTTCATTGGTTACAACCTCAGATGCAGGGGCGGGCGTGGGCTATACAGGTATTCGCATACGAGGAACAGATGCAACCCGTATCAACGTGACTATCAACGGAATACCTTTAAACGATGCTGAATCTCAAGGTGTTTATTGGGTCAATATGCCTGACATGGCGAGTTCCACAAATTCTATCCAAATTCAACGTGGCGTGGGTACTTCAACCAACGGTGCAGGTGCTTTTGGGGGAACCGTTAATCTTTCCACCAACGAATTTAGAAAAGAAGCCTATGCAGAATTAAACAACTCATTTGGCTCGTTCAATACTTTGAAAAATACCATTAAGGTTGGTTCGGGATTGTTGAAAAATAAATTCACAATTGATGGACGTTTATCGAGAATTTCCTCAGATGGATATGTGGATAGAGCTTCCTCAAATCTAAAATCTTTTTATTTGTCTGGAGCGTATTTTGGCAAGAAATCATTTGTACGTTTGAACGTGTTTTCTGGCAAGGAAATCACCTATCAAGCCTGGGAAGGCGTACCCGAAAGTTTACTACAAACTAATCGTACTTTTAACCTTTATACTTACGAAAACCAAACGGATAATTATCGTCAAGATCACTATCAGTTGCTTTCTTCGCATATTTTATCATCCGATTGGACGTTTAATTTCAATCTTCATTTCACCCACGGAGAAGGTTATTATGAGCAATTTAAGGAGGCTGATAAGTTTTCAAAGTATGGTTTACCCAATGTTGTGAACGGTACAACGACTATCAAAAAGAGTGATTTTGTTCGTAGAAAATGGTTGGATAATGATTTTTACGGAACAACCTTTTCATTTGATTATCAAGGAAAAGATAAAATTACGGCAAATATTGGCGGTGGTTTAAATCAATATGATGGCGACCACTTTGGCGAAGTTATTTCTGTAAAAGATGCTCCAAAAGTGCCAGTAGGGTATCGCTGGTATGAGAATAATGCCATAAAGACAGATTTTAATTTATATGGAAAAATTAACTACCAACTATCTGATAAATTCAACGCCTTTGCAGACTTACAAGTCAGAACTGTTGCTTACAACATGAAAGGAATTGCCGATAAACTCCAAGATATTTCTCAAAGTTCAAGTTATTCATTCTTCAACCCAAAATTAGGTTTAACCTATCAAGCGGCTGAAAATACAAGTATTTATGGTTCATATAGTGTGGGGAATAAAGAACCGAATCGTTCTGATTTTGTAGATAATGCTCCAAAAGCTCCTTTGGCTGAAAACTTGAATGATATCGAAGTAGGCTTTAAAACTCAGAAATCTAATGTTGCTTTTTCAGTAAATGGTTACCTGATGAACTACAAAAATCAATTAATTTTGACGGGAAAAGTGAATGATGTAGGTGAAGCAATTCGTATTAATGCTCCTGAAAGTTACCGCATGGGCGTGGAGATTGAAACGGGTATTCAATTAGCTAAGACTTTGAAAATCAATGCAAATGCTACTTTTTCGAGCAACAAAATCAAGAATTTTACTGAGACAGTCGTGAACTATGATGGCGGAGATAATGCGGAAATTAAGTTTACTGAAACGGATATTGCTTTCTCGCCAAATACCATCATCGGCTCACAAATTTTATACAATCCACTCAATGATTTAGAGTTGGGATTCTTATCAAAATATGTTGGAAAACAATATTTGGATAATACAACAAACGAAAACCGCAAGTTAAATTCGTATTTCACCAATGATTTAAGGGCTATTTACACTTTAAAGGGAAAGTTTGTAAAAGAAGTAAATTTTAGTCTTTTAGTAAATAATATTTTTAATACCTTATACGAATCTAATGGATATACATATAGCTATATCGCTGAAAAGCAAACCATTACCGAAAATTTTTATTATCCACAAGCAGGAACAAATTTTATGTTTGGCGTTAATTTGAAGTTTTAGCTCCGTACTCATGGCATTACTTTAAGTAATGCCATGAGTTATAAATAACTACTTTTGTAAAAACATTCCCTAACCCGTTTAATATACCTGCGAAGCCCTTGTGGTTTTGCAGGTTTTTTTTGCTTGTAACCCAAATCTTCAGGTTTAGAGATAGTCAAGTTGAACCAGAATTTTCGAATTATTGATAATTGCATAATTCCAAGAATCCTGCCAGTTAACTGATTTTATTTATACTAATTCTAAATTAGCGTTTTTGGGTAAAAATTACCCTCATCCAAGGATAAAAATAATCGTTCCTGTTGTAAATTTGCAGTCCGATTAAATGGTAAGTATTTAGGGTTTTCCAAGAATATAATCGTTTAATTTTCAAGCACTTAGCAAAACATTTTAACAATACGTTTTGTTGAAATTGAATAGAAGTCGTAAGGAACCATGCCAAATACATTTAAAGCGTTTAGTTTATCACATAAATCTGCCCCCTTGGCGGTGCGTGAACAGGTTGCTCTAACCGAAAGCGAAGTAAAAGACTTTTCTATTAAAATTAAAGATTTATTTGGTATTCACGAGTGTTTGGTTGTTTCTACTTGCAACCGTACAGAGGTTTATTATGCTGCTGAAGGTGATTTCACTACTGATTTAATCAAAACGCTGTTAGTACAGAAAGGTATCATTGAAACAGAATCTTATTTTGTACATTTCCAACAATTTAATATTCAAGAAGAAGCCGTAAAACACCTTTTTTACGTGGCAACGGGTTTAGATTCAAAGGTTGTTGGTGATTTGCAGATTCCTAATCAAATCAAGCAATCTTATCAGATTTCGGCAGATTTAAATATGGCAGGTCCTTTCCTCCACCGCTTGATGCACACCATTTTCTTCTCCAACAAAAGAGTGGCCCAAGAAACATCCTTTCGTGATGGAGCGGCTTCAACTTCTTATGCTGCTGTAGCTTTAACCGAAGGATTAACCCAAAATACTAACAATCCAAAAGTATTGATTTTGGGTTTGGGAGAAATTGGTATTGATGTTTGCAAAAATATGGCAGATAAAGAATTTGCCGAAATAACGGTCATGAATCGTACTCGTGCCAAAGCAGAAAAAATTGCTTCTGGACGAAATTTTAGAGTGGCAGAATTTGCAGATTTGGAAAGAGAAATCAAACGTTCTGATGTAATAATATCATCAATAATGATTGATAAACCCCTGATTACTAAAGAATTAATTGAAAGAATCGGGATATTGACTTATAAATATTTCATTGACTTGTCGGTTCCTCGTAGTGTTGAAGACAGCGTTGAGGATATATCGGGTGCTTTGGTCTATAATATTGATTCCCTCCGTGAACGTGCCGACGAGGCTCTACGCATACGCATGGCGGCCATTCCACAAGTCGAGCGAATTATTGGTGAAGCCATTGTCAGTTTCAATGATTGGTCAAGGGAAATGGTGGTCTCCCCAACGATAAATAAACTGAAAAACGCCTTAGAGCAAATTAGAAAGGAGGAAGTGGCACGGCATCTAAAAAACCTTTCAAGTGAAGAGTCTGAGCGTATTGAAAAAATTACGATGGGTATTGTACAAAAAATAATGAAATCACCCGTCCTTAATCTAAAAGCGGCCTGTAAACGTGGAGACGCCGACCAGTTGGTGGATGTAATTAATGAATTATTTGATTTGGAAAAACAAAATGTTGGATATATACACTAAGAAGTGCCCTCTGAAACATCTGAGGGCATTTGCTTTATGTAATTTCATTGTTTATTGGAGAATTGTTAAGTAAATGCCTATTTCTAAATCTGTAATTTTTTAAAATGGTGACTATCAAAACATTTACCTTCAAATACTTCTTACCAACAAAACTTTTATCCAAAAAATAATATGAAAAATATACGTACAAATCTCAATTTAATTCTGGGCGTGTTTTTGTTTACTGCATTGTTTACTTCCTGCGGTAAGGGAGATGATCCTTGTGTAAAAAAAACCTGGTATAGAGATGCTGATGGTGACGGGAAAGGCAATAAAGCCTCAACTTTTGATGCTTGTGAACAACCTCCTGGTTATGTATCAAATGCTGACGATGATAATGATTCTGTTACAACGCCCACCGTTTCAATAATTCCCAGCAAAGGATACACAACTCCCATAACTTATGCCAATTTAAAGCTGGCTTGGTCGGATGAATTTGACGGCACAAGCCTGAATGAAACTTTCTGGAATTATGAAATAGGAAATAATAATGGTTGGGGAAATAATGAATTGCAGTATTATAAAAAAGAAAATACATCCGTGAAAGATGGTTATTTGATTATACAAGCAAAAAATGAGTCGGCGGGAAATCAAACATATACTTCTTCAAGACTAACCACACAAAATAAATATAATTTCAAATATGGAAGAGTAGATATTAGAGCGGCATTACCGAAAGGACAAGGAATATGGCCTGCTCTATGGATGTTGGGAAAGAACTTTAATACCGTTGGTTGGCCAAAATGTGGTGAAATTGATATTATGGAAATGGTGGGTGGTAGTACAGGAGTAGGGAGCGATAAAACTACTTATGGAACGGTTCATTGGGATAATTTTGGACAGTACGCTCAATACGGTGGTAATACAAAATTAACCTCTGGCATCTTCAATGACGAATTTCATGTGTTTTCAATTGTTTGGGATGCCCAAAAAATTGTATGGTATTTAGATGATAAGCAATTTCACGTCATAGATACAACACCAGCAGGATTAAGTGAATTTCAAGAAGAATACTTTTTATTAGTCAATTTAGCAGTAGGAGGTAATTGGCCTGGAAAACCAGACGGAACAACGGTGTTGCCGCAGCATTTAGTGGTTGATTATATTCGGGTGTTTCAGTAAGTAAACGGTCTGAATTAGGATTCGTAGGATTGAAGGATTTTTTGGATTAAAAAATGAATGACCCAATCCAAAAAATCCATTAATTCCACCAATCCAAATTTAGATAATTTTACCTTTTATACTCCGACTGTTTCTTCAAACCATTCTTCGTTCAAGTCTCAGTAAACCAAAAACCATATATGGGAAGAGATTTCCTAATTTTACAGTCCATCTACGACTCAAAGGCACTAAAATTTCAACTTGTTTTTTCTGCAAAACATTATTAAGAATCACTTTCTCTATATCATGAAACGTTAATGACTTATTGCCCAAAAATGTAATACAGGCGGATTTATAATCAAATTGTTCCGTCAAGATAGCAATGGGTGAACATATTGAATTTGCGTTACTTATTGGTATCAACCAAATCTGTATATATTACGGAAACATCAATACCCTCTGCTTTCAATACTGGTCTGATTGCCAATGAAAAAACCCTCTTACAGCGTATTTAGAGGCAGAATATGCAGAATACAGGGAAATTCCATGAATAGGGGCAACGCCTGCCAGCGAAGCAAAATTGATGATGTGCTCAAAACCTTGTTTAAACATTTCATCTGCCACAATATTTGTTCCATACATCACGCCTTTTACATTGATATCTATGTGATAATCAATATCTTCCAAAGCAAAATCTTCCACAAACTCAGGCGTAATTACCCCCAGCAACATTCAAGAGAATATCAATTTTTTCGAACTTATGAATAGTTTTCTGAACAATATTTTGCCAGTTTTCAATATCATTCAACTTTCCAATTAAACAAGTTTCTGCATTCCAACCTTTTATCTGGTTTTGAAGTTTACCAATCAGAAAGTCGGTTGCAATAACCTTGTGACCTTGATGATAGAAAACGTCTGAAAGGCACTTCCATTAATAAAAACTATTTTTTTTATGGGAAAATACTATGCTGAAACAAATTAGTTTTAACTTCGTTTATTCTTTGCAATTTCAAATTTTTTATCAATATAATCTAATAAATATCCAATGAAAAAGTCAATTTTAATTACAGCCGTTGCCTCATTCTTTGCTGTTTCTTCGTTTGCAAAAACAGTAAACACTTCATCAATTATTTCGATTAACAAAGTAATAGTAGCTGATTCAACAGAATTCAATGATTATTATGGAAGCTATAAAATGGCTGATAATCAGATGGTCGAGAAAATGAAAGTATTTTTCAAAGATGGAAGTTTGCAAGGCGAAGCAACTGGTTATCCTCCAACAAAAATGACCCGTAAGAAAGATGATGAATTTGAAGAAAGTAGCTTCGGAGCGGTTATATCATTTACACGTACTGATGGAAAAGTGACAGGAATAAAAGTGGCGGTACAAGGGCAGGAATTGGTTGGTACAAAGGAATAAAAATAAACTCCTAACATCAAATCTATTTCTAAGAATCAAAGCCGCCACGATGATTAAAAGATTTTAAAGCGATTAAGGGGTGGTAGGAGTTTATGCACTTCTTTTCAGTTTAAATTTTTGTATCTAATTTTAAGCCGCCACGAAAAATTAGACAATAATAAACTGTGGTTAGTTATTTATATTCAAAGTTATGTGTATATTAATTAATTATCAATATGTAAGAATTTATTTTTACTAAGTATTTCACAAGCAACATTTTAGCCTTATGAGCGTAAAAAAAACAGTTTGCATAATTGGAGCGGGTTCATCGGGTATTACAGCGGCTAAGACTCTAAACGAGCATAACATCAGTTTTGATTGCTTTGAAAAAGGCTCTGAAATTGGTGGGAATTGGCGGTTTAACAATGACAACGGAATGTCCTCAGCGTATCGGTCTTTGCACATCAACACTAACCGAATGATTATGGCGTATTCCGACTACCCCATGCCCGCAGAATACCCAATGTTTCCTCATCATAGCCATATTATTAACTATTTTGATGATTATGTAAACCATTTTGGTATTCGTGATGACATTCAGTTTAATACGGAAGTAAAAGACGTAACTCGCAATGATAATGGTAAATACACGGTTGAAACGGATAATGGTTCATATTTATATGATAACGTGATTATAGCCAACGGACATCATTGGAATCCACGTTTTCCAGAGCCTGCTTTTGAGGGAAATTTTACGGGTGAAATCCTGCATTCACATTTTTATAGAGAAGTTGAACAGATAAGAGGCAAGAATATTCTGGTAGTTGGAATCGGTAATTCTGCCGTAGATATTGCTTGTGAAGCGGCTCGTACCTACTCAGGAAACGTAGTAATTTCAACCCGAAGCGGGGCAAATATTGTTCCGAATTGGCTTTGGAGTATTCCCTTTGACAGTTTGGCAAGTTCATTGACTTCAAAATTACCAATTGCCATTCAGCGATTATTTTTAGGTTCGGCTCTTCGTTTGGCAAGAGGAAAACAAGAGGATTTTGGCGTACCAAAACCCAAGCGACCATTGTTGAGCGAACACCCCACACTTTCTCAAGATTTATTGAACTTATCGGGTAGGGGTTTAATAAAATTTAAGCCCAATATCAAGGAATTTAGAGGAAAAACCGTAGTTTTTGAAGACGGAACGGAGCAAAATTTTGATATGATTGTTTATGCAACGGGCTATAAAGTAACGTTTCCGTTTTTGAAAGACCAATCTTTCAATGTGTCGGAAACGAATGATTTTAGGTTGTACAAAAAAGTAGTACACCCTGATTTTGCGGGACTATTTTTCTTGGCATTAATTCAACCCTTAGGAGCAATTATGCCCTTGGCAGAAGTGCAAAGCAAATGGATTGCCAAGATTTTGAAAGGAGAAACCAAACTGCCAAACAAAGCCGAAATGTTGAAATCTATCCAAGAAGATAAACAAGCCATGGCGAAGCGATACAAAGAATCACCACGGCATACGTTGCAGGTGGATTTTCATCCTTATAAAGAGAGTATTGAGCGGGAGATGAAGCGGTGAGAAAAGGTTTTTGAGAATAGTTAAAATTAATTACCCAAAAATAAGATCTATTGTTAGGTGGAATTATTTTTGGGTAATTTTTGTTTATTTAAGGTTTAATTAATGTCCAAATATTTAAGAGATGAGCAAAATATTAAAATTTAATAATGGAATGCACTTCGTTATGGTAGATGAGAGAATCGTAGGTTATTTCCTATCAAAAGGCTCAAAAGAAGCCATTTGTACCGTAGGTGGGGAGCATTTTCATTGTGCTTTTATGATTACAAAGAGGGTATTACCTCTCCGAGATATGTTCTAAAATAGAATTTTTTAATTGTTTCATTATTAAAATGATAAACCAAGAATATCACTCCAAATGTAACTTGATATCCAGAATTTAGCTCCCCAAAACGCTGAAAAATTGATGAAAATGGTAATAAATTAAAGGTTTGTAGAGATGACCAGACCCAGCTCTATATCTATTTGGATGAAAATTATACTACTACTTTATCAGATTGGCAGGATACTTTCAACATGGCAAAAGACTTATTGTTACCTTTGTAAAAAAAAGCAAAATTATGTTAGACCAATTAATCCCATTATTGGGAATGCGAGTAGATAGTAAAGAAATCAAAGATATTTTCACCGAGTGGAATGCCATTTTCCCTAAGCGTGTAACCTGCACGGCAAATGAGCCAATGATTAAGGGCAAAATAGAGAAAAACTGCGTAAGATTGCACTTCGGCAGAGGCGGAAATAGTCGGTATTTGAAACCCATTCCAACTTCATGGGAAGGAGGATATTTTGGCATTTTCACGATGATAGAATTTACCAAAAAACGCAAAGGAGACATGCCCTTCGATGTAGAATTTGAAATGGAAGCCGAAGAATTATCCGAAATTTTGGGCGAATCAAAAACCGATGAATCAATTACTACTTGGCGTAAAAATATTACGGATAAACATGAGTTAGTCGTAAGTGATACGCTTTCAACGGATGGCACTTCATTACGTTCAATCACGGTAAGTTTCGTTTACGAACCTAATTTATTTACGATGGAAGAGTACGAATTAAAAGGTTTATAAACGTATTTGGGACTGGAGAAAGCCGCTAAAATGAAAGCAAGTTTAACCCAAATAAGGCTATATGCGGGATTAAAAATCCCACTCCATTTTAAGTCAAGCATAAGAATTGAAAATTAGTTTCCTGCGTCTAATCAAGTTAAAACATATTGGGAAAATAACAAATCCACTTCAATCTGCCAACGTATAAGCTCACTGCGTGTCTAAATTGTGACACTCTGCTACAATTTCTCTACAAAAAGATCGTAAAGTCAAGAAAATAACTCACAAAAAAAGGTGTAAGTATCAGATAAACTGACATTTACACCTTTAATGTTGGGTAATAGTACCGGGGACGGGAATCGAACCCGTACGAACTTACGTTCACAGGATTTTAAGTCCTGCGTGTCTACCAGTTCCACCACCCTGGCATGATTCAGAGATTTCTCTCTTCCTCTTAAACTTAAAAAGCACCTTGCGGTGCCTAAAATAAGCTGAGCGAAAGACCGGGTTCGAACCGGCGACCTCAACCTTGGCAAGGTTGCGCTCTACCAGCTGAGCTACTTTCGCATATTGTACTGGTGAATTGTGTTGCAAAATTAGTGTTTTCTGATTTTGTATGCAAATGTTTCGTGAAAAAAAAATTAATGAAATCTGTAAACATTATCATAATTGGCTGATTCTGTTGTGTTTATGACTATCATTAAATTAGCAAAAATTATCTAAAAATACTATCTCCATACGAGTAGAAGTAGTATTTGAGGGTGTTTTGAAATAGTTTTGTAGATATTCCAAAGTAATTTTTCATGCTAAAATCATTTGCCACTTTATTAATTTCAACTTTCATACTTAATGTTTGCCATGCTCAACATTACCAATATTTTACTTCTTGGAATAGAATTCTCATTCAGAAAGAAATAAATGACCATTGGCAGATTATAGCCGATTATCATTGGAGACGACAAAGCGATTTTGCAGGGTCAAATTTTAATCCTTTTGCCCTAAAATTGATGGAAGGATTCATAATTACAACGATATATCGGGTAAAATAAATGGCGTTTTCTTTTGCTCCCTTCCTAACAAAAAGTTAAGCACTTTATTCTAAAGATAGTGACTTAACCCGACCCGATAGAATTGAGATTAGACCATCTTTTTATGCAGAATGGTTGAAAGATTTATCCAAAAAATTCACTTTTCGTACACGAGGAGGCTATGAATATCGAATATTTAAACGGAATGATGACACTTGGGGTGACGAACAGGCACGCACGAGACTAAGGAACTGAAATTAAATAACTTATCCATCTCTACTCGTCCTTTTTGAATGATTCTTCGTTACTAAAATCCTCATTTAGCGATGCTAAATTGTGGTTTTAGACCTCAAATCATTCAAAAATTACTTCGTATAGATTTGGATGACTTATTTAATTCCCGTTCCTAAGACTACAAATCCGCTATAATTTGAATGAAGAAAATACTATAATTCTCAGTGAAGAGCCAATTTATAATCTTACCCCTAATTTACCGGCTAACTCTTTCAGTCAAAATCAACTTTATCTCGCTTATAATCATGACTTTACGCCCTATTTTACTGCTGAAATGGGATACGCTTGGAATCATCGACAAAGATTTACTTTGATTTACTTTGATGAGAAAAATATTATACTAACACATTTTATAGTTAGATTTTGAAATAATGAGTGAATGATAGAATGATTTTAGCCTAATTTCAGATTATTCACTCATTTTATCACCCTATCATTCACTCATTGACTTACTCAATCACCACCCGCTTTGAAGTTCCATCTTCACCTTGTGTAACGGTTACGAAAACAGTTCCTTTTACGTTCTTCTTCAAATCAACTTGTCCCATAAAATCTCCTTGAAAATCTTTGAATTTCTGTGAACCTACTTCCTTTCCGTTGATGTCCGTCACGATTATATTAACGTCACCTTTCACAGGAGCATGAAATTTGAGGTTCAATTTATTATCAAAAGGCTTGTTTGGATAGATTTTAAGGGCTTTTACGGTTTTTGATTCGTTTAAGAAATCAAAATCTTTTAGGTCTCCATCAAAATTAAATTTCATTTTTCCTTTCAAATCTTTCATCATCGGGTCAAGAGAACTAATCCATTTCTTACTTTCAAGGTCTAAATATCCAAATTGATTTTCCATGTTTTTACCAAAATCTTTGAAAAATATAGTCATATCATCATCTCCATCACCATCCAAATCTTTCTCAATTCGTTTGCCATCTTTGTAAATCTGGACTTTTTTTCTGGATTTTCCTTGTGGAGAATTTAATGAAAATGGACGGTCGCCGTCTGAATCTCCATCCCTTGTTTCTGTTCTATCGACTTTAATACGAATTTGTTTACGTGAACCCTCTTCGTTGCCCGAGGCTGTTAAGAGAGAATCCGTTACTCGGTTTATAAGTCTATCTTTTTCATCTTGACTCATTCCTTTTACGTCATAATTACGTTCAAAAACTTCTTTCTTGCCGTTTTCAGCTGTTTCAACGTGGATTCGTAATTTTCCATCTTTTTCGTCGATGTTTTGAGAGGTACTTTTTTGTGCCATTGCCGACATTCCCAATGTCAGTAGCAAAGCGGTTGTGATGATGTTTTTCATTTTGTATAATTGATTAAGTACGAGTGAAATTGGCACACGGATTACACGGATGCTTCGCAGCACGGATTTGCACGGATTTTTTTAATCTGAATATTTAAATTACTAATTTTTAATTTTATGTAGAAAATCCGTGTAAATCCGTTTTGCGTAGCATCCGTGTAATCCGTGTGCCATAACCAACGGCAAACTTAATGAATCGTCTCAATATCAAATCTTTACCTTCTGTTAAAAGATGTTAAAGCAAATACATTGAAAGAGTTTTGCGTTAATTTTGCTGACGAAATAAAGATACAGTAGTTTTTAAAATGTTGCATGGGTAGATAGGTTTTAGGGGTTGGGGGTTAGTGGTTAATATTTTCGACGAAATATTTTCAACCTAAC
>JAYVIV010000171.1:0-3284 GCA_043769985.1 Arcicella sp.
CGCTTTTGAAGATTGTTGCGGGCAAAGACAAAGCCACGAGAGGCAAAATATCGGCTCCAAGTGATGCCGTAATCGCCTATCTTCCTCAGCACCTTTTGATGGAAGATGATTCTACGGTTTTTGAAGAAACAACCAAAGCGTTCTCGAAAATATTGGATATGAAAGCCGAGATTGATGACTTAAATAATCAATTAGAAACCAGAACTGATTATGAATCAGATGCTTATATGAATATCATTGAGCGAGTTTCGGAAGTTAGTGAGAAATATTACTCCATCGAAGAAATTAATTTTGACGCTGAGGTTGAGAAAACTTTATTGGGTTTAGGTTTCCTTAGGACAGATTTCACTCGCAAAACTAATGAATTTAGCGGAGGTTGGCGTATGCGAATTGAATTAGCAAAAATACTTCTACAAAACCCCGATTTAATTCTCTTGGATGAGCCTACTAACCACTTGGATATTGAGTCCATTCAATGGTTAGAGGATTTTTTGATGAATTCTGCCAAAGCTGTTATCGTGATTTCGCACGATAGAACTTTTGTTGATAATATCACCAATCGTACCATTGAAATCACGATGGGGAAGATTTATGATTATAAGGTAAATTATTCGCACTACCTCCAACTCAGAAAAGAGCGTCAGGAACAACAGCAAAAACAGTTTGTTGAACAACAACGATTTATTGCCGACACCACAGAGTTTATTGACCGTTTCAAAGGGACATATTCCAAGACTTTACAAGTGCAGTCACGGGTGAAAATGTTGGAAAAACTGGATATTGTGGAAGTTGATGAAGTTGATACATCGGCTCTGAATCTGAAATTTCCACCTGCCCCACGTTCAGGAAATTATCCTGTTATTATTGAAGATTTAACTAAAAAATATGACGACCACTTAGTTTTCAAAGATGCAAGACTAACAATCGAAAGAGGTGAGAAAGTAGCTTTTGTGGGTAAAAATGGAGAAGGTAAATCAACGCTTGTGAAAGCAATTATGGGCGAAATTGATTTTGAAGGTGAAATGAAATTAGGTCACAATTCCATGATTGGTTATTTTGCTCAGAATCAAGCAGCACTTTTGGATGGAGATTTAACGGTTTTCCAAACGATTGACAACATTGCAGTCGGTGAAATCAGAACAAAAATCAAAGATCTTTTGGGTGCGTTTATGTTTGGTGGAGACGATGTTCATAAGAAAGTAAACGTATTGTCGGGTGGAGAAAGAACTCGTTTGGCGATGGTAAAACTCCTCCTCGAACCCGTTAATCTCTTGATTCTTGATGAGCCAACCAATCACTTGGATTTGAAAACAAAAGACATTCTAAAAGACGCTTTAAAAGCCTTTGAGGGAACAATAATACTGATTTCTCACGATAGAGATTTTTTAAACGGACTTGCCGAAAAAGTCTTCGAATTTGGCAATAAAAGGGTTTTAGAGCATTTTGAAGACATTAATGGCTTCTTGCGGAATAAGAAATTAGAGAATTTGAAGGAGATTGAGCGGAAAGGGAAATGATGTTTGATGATTATTGTAACACGTTGTAGTCTGTGTCTTCACAGACTACCGATAGTTTGTGTCTTCGCAGACTACCGATAGTTTGTTTGTACAGCACGTTGTAGTCTGTGCCTTCACATGTTGTAGTCCACGTTGTAGTCTGTGTCTTCACAGACGACCGATAGTTTGTTTGTACAGCACGTTGTAGTCTGTGTCTTCACACGTTGTAGTCTGTGTCTTCACAGACTACCATTCTCTAAGCGATGCGGTAGTCTGTGAAGACACAGACTACAACGTTAGACACAGACTACAACGTTATTCCTGCCAATGAGTCAATATCCCAAATTCATCAATTCCTTCAAGATAAAATTTAGCGGAAGAATATTTATAATTTTCTGGTAAATCAGCTAAATTCCACTTTGCAACACAAGGATTATTATGAATATAATCAATTTTTTGTTTCCAAAACTTATACGAGTGTAGAGCAACAGGTAAACTATTTCGTTGCCAAAAATGATATTTTCTTGTAGAACTGTCCACTTCAAAATAAGGTAAAACTTGCGGATGATTAGCTGTTAAATCTTCCAAAAATTTATGTCCCGTAAATTTCATAAAACTTGCATGGGGCATCTCTTTCCCATTTTTTTCAAGTAACGTCCACACCAAATGAATATGATTTGGCATAATCACAAAGGCAAATACTTTGATTTTTTTCTTTTCGACTAAATACTGTAAGCTACTGATAATGACATCTTTGTATTTATCAGGCTTTAATAATTTATGCCATTTTGTAATGGTTGCTGTATAATAATAAGGTATTCCTATTTCCATGATTTTGTGGTTATAATATTTTGCTTTTGGTTGTCTGTAAAGATACAGACAACAACGTGCTTTCTACAAATACTTTACAATCCTATCAGCCGTAGCCTTCAATTCTTCCTGCGAAGGCTTCATTTTTTCTCTCGTAAAATTAATATCATTCATCGAGTTCAGCGGAATCAAATGTACGTGTGCATGAGGAACTTCCAAACCAATTACGGACACACCCACTCTTCTACACGGACACGCCTGTGCAATAGCGGGAGCAATTTTTTTCGCAAATAACATTAATCCTGAAAGCAATTCATCCTCCAAATCGAAGATATAGTCAACTTCCTTTTTTGGAATAACTAAGGTATGTCCATCCGCCAAAGGCGTAATGTCCAAGAAGGCAAGGAAGTTTTCATCTTCCGCAATTTTATGGCAAGGAATTTCGCCATTAACGATTTTTGTGAATATGGTCATCTTTTAAGGAGAAAAGGAAAAATGGAGGAATGGAGACAGGAGGAAACAAAAGAAAATAAGATGAAGATGAAATTTTAATGCACTTTTCATTTCTCCCTTCCTCTTATTTCCTTTCCTCCTCTACCGAAACCACTCCGAATACATTACATAATTATTAGCCGTCCGCATAAAAACTTCGGAGGCTTCGGGTGATACTTCTTTTAATAATTTAGCGGGATTTCCTGCGTATATTGTTCCTGCGGGAACACGTGTATTTTGCGTAATAATTGCCCCTGCGGCTATGATTGAGCCTGTTTCGATGACGGCACCGTCCATAATAATTGCCCCCATTCCAATCAAGACATTATCCTCAATTGTGCAACCATGAACAATGGCGTTGTGAGCAATTGACACATAATTACCGATGGTAGTTTTGGTTTTTTGGTAAGTACAGTGAATAATTGCTCCGTCTTGGATATTAGAATTGTTCCCAATAATTATCGAATTGACATCTCCACGAACCAC
>JAYVIV010000172.1:0-10164 GCA_043769985.1 Arcicella sp.
GGAATTAATGCTTTCAGCTATTGACCAAATGCCTGAAGAATCTGAATTATATTACCGTGCATCGGTCTATTTTATCAAATCGGGAAGGTATAAAGAGGCCTTTAATTACTTGGAAACGGGCTTAATTCTGAATTATGAAGGGCATGAAATTATGTTTGAGTATTTTAAAAATCTTGATACTCAAAAAGCTATTTTTAGAATCATTGAGCAGTATCGAAAGTAGGTATTAGTAACTGGTTATCAGTAATTGGTTATTAGACGAGTAGGTTCATAAATAAGATTTCATTTATAAAATTGCCAACTTTATAAAAGTTGGCAATTTTCTTTTAGCTAAAAAAGGTTCTCAAAATTCAATTTTGAGAACCTTTTTCACTAATAACTATTAACAAATAACCGATAGCTAATTGCTAACAAAACTCTTCAAAAACGCCTTCTAAGTGCGTAGCAATTAATTCTGCCGAACGACCTTCAATGTGATGACGCTCTACCATGTGAACCAATTCCCCGTCTTTAAAGAAAGCAATTGCTGGTGACGATGGAGGATATGGTAACGTATATTCACGAGCTTTGGCAGTTGCATCTTGATCAACCCCTGCAAAAACGGTTACTAAATGATCTGGTTTTTTCTCTGAATTCCAAACGGCTTCCTTTACACCTGGACGAGCTGTACGTGCTGAACAACCGCAAACTGAGTTGATAAACATCAGGGTTGTTCCTTTTTCAGTCATTGCCACCTCAACTTCTGATGCTGATTTTAATTCTTGAAATCCTCCTTCTGCAATGTCTGCACGCATAGGAGCTACTAAATGTTCTGGGTACATATATTTTAAAGCCCCCCAACCCCCGAAGGGGGAGTTTTGTTAAGTGATAGCCCCCTTCGGGGGTTGGGGGCTATTTTGTTACATAAATCCAAGTTCCAATTTGGCAACTTCAGACATCATATCTTGCGAATATGGTGGGTCGAAAGTTAATTCGATACTTACATCTGAAACACCTTCAATTTCTTTAATTTTGCCTTCAATCTCCGCAGGAATAGCTTCTGCTGATGGACAAGACGGCGAAGTCAAAGTCATCAAGACATAAACATTGTTGACTGGAAATATTTTTACATCGTAAATCAAGCCCAGTTCATAAACATTCACTGGAATCTCGGGGTCATAAACCTCACTGATGGCTTTGATTACTTCTTCTTTTAATTCTAATTCTGACATTTTTAATTTTAGTATTAAGTATTAGGTACTATGTATTAAGTAGAGGGAGTCTCAAATGCCTTCTCATCTATACTATTTTAACGTTTTTTGAAGACCGAAAATCATATTTTGTACCTCTGATACTTTTGAACAAATATTTTCCGTCTCAGTAATATCTGAATATCCCAGCTTAGAAGCTATCATAAGTTGTGTTTCCAATTCAAATGGCGATCCATTTGCTATTCCTAAAAATTGATAAAATTCACCTTTGTTATTTCGTCCAGCTCCTTCTGCAACGTTACTCGGAATAGAAACTGCCGCTCTTTGTATTTGAGAGATAAGTCCAAAACGCTCATTCTGTGGAAATTTTGCTGTTAATTTATACACATCAACTACAATATCAATAGCTTTTTGCCAAACTTTCAATTCTTTAAAGCGATTCATTTTTTGTTTAGTATTGATTTGAGTATTAAGTATTATGTCCTAAGTATTAAGTCATAGGAAAAGTTCAATGATATTTAGAAATAAAAGCTAATGTAACAAACGACTTGATACTTAATACATAGGACATAATACTTTGGACAGACTTAATACATAATACTTAGGACTTAATACTTCCATAAGCAATCGCATAATTCTTCATTTGTTTCACCATCGAAGCCAAACCATTTGAACGTGTTTGAGCAAGATGTTGGCTCATTCCAATTTTTTCCATGAAATATAAATCTGCTTTGGCAATCTCCTGTGGCGTATGTCCCGATAAAACTCTGATGAGCATATTGACTAAACCTTTCACGATAATTGCCTCAGAATCAGCATCAAAGATTAGACTTTCATCATCTTTACGAGCATTTAACCAAACTCTACTCTGACAACCTTTGATGATATTATCTTCGGTTTTTTGTTCTTCGGGAAGACCTTTGAGTTTCTTTCCTAAATCAATGATATATTCGTATTTGTCTGCCCAATCGTCAAACAATTCAAATTCTTCTATTATTTCGTCTTGTGATTCGTTAATTGTCATTTTTAATTTTTACAAAAGCATTTTCTTAACCTTATGCAACCCCATCACCAATCTATCAATTTCCTCAGTTGTATTATAAACAGCAAATGAAGCTCTGGACGTTCCCAAGATGTTGAATCTTTGCATTAATGGTTGCGTACAATGATGTCCAGTTCTCACAGCAACTCCTTGATTATCAAGCAATACACCAATATCTTGATGATGTATTCCTTCCATTACAAAACTTACAACCGATATTTTTTCTTTCGCTTGACCGATGATTTTTAGTCCTTCAATCTCCGATAATTGCTCGGTTGCGTATTTCAATAACATATCTTCGTGTGCAGCAATATTTTCTTTTCCGTGGAAAGCAATGTATTCCAAAGCCGTTTTCAAAGCTACTACATCAGCAATGTTGGGCGTACCAGCTTCAAATTTATAGGGCAATTCGTTGTAAGTCGTTTTCTCGAAAGTTACATCTTTTATCATCTCGCCACCACCCATGTAGGGAGGCATGGCGTTCAGAATATCTTTCTTTCCATACAACACGCCAATACCAGTTGGACCATACAATTTATGAGCCGAGAAAACGTAGAAATCAACATCAAGTGCTTGGACATCAACGTTTAAGTGCGAAGTTGCTTGAGCTCCATCAATCAAAACTTTTGCTCCAAAACTGTGGGCTAATTCAATAATTTCCTTTACAGGATTGATTGTACCTAATGAATTTGAAACGTGATTAACCGAAACTAATTTCACTTTTTCAGAAAGCATATTTGCATAAGCCTCCATATCCAATTCGCCCAAATCCGTTACAGGAATTACTTTCAATTTAATTCCTTTCTCTTCACAAAGCATTTGCCACGGCACAATATTGGAATGATGTTCCATACCCGAAATGATAATTTCATCTCCTTCTTTAATGAATTTTCGTCCGAAAGTGCTGGCTACCAAGTTGATACCTTGCGTTGTTCCCGATGTAAAGATAATTTCTTCAATCGAAGATGCACCTAAAAAATCACGAATTGCTTCACGAGAAGCCTCAAAATCACGAGTGGCACGTTCTGCTAACGTATGGATTCCTCGGTGAATATTGGCGTTATCGAAATTGTAGTAATGTGTAATCGTTTCGATAACTGAAGTAGGTTTTTGGGTAGTTGCAGCATTATCAAAATACACCAATTTTCGTCCATTAATTTCTTGATTAAGGATAGGAAAATCAGCTCTGATTGCTTGTATATCTAATGTTTCTGTGAGTTGCATTACTATAAAGGGTCAATTTTTAACATAGGTTCATTTTCTTCCATTAACTTCCAGTTTTTAATCAATTCTTCTTGATGTAAAACTGCCCATTCCACTACTAATCCAAAAGTTTTTGCTGGTAATTTTCCTTCTAACAAGGCAAAATCATTGATTGAAATTACCGCCTTGAAATCTCCATAATGTGCATGAAAATGTGGAGGATTATGGTCATCAAAATACATATAAATTAATATTCCGAAAAAACGACTAATTTGTGGCATACTGTTCTTTTTGTTTCCAATCTTGAAGGGTGATTCCTAATAATTTCAAATACAATGAATCAGGACAAATATCCAAATCCTCACTCCAAGCCACCGCATTTGATTCTTTGTCAAGATATACTTTTTTGAAAAGATTATTTTTATCCCATTCTTCAAAAATGCCTTTGTGAGCAAGATTCGAAACATCTGCAATGCCTTGTGTTCCATCCTCATATTTTAATGCAAGACGGTAATTATCAAGTCCTTTTACATCAATTAGTTTTGGAAACATGATTATTTCATTTTTAAAGTTGATAAATCTTCTCCTCAATCAAAACCTGCAAATATTCTTTAATCGCCACAATTTCAAACTTATCAATCACGTCTTGGGCGAAAGCTAAGGTCAATAATGCTCTGGCAGAATCTTTTGAAATTCCACGGGCTTGCATATAAAAAAGTGCATCATCGTTTAATTGTCCCGTGGTTGTCCCGTGCGAACATTTTACATCATCTGCCCAAATTTCTAATTGAGGCTTAGTATTCATCGACGCATCTTCCGATAACAACACATTTTTACAAGACTGAAACGCATTCGTTTTCTGAGCATCTTGTCTAACGAAAATCTTACCATTAAAAACGCCCGTTGATTTTCCTTTCAAAATTCCTTTGTACAATTCGTTTGAATTTGAATTAGGTTTTGCGTGGTCAACTGCCGTATGATTATCAATGTGTTGCTTTCCATTTGGGATATACAAACCGAACATATTGGCTTCGGCATATTCTCCATCTATCTTGATATTCAGGTTATTACGCACAAATCCACCGTTGGCAGTTACTGTATTTGCTGTGAAAACTGATTTATCAGCTTGTAGCACCGAGGTAGTTCCAATGTGATAAGATTTGTCAGATTCGTTCTGAACTTTATAATAATGTACGTTGGCTTCTTCTCCGATAATAAATTCTGTAACGGCATTAGTAAACGAAGCATTTTCACCCAAAGAACGATAAGCCTCTGCAATTTGAACCTCTGAACGCTTGCCTACTACGATAAGATTTCTTGGTTGAGAAGCCACATTTAAGGTACGGGCATCACTGATGAAACGTAGGATAATTGGCTGTTCAACCACCTTGTTATCAGGCACATAAACGAATACACCGTTCTGGGCAAATGCTGTATTCAGAGCAGTAAAGGCATTATCTTGATAATCTGAATATTTATTAAAATACTGTTCAACTAATTTGGGTTGTGTTTTAGCCGCTTCCGCAAAAGTCAAAATTTGTAATTCAGAATCTGGACTTACGATAGTTGATAATTCAGTATTATAAATTCCGTTGATAAAATATAAAATATTTCCCTCAAGATTCGGAATGGGCATTTCTTCTAAATCTTTCGCTGAAAAATTAGTAATGGCATTAAACTCAAATGCTTGATTAACCAAGTTTTTAACGTTAGAATATTTCCATTCTTCGTGTCTGATAGTGGGGAAACCCAATTTGTCAAAACGTTCCAAGGCTTGCTGACGAACCAGATGAACGGCAGATTTTGCTTCGCCGTTCATGCGTCCTTCTGCAGTTTTGAAATCTGCAATTAATTGAGTTTTTAAGTCTGTATTGTTCATAATCTAATAATAATCTTTGAAAACTCATTAAACAGTTCCGCTCAATTCCTTCGCTTCAACCTCTTCGGCATCAACTTCCGCCTTAATCCAATCATAACCTCTTTCTTCCAACTCCAACGCTAATTCTTTTGTACCCGATTTTACGATACGTCCTTTGTATAAAACATGAACAAAATCTGGCACAATAAAATCTAATAAACGTTGGTAATGGGTGATGACGATGGTAGCATTTTCGGGTGATTTCAACTTATTAACTCCCTCAGCCACAATACGTAAAGCATCAATGTCAAGTCCAGAATCGGTTTCATCTAAAATTGCTAATTTTGGATTTAATACCGCCATTTGGAAGATTTCGTTACGTTTTTTCTCACCGCCCGAAAATCCTTCATTTAATGAACGATTCAACAAAGATTGGTCGATATTTACAATCTTCATTTTCTCTTTAAACATCTTCAAAAACTGCACCGCATCCATTGATTCTTCGCCACGATATTTACGCATTTCATTTACGGCCGTTTTTAAAAAATTGGTCGTTGAAACGCCAGGAATTTCTACGGGATATTGAAAAGCTAAAAAGACACCTTTCGCAGCACGTTCTTCAGGAGCAAGTTCTAATAAATCCTCACCCTCAAAATTCACCTCACCTCCGGTAACTTCGTAAGTATCACGACCTGCCAAAACCGATGCCAAGGTACTTTTTCCCGCACCGTTTGGTCCCATAATAGCATGAACTTCGCCCGCTTTTACTTCCAAATTTAATCCTTTCAGAATCTCTTTTTCTCCAATTTTAGCCTGTAAATTGCTGATTTTTAACATTATATTGTATTATTTGTATTTCGTGATTTATTCCTCTACAAAATTACGTTTTACGTTTTTGCTATCCAAGTATTTATTTAGAACAACTCTAAGTAATGAAAAAAAGTTTCTAAATTGCACTTTTCTTAGAATTGGATTATTGAGTTTTTGTCTGGGCGACCCCGTCTGGGCGACCCCGTCTGGGCGACCCCGTCTGGGCAACTGAGTCGCACAGACGAGGTCGTCCAGACAATTTTTTCTCATTTACTTGACATTGTCAATAAAAAATCCCTATTTGCGAAAAATCAACTTTCTATCAATAATCTCATGTCAAAGTCCATTTTTGTTTCCTCGGAAGTCAGTACACTCCAACGTCTTTTAATTCACAGTCCTGACAGCGGACTTGGCAAAGTTGTTCCTTCAAAAGCTCAGGATTGGTTATTTGAAGACATTATTCACTTGGATACGATGCGTAGGAAAGAGTATGATTTCTATGTGAAAACGCTACTTTACTTCCTTGATCCTGAAAAAATTAGGGGTAAATTATCGGAAATTGATGCTGACGAAGACCGCAAGTTTTTTAAGCCAGATAGTGCCGAATATTTTAACTCCGATAAAGTTATTGAACTTCAAAAATTATTATCGGATATTCTCGTAAATGATTTGATACGTATGAAATTAGTGGCAGCGGCTTGTGCGATTGAAAAGGAATGGTACACTACTCACGATGAATTATTTAATCTTCCACCAACCGAATTAGCCAAGACCCTTATTTCAGGTACAACACCTACTGGAGAAATGCTATTTCCACCGATTCCAAACTTTATTTTTACTCGTGACATCGGTATTACCATCAATGACCATATTCTTTTGAATCGTCCTAAAAAACAGGCTCGTACTCGTGAAGCCTTGTTGGTGCAGTATATTTTCTTCAATCATGATATATTTAAAGAAACTCGTCAAAATTTAATTGAAATTCCTGATAATGAAACGTTATTTTTGCTTCCCGAGGAACAAGCAGAAGAAGCACAATCAACTTTGGAAGGTGGTGATGTGATGATGGTGGCAAAGAATCATTTGTTAATCGGAATCTCTGAAAGAACAACCATTTATGCGGCAAAACAGGTTATAAAAATATTGTTTGAAAAGAAAATTGTCGATAAAGTAACTCTGGTAAAAATCCCCAATAAACGTGATTATATGCACATTGACACGGTTTTTACGCAGGTAAAAAGAAATGTTTGGGTATTGTTAGGAACATTGGCGAAACCACAAATTAATTCAGAAGATGAAGCGTTAATAAATGCTGGATTATTGAAGTCAAAAAAAGCCGAAGAAGTACACATCGTTCAGTTTAGGCGAGGGCAAGAAAATGATCTTCGAGTCATTGATAGTTTAGAGGAGTTATTGACTGAAATATCAGTATATGACCTTAATTGTCAGCCACTTGATGTAAAATTTATCTATTCTGGAAATAATGAATTTCCATACGGAGCAAGGGAACAATGGACTGATTCGTGCAATCTTTTGGCCATAAAAGAAGGTGTTGTAATAGGTTATGATCGTAATGATAAAACCCTTGAAGCTTTCAAAAACGCTGGATTTGAAGCTGTTAAAATGGAAGATTTGTTGCAAGATTTTGAAGCAGGAATTAAAAATCCTGAGACAATCAAAGACACTTTTATTATGTTGCCTTCGGCAGAACTTTCACGTGCCAGAGGGGGTTCACATTGTATGTCAATGCCAATACTACGTTCAGAATTTTGAGTAAAAACTGCACACGGATTTCACGGATTGGACACGGATAAGTGATTAATTAATTGATTATTTAAACTTTGTCTGACATATTATTTATAAATAATAAAGTCTTCATCCGTGTCTAATCCGAGAAATCCGTGTTCCATCATTATCATATCACACAAAGCTATGCGTTCACAAACAACTTCTAATATCCTCATGATTCGTCCAGTTAGTTTTGGATTTAATCAAGAAACTGCCGAGTCAAATGCTTTTCAAAACGCTGAGTTTGGTGAGCAGACTAAAGATAAATCTCAACAGATAGCACTCAGAGAATTTGATGAGATGGTTTCACAATTGCGTAAATCAGGGGTAAATATCATTGTTATTGATGATACACTTGAGCCTCACACCCCAGATTCAATTTTTCCAAATAATTGGATTTCTTTTCACGGAAACGGTTCAGTAATTACTTACCCAATGCAAGCAGAAAATCGTCGTTCAGAACGTCGAGAGGACATCATTGAGCAATTGTCAGAGACTTTTTATATTAACAGGAAAATAGATTTGACTAATTTTGAACATGAAAATAAATTCTTAGAAGGAACAGGGTCTATGGTTCTTGACCGTAAATTCAAGATTGCTTATGCTTGTTTATCCCCACGTACACAGGTGGATGTTTTAAAGGAATTTTCTGTTCAAATGAACTATGAAATTGTGGCGTTTAATGCCGTTGATGGTAATGGAAAGCAGATTTATCATACCAATGTGATTATGTGCATTGGGGATATGTTTGCTGTAATTTGCTTAGAAGCAATTCCAGATTTGGATGAACGATTTATGGTTAGAAATTCATTAGAGCAATCTGGCAAAAGAATTGTGGACATAACCTTAGAACAAATGAATCAATTTGCGGGAAATATGTTGGAAATCAAAAGTCAAAAAGGACAGAAAATGTTGGTTATGTCAAGTTCTGCCTACCAATCGTTGACTCCCTTACAAATTGATATTTTGGATGACTATTGCACAATTCATCATTTCGATTTATCAATGATTGAAGGAAACGGAGGAGGTTCTGCTCGGTGCATGATGGCGGAAATTCATTTACCAATGAAATAAGCAGTTTTCAATAGGTAGAGTAATTTATCATTGCAAAATTGGCATTCATGCTATTTTTAAGTAATTTGGCAAGAAAATTGATGATTTATATCAGAAAATCAGCGTAATTTTACCATAATTTAAGCATTTTATCTCCGATTTTATTTAGCCACTTGTTTGAAAGTGAGACTATTCATGCTTAAATTTTGAATATATGTTTGTTGAATTTTTTTGACGAATGGCGTTTCCAAAGTTTCAATCACTAAAAATTGTTTTTTCACAACACAACCCATGAAAAAAAGTTTTTTATTATCCTTATTAGCTACATTGCTAATCACAACTGCTTCTTTTGCTCAACAGACATTTGCCGATTTTATGGAGTATGGTGTAAAGCAAAGCAATTTAGGTAACCATGCCTCTGCTCAATCTGCTTTTTCACAAGCAATTGCACTGAAACCAGACGATCCTGCTGCTCATTATAATAGAGCAGTCACGAAAGCTAATCTCAAAGATAATCGTGGAGCCATTAACGATTTTGACAAAGCACTTGAAATGAACCCAAGATATGCCGATGCCTTTGCAGGTCGTGGTCAAAGCAAAGCTCGTCAGGATGATCATAAAGGGGCTTTACAAGATTATAATAGTTGTATAGCACTTGACCCAGTAAATGCAAATACGTATTTTCTTCGTGGACAAAGTAAGTCCAAATTGGAAAACTACAAGGGTGCTTTGTCAGATTTCAATAAATCAATTGACTTGACTCCAGAAAATGCCCAAGGATATACTGCCAGAGGTATTGTTAAACAAAAATTAGAAGATTTTAGAGGAAGTCTGGATGATTTTACGAAGGCTATTGAAATTAGCCCAAAACGTTCTTCTTCTTACTCAGGAAGAGGTTTGAGCAAAATGAAAATGGGTGAATTTAAGGGTGCCATTGCTGACTACGGCAAGGCTTTGGAATTAACGCCAGAAGATGCAGAATCGTTATATTTTAGAGGATATTGCAAAAGTCAAATGGAAGATTATCAAAGTGCGTTGATTGATTTTGATCGTGCTTTAGGACAAGACCCAGACAACGCCTCTGCATATTATGGAAGAGGTTTTGCCAAAAGTAAATTGGGAAACACAAAATCTGCCATTGAAGATTTTACTAAAGCAATTTCTATTGGAAATATTGAAAACAATAAGGTTGTGTTCTCTGGAGCTATTACAAAACAAGT
>JAYVIV010000173.1:0-5702 GCA_043769985.1 Arcicella sp.
TGTTGTAATGGCTGTAAATATTTTCGTCGATATTTTACAAAATTACTTATTCACTCCTCTTTTGTGCCATTAACAATTATCGTACCGCTCAGTAATGTAAAAAAGCCTTGATTTGTGAATAAATCAAGGCTTTTTTGTTTTACTCCTCATCAGGCAATCCCTTATATTTGGATGCCTCAAAAATCTTCTGAGCATCAGTCATTTTCATTAATTCGGTAATTTTTAGCTCCTCATGCTCATCAAAATATTTTCCCACAATTCGCCAACCTAACCATCTTCCAATTGACCCAGGGCATCCCTTACCAATTTCGGGAGTTGTTGGTCGTTCACCTACATATTTTGCTTTTATGGGGTCTTGGGTGTTATAAAGCAGCTGATTATCAATAAAATGAGCCCAAATATTTTCTTGAAATTCATAACTTTCAGCAATTTGTTTGGAGGTATAGCCAATTAATAAACTATCGGCTTTTTCGGGCATCATGGTGTGAGCAAAAACGAAACTTTTTCCGTACCAAATCATATCTGACAATAACGTTTTTTCCTTACTTGTGGCGTTGTATTGCTGTGAGAGCAGTAAAACGGTTTGTGGCACAACAGCTTCAGGAATGGTTTTGCGGAGTTGATAATCGTAAACATTAGGAAGATATTTCCCTTTTCTTCCCATAAAATAATCCAACCCAATGTAGATGGCGGAGTCTGAAACGGTCAATTCTGGGGTCTTCAAATAGCCCTGTCCGAAGAAACCCGAAAAGATGGTATAGATTTTGGGTTCTTTAAAAGTAGGGTAGTAATATTTGATATGTTGGAAGGCAGTACGGAACTCATTTTCAAGGGTTTGTCCTCCAAAAAAAGCTGGTTCTTGCGATTGTTTATAGAAATCACGGAGTCCTTGATTCTGAATTAATGGTAGAAGTTGGTCGGATAATTCATCAAATCCTGCCGACGAAATTTGAAAATAGTTGCTAATGAAAGTGGGGTATTTATCGAAAAATTTCAGTAATTCCTCTTTATTTTGACACGCAAACATTTCTTTATCAAGGTGTTGAATATTTACAGTAACTTTTACGTTATTGAAGTCAGGGTCGGAAGAGGTTTGTTTTTCTTCTTTTGGAGAACAGGCGAAGGCAAATAAGATTAAAGAAAAGAGAAAGTATTTCATGGTTTATCCTTGTTAGTTAATAGTTGTTCGATGTTCGATGATAGTTTTTCGTTGTTTGATTAGTTCGAACATCTTCCTCCGAACATTGATAACCGAAAATCAAACACCGACAGTCGAAAACCGAACATCGAAATAAAATCCTTACAAAATTATGAAGAAAAACGTATTACTAAGCCTTTTTATTCTCTTAGGAGTTTGTAAAGGATATTCGCAACGCTACAATACCGAACCAAATTATGGCAGGAATGATGGCCCCAGCTTTTTTAGCCGTTTTTATAAATTGAAAATGGGGTTTAAATTCTCTCCTGGGTTTCTCATTAATTATGTGGAATCTTCCAAAAATTTTAAGGGATTTGACTCAAATGGTGCAAATGTCCGTTTGAGTTTAGGCCCCGTGGTTGACATGTACATTACAGATAAATATGCCTTCAGCACAGGATTATGGTACACCGTTAAAAGCGTGAATTACACAATGCACGGTAGTTTTTATGATAATGAATTATTTAAAATGAACCCTTTAACAACCGATGAAATTAGGGGAACTGAAGCAAATTTTAATCTACAGTATTTGCAATTACCCTTAACGATGAAAATTTTTAGTGATCAAATTCTTGAAGACACCCCCATCTTCCTTCAATTTGGAGGGACTTTAGACCTAAAAATTGCAGAAAAAGCCTTAGATAAGCCTCGTAATGCTCTTTATCAATTTCAAGAACGTTTGGCATCTTCACAAAGTATTTTTGGGTTGGGAGACATCGGTTTATTGATTGGAATTGGAGCCGAAAGGTCTTTGAACCGAGGAGGAGATGCTTTTTTCTTCGGAATACAATATCAGCGAGGTTTTACGGAGATCAATCGTGACCGTACTTTTGGAGATTTAGTGACCAAAAATGGAGCTTTTTATTTAGATTTTGGCGTGAAGTTTTAGTAGGAAATTTATAGAATTGATTAGGTATTCTCTACGGTGCTTAGTTCAACTAAAGAGAAGCACCCCTATTTCCTGTGGCTGGTATCATTCAGGCATTATATGTAAGCAACACAATAATTTAATTATTAGCACATTATGAACAGTTTTCAATTGGCGAGTTGATTACGCACAATGGCTGGTGGGACACCAACTACGGAGACATAAATCGTGTGCAAGCAACGCAAGTCTTTGATTATTAATACATTATGAATATTTTAATTAATGATTTGCTTACGCACGATGGCTGGTGGGAAACCAGCCACGGAGATAAGATGAGAAAGAATTTAAAGTTTTTTTCCTCATATCTGATTGCTATTCTCAAATTAGAAATGTTTGCATTACCCTTTTCAAATCCGCTTCAAAAGCGTTGTACGATTCGAGATTTCTTAACTTACCAAAATCTTCTATATAATCTGCTACCAAATGTACGGCTTGGTGAACATTGAATTTATCAAGATTTCGCCCCTTTAAACCGCTAATTTCTCTTAATAAATTATGTAATTTTTCTTTGGGTTGATTAATTCCTTCCAAATTTTTAAGTGATGGAATATCAATTACCCCTCTAAAATTTCTATTACCCGCAGCTTTTTTGAGTGCTTCTATATCAAACAACAACCAGTTTTCCATCATTTTTACTGGAACAATACATACAGTTATGCTTTCATGCTCTGCTTGTAAAACAGTTTTGATTTCCTTAACTCTGTTGTCGAAAACATTTTGATAAGCTGATTCTGCATCTCTATGAATGAACAAAACATCATGAGGAAATCTAATATTAGCTTCCTTAATTTTGCTCTCTAAGGTTTTGGGGGGCGTTTTTAAATTTCTAAAATCCGCAAATTGATCTTCATAAGTAAAGTGAGGGAATAAATCATTTAGTGTCCAATTAATAATTTTTAATAGCGTACTGTCTGAACTCCCATCTGCAATCAAGGTATATTTAATATGTTTCATTATTATTGGAATAGTGGATATTGAGAGATAATATTTTGCGATACGGTTCTTTTCTTTTTAGTATGTATAATTATTTCTTCTTCAACAGTTTGAACTGAAGACTCATTATCTAAATAAGCTGAGATTTCACCATAAGTTGTTTCGTCAGCCAAATTTTGTTTCGTTTTCCAAGTATCTTTTAAAGCTGAGAAGCCTGTGCTCTTTATCTTTTTATTGAATAGAGGGATAAAACTTTCTTTTCCTTTTGCTAAGTATAAACTCTCATCAGGAACAGCACTTACAACGATTGGCGAATGAGTATTAATAATTACTTGGCGGAGTGGATTATTTTCATCAACTGAATAATCTGTGTCCGTTGCCATTCCTTTTAATAGATTCACCATCTCCAACACTTTCTTTGGGTTAATGCCATTTTCTGGTTCTTCTAAACAAATTAGCCCACTACTCATGCTATCTTCTTCAATTATAGCAAGTCCCAAAAAACGGAGTGTTCCATCTGAAAGTGATTGTGCAGGAAGTATTAATCCCCCTTTAAAACCTATTTGAAGGGTCAATAAATCTCTTTTTTCATCTTTATCAATGGTTATTTCATTCACATCTTCTACTAACCCTTTTAACTTATTGGTCAAGATTTGATATATATCTCTATCTTTTTTATCTGAATGCAAACGATACAGCGTTGCAGGAAGGTTTAAACCATTGGCTGTAATTTCAGCATTCTTTACCTCATAAACAGAATTTGGCTGTCTTAAAGCACTTGGTTCAAATTGTAGCATTGTCCAATTTCTTACTTCTTGTCGAGCTAAAAATGCGGTAGGAGATTCTGCTGTAACAGTCGAAAGTAACGTTCGAGGCATTTTTTTAGCAATAAAATCAGTCGTCCTTCCTTTACTTCCATCTTGGTGAAGTTTAATTTTATCATCATCAACTGATATGAAAGGAACTCGTGTTGACCGACGACCATACAATACAGAATTAAGCCAATCTTTGTCATAATCAAAATAAATATTTTTTCTTGTTTCTGTTTGAGTTAATGGTTTTAATTCTTCGGAAACAATCTCTACCACTTCACCATCAATATCCTCATTTAATCTCAATTTAAGGCAATATTTGAGACTTGTAATTGTCGCCTTAGCAACTTGTCCTAAATCGTCTTCTGATATTTTAGGAATAATCATATCAATTTCAAAAGACATTTCTTTCAAATATTCAGAGCCATTTCTAAAAAAAATATCACGTACATTTGAGTGTTTTTGATTTTCACTCCTTACTGCTTTAACAGCTTGCAAAATAGTATCGTCCGCTAAATGGGAGAGAAAAACCAAAGCATCAAAAAAATTTGATTTTCCTATGGCATTGGCTCCTGCAATGCAAGTGAATGGTCCCAAATATAAATCTGTATCTACAAGGCTTTTGAATCCATTTATTTTAATTCTTGTAATCATTTGATTCTAAATTTAACAATTTCATACAGATAACTCTCTTAGCTATTTAATACAAACATAATCAATTCTTTCAACTAAACTAAATATCCACCTCAACCAAATCCTTCTCCCCAACCTGTTGTCTCCACATCGCATAGTACAAGCCTTTGTGTTCCAAGAGCTCATCGTGTGAGCCGTTTTCTACGATTTTGCCTTTTTCTAAGACGAAAATTTTCGTGGCGTGCATGATGGTGCTGAGGCGGTGGGCAATCACGATGGTTAGGTGCGTTGTGCCTACGGATACGTCTCTGATGGTTTCTGAAATTTCTTCTTCCGTTAAGGAATCCAAAGAAGACGTTGCTTCGTCAAAAACTAAGAGGTTTGGATTGCGTAATAATGCTCTGGCGATGCTCAAACGCTGTTTTTCTCCACCCGATACTTTCACGCCACCTTCTCCGATTACGGTATCTAAGCCATTATCCGCCCGTTCTAAAAGTGTATGACAAGCCGCTTTTCTGAGTACATCCAAACATTGTTCGTCGGTTGCCGTTGGATTTACGAACAATAAATTTTCCCGAATTGTACCCGAAAATAACTGGGTATCTTGGGTAACAAAACCGATTCTTTCCCGCAATTGGTCGAAATCTATTTCATCAAAATTATGTCCGTTATAAAGGATTTTTCCTTCTTTCGGACGGTATAATCCCACTAATAATTTCACCAAAGTAGATTTTCCAGAACCCGATGGACCCACAAAAGCAATGGTTTCGCCACGTTCTGCCTTGAAAGTAATGTTCTTCAAAGCATCTTTGTTGGCAGACTGATGTTTAAATTTAACCGCCTGAAATTCGAGTGAATCAATGGTAATAACGGGATATGGATTTTCGGGTTTTACTTCAACTGGAATCTTGAAAATATTGTCGAAATTTTTGAGAGAAACCTCCGCTTCACGGTACGTGTTCACCACATTTCCAATCTCTTGGAGCGGTCCAAACAAGAAGAATGAGTAGATATTTAAGGAATAAAATTCACCAAAGGTGATTTTATTTTCATAAATCAAATAAATCAAAACTAAGGTCAAAATCGCTCTGAGTAAATTCACACAAGTTCCTTGTACAAACGACATGGAACGTACATATTTAACTTTTTGAAGCTCTAATTTTAAGATTTTTTGGGTCGTAGAATTCAGTTGAGCAAT
>JAYVIV010000174.1:0-4178 GCA_043769985.1 Arcicella sp.
AACCTTTCAGACGAACAGCTTCGTCAGCAAACTGCTGAATTAAAAGAGATTATCCAGAAAAATTTGGCAAAAATTGATGCAGATATTTCTGATTTGAGAATGGAAATTGAAGCAAATCCAGATATGTCTGTGGATGCAAAAGAGACTATTTTCAATCAAATAGATACGCTTGGTTTAGATAGAAATAAGCAATTGGAGGTTGTTTTATTAGAAATTCTGCCCCGTGCTTTTGCTGTCGTGAAAGAAACTGCCAGACGTTTTACGGAAAATGGAAAGTTAGAAGTTCCTGCCACAGTTCACGATAAATTCATCGCCGCCAAAAAGAAAAACGTTGAAATTGTGGGCGATACCGCCATTTGGCACAACAGATGGATGGCTGCGGGTAATGAAATTGTATGGAACATGATTCACTATGACGTTCAGTTGATTGGTGGCGTTGTATTGCATCAAGGAAAAATTGCGGAAATGGCTACGGGTGAAGGAAAGACGTTGGTTTCAACTTTACCTTCGTACTTAAATGCACTTGGCGGACAGGGCGTACACTTGGTTACGGTCAATGATTATTTGGCAAAACGTGACTCTGAATGGAATGCCCCTTTGTTTGAATTTCACGGTTTAACCGTTGATTGTATCGATAAACACGAACCCAATACGGACGAACGTCGTCAGGCATATTTAGCAGATATTACCTACGGAACAAACAACGAATTTGGCTTTGATTACTTGCGTGACAACATGGCTCGCACGCCCGAAGAGCAAGTGCAACGCAAACACCATTTTGCGATGGTTGATGAGGTCGATTCGGTGTTAATTGACGATGCCAGAACACCTTTGATTATCTCTGGACCAATGGCTCGTGGCGATGAACAAGAGTTTGATGCCTTCAATCCTTTGGTGGCAAAAATGGTGGAACAGCAAAAGAAAATTGTGCAAGACCACTTGATTGAAGCCAAGAAATTGATTGCCGCTGGCGATAAAAAAGCGGGTGGATTGGCTCTATTCAGGGCTCACAGAGGTTTTCCAAAGGCTCGCCCCGTGATTAAATACCTTTCTGAAACGGGTATTAAGCAAATCATGCAGGAGACGGAGAATATCTATTTGGCTGAAAATCAGAAATTGATGCCCGAAGCGGATGCACCTTTGATGTTCACGATTGAAGAGAAAAATAATCAAGTGGAAATGACTGAAAAAGGTCTGTCTTTCATGGCTCGCACCGTTGAAAACCCCGACTTTTTTGTGATTCCTGATTTGTCGATTGATTTAAACAGAATTGAGAAAAAAGCGGATATTACGGAACAAGAAAGATTGATTGAAAAAGAGGCAATTATCCGTGATTATTCTGCCAAAACGCAAAGAATTCATACCGTTACTCAATTATTAAAGGCGTATTCTTTATTCGAGAAAAACGTTGAATATATCGTTGATGAAAATGATGGGAAAGTGAAAATCGTGGATGAATCAACGGGTCGTATCATGGAAGGTCGTCGTTATTCTGACGGTTTGCATCAAGCCATTGAAGCCAAAGAGAACGTAAATATTGAAGACGCAACCCAGACTTATGCGACTATTACACTCCAAAACTTTTTCAGAATGTATCACAAATTATGTGGTATGACGGGAACGGCGGAAACGGAAGCGGGTGAGTTCTGGACGATTTATAAATTGGACGTAATTACGATTCCGACCAACCGTAAAATGTCAAGATTTGACCATGAAGATAAGGTTTACAAAACCGTTCGTGAAAAATATAGTGCCGTAGCCGACGAAATTCAAGAATTAGTAGAGGCAGGTCGCCCAATTTTGGTTGGTACAACTTCGGTTGATAATTCTGAATTATTGAGTAGAATGTTGTCAATCCGTAAAATTCAACATAACGTATTGAACGCCAAGCAACACGCTCGTGAAGCTGACATCGTTGCGGAGGCTGGACAATCTGGAAAGGTGACCATTGCTACCAACATGGCAGGTCGTGGAACGGATATTAAATTATCGCCAGAATCACGCACAGCGGGTGGATTAGCGATTGTGGGTACGGAAAGACACGAATCACGTCGTGTGGATAGACAATTACGTGGACGTTCGGGGCGTCAGGGAGATGTGGGTTCAACCCAATTTTTCCTTTCGTTGGAAGATGATTTGATGCGTAAATTTGGTTCAGACCGTATTGCAAAGGTCATGGACAGAATGGGCATGGAAGAAGGCGAAGTGATTCAACATTCAATGATTACGTCTTCGGTAGAAAGAGCTCAAAAGAAAGTAGAAGAGAATAACTTTGGGATTCGTAAACGTCTTTTGGAATACGATGACGTAATGAATTACCAAAGAAATGCCATTTATAAGCGTCGTCAAAATGCCCTTTTTGGCGAACGTTTAGCCTTGGATATTGCTAATAATACCTACGATGTTTGTTCGGAATTGGTACAAAGCAATGCGAGTTATGACGAATTAGAATTACGTTGTATTGAGATTTTGGGAATCATTCCTCCGTTTTCGAGGGATGAAATTTCTAAATTAAATACGCAACAAAGAACGACACGTTTATACGAAGCCGCCGAAGAACATTACCAAGCCAAAAACAAAGGATTGATGACGAAGGTAGTCAATTTTGCAAAGGAAGCCCTTGCTCACAAATATACGGGTATGCAAGTGCCGATTGTGAGTGGAAATATGGTCTCGAATATGTTTGCCGATGCCCAAGAAACAATAGAGACAGGTGGACGGAAATTGATTCAAGAAATGGAAAAAACCATTGCCTTGAGTTTGATTGACCAAGAGTGGAAAGAGCATTTAAGAGACATGGACGACTTGAAACAATCCGTTCAAAATGCTTCTTACGAACAGAAAGACCCTTTGTTGATTTATAAATTTGAAGCTGTGAAGTTGTTTGAACGCTTTTTGAGTAGAATCAACATCGACACCGTGAGTTTCTTGATGAAAGCCGATATGCCAGAAATTCAAGAAGCCCAAGCTCCAAAACAGCAAGCAAAACAAGCACCACAACCAAAATTACAAACCCAAAAAGATGATGCTTTATCGTCATTATTGGGTGGTTTGGCAGGAGGTAGAGGCGACGAACAAGATTACCACGACCCAAGCGAGAGAACAGTTGAGAAAATTGTGCCACGTCAAGCCGTAAAAATTGCCGACAGAAATCAGCGAGTTACGGTGCAATACAGAGACGGTTCAATTAAGGAAAATATCAAATATAAAACCGTTGAACAGGATGTGGAGAAAGGAACGGCTATTGTGATTGCGTAGATAGATGATTTTGAGAATAAAAGAGCCGTTTCAGGAGACTGAGACGGCTTTTTTGTGGTTTTAAAACAAAGCATTCATATCCAACACATTATCCACCAATCCCAAACTGTGCTTATTTTTTATCAAACCAAAAGTCGTTATCAGCACAATAAAAATTTGCTTTTTTGTGCCTGTTACGTGTCTGAAAATACTCTTTTTTCTTCGTAAATTATCGGCATCTTCTTTTGATAAAACCAATTCATCGTTATAGAATTTTACTTCGCATAATGAAATAACGCTATCTTGTCGGTCAATCAAAAGGTCTATTTGTGTGCCTTCTATCTCATCGGTTGTTTTTGCCAAAAAACTGTATTGATTGGTATGTACGCCCGCAATGCCCAAAGCGGCTTTGATGTTGTCAATGTGATGGAAACAGATATTTTCAAAAGCGTATCCACTCCAAGTTATCCACGTTTGGGTTTTGCTCAACGATTGCCATGAGATAGTTTCTTTAAGCGGAATATCTCGAATAAATTTTAGATAAAACAGTGAATAACAATCCGTTAGCCGAAAAAGCGTATCTTTTTTCTTTTTACCAAAAGGAATGTAGGAGGAAATAAAACCCGATTGCTCCAATTCTTGTAACATCATCGTCAAACCTCCACCATCTGATATTTTTGTTTTGGCAATTATTTCCGCTCTACTCATGCCTTTCCAAGTGGATGAAAGTTCAGAAACGATGGACTCGTAACGGTTGGAATTTAAGAATAAAGCACTATATAAATTATCAAATTCTGTTCGTAAAAGTCCTTGCGGTTGAAAACAGATTTCATCAATGTTTTGAATGGCACTTTTGCCCCCTTCCACTTGGTCTAAATAATGGGGAATTCCGCCCATGGTCATATAAAGCAAGAGCAATTGATAACGGTCAAAAATGATGT
>JAYVIV010000175.1:0-12214 GCA_043769985.1 Arcicella sp.
ATTAGCGGCTTCTGAAATTTTACCAGAAACGGTTGTTTCTAATATGATATTTGTAGTTTTGGCGTGAGAATAATTCACGAGCAGAGCCACGCAAATTATGATTGAACTCAGCCATTTTATGTACATCAGAGTAATGTTTTTCTTCATAATGATTGATGATTGTAAAGTAAAAAAGAACGGATTTCCTTACTTACGATTGTTTACTATAATAAAGACGAATATATTAAAAAATGTTTGAATTATGGTGATTCTGTTTGTGATAAGATTTCAGAATTTTATTTGGGCAATTCCTTAAAATACATCTTTTAAATTTGTCATTTTATTAATAACGCAAAGAGCCTTCTTGAATTACAAGAAGGCTCTGGAAAATTATTAAAGAAGATTGTTCACAGGGTGATTCTGTAACCTATTCGTTTGTAGTTTTCACTTGCTTTGAAATCACTACCATCGGAAAGCATAAGGACTACTGTAAATGTTTTACCTCTATCTTCTGTTGCTACAGGAGCTCTTAATATTTCAAAATTTGCTGTTCCGAAACTATCATTTGCTTTTATTGTTATTGTTCCACCATCATTGATTTTATAGTGAACTCCTTCTTTAGCCGTAGTTTCAGCTGGGTCTATTATGTATTTGATTTGGGTATCAGTAGCACGCTGTCTTCCTACTAAATTAACTTTAGGGGTTGTCACAACTCCTGCTCCGTTGGCGGTAGCTATTAATGGGTATGTTTTCCCTACTGCAACAGTTCTAACAATGGCTTCTTGAAATTCTACGTAAGTTGCATCATCTAAAACTTTGTCAAGTTCTTTGAAGCAAGATGTAAGCATGACGCTCATACTCACGACTAATGTAATTAATATTTTTTTCATGTGATAATTATTTTGTATTTGATAGCAGATTGATTACCTGTTATGAAATAAATGACAACTTTTTTTGACAAATTAATATCCAAAATTTTGTTTTAAATTTGGGTTATTCGTGATTTCACCTGTTGGTATTTGAGCCAAAATTCTAAAATCAGTGAAAGGAATAGTAGAAGGGATTTTAACAATATCCATTCCCAAACGTTTCATATCAAACCAACGATGTCCTTCAAAAGCAAACTCAATTCTTTTTTGCTTTAAAATTTCTGCCAATAATGCAGCACCTTTCAGATCTTTCAATTCAACTAAACCAACTCTTGTTCTGATAATATTTACATCCGCAAGTGCATCCGTTTCTTTACCAAGAAAATAATTGGCTTCTGCACGGTTGAAGTACATTTCAGAAATACGCATCACAGGAACATTATCAAGGTTTGCCGTACCATTTTTACCCAAAAATTTAGTACATTCAATCGCTGCTGTTCCACGTCCTGCTGTTCCAAGTTCGTACAGTTGACGACGAATGTCTAATATCACTGCTCCATTTTTCTCTGATTCTAATGCTGTAAGAAGTATTGCAGAGGGTACCAAATCACCAAAACCTGCTGTTCTTGTACGATTGCCTAATTCAAACAAAGTAGTGTAAGTTGTTTGTAATGAAGTATTTACACCAATATTTTCAGGAACAGTATATACCAGTTCTAACATTGACTCTGGGTTTGATGGACTTCTAAATCCACCGATATAAGCAGTATTACTTAAAAATCTACCAACACCCGAAGCGAGTGCATCAGTTGCGAGTTTTGCCGCATTTGCATAATCTCTGTTGTATAAATATACTCTCGAAAGCAAAGCTTGAGCCGCACCTTGTGTTGCATAAATAGGGGCTCTACTATTAGAAGCCTTTGGAATTTTAGTGATAGCGGTATTCAAGTCTTTAATGACTTGAGTGTAACAATCCGCAACACTTGCACGTGCTGGGAAAGATACCGCAGATATACTAAGAACTCCTTTTAATATTAAAGGGACACCTCCACGATTGTATTGAGCAACTTCTGCTCCTGGATCATAAGAATAGGCACGTAATAAGTCGTGATACAACATTGCTCTCAAAAAAGAGGCTTCTCCTTCAGAAGCATCTTTTTGTGCTTGTGTCATGCCTGCAATGTTTGGTAAAGCATCAAGAATCAAGTTTAACTGATTAATGGCAAAGTATGCCGTTGCCCAGCTCGCAAAATGTGCTCCCACCTGATTATTATATTCAGGAAACAAACGACCAGACTTGTTGGTTGCTCTGCCATTATCAGCTAAGGCATCAGGGATTGCCAAGAAATCTCTGCCGTACAAATTTGTACTTTGAAAACGGTCATAAACGCCATTCATGGCAGCACCGATGGCATCTGCGTCTTTCAAAGCAGTTGCCGAATCAATGGCCTGGCGAGGGGCTACTTCAATAAGATTACTACAAGAAGTAACCAGTAATACTGCAAATAAAGACATTGCAGTTTTGAATTTTATATATTTTTTCATGATTAATTTCAAAATTAAAATGTCAATTTAACTCCTCCAATATAACTTCTTGAAAGCGGAATAATACCGTTATTACCATTACCTAAGTTAAGAAACTCAGCGTCATATCCTTCCCACTTAGACCACGTCATCACGTTGAATGCTTGCAAATAAAATTGAAGATTTTGAATTTTCATCGCAGTGGTCAATTTTTTTGGAACATCATAAGATAAAGATATCTGTTTCAAACGAACGTATGAAGCATCTTGCAACATTCTCGTACCTGTAAAATTTCCTGAACCGTTCAGTTCTGTATTTCCATTATATGGTCTTGGTACGTTGGTAATATCACCAGGCTTTTGCCAGCGTTTGTCATACTCACTTCTCAATGTGTTGAAAAGTCTTCCTCCAAGTTCCGACAAAAACTGATTTTGATTATTAAATTCAAAACGACCATAATCATATTGAACCAATACATCCAAAGTCAAGCCTTTGTAAGTAACATTGTTTGTCCAACCGCCATAGAATTTAGATTGATTACTACCAAAATATTTTAAATCACGTGGACTTTGAATACGATAAGTTGGGTTGCCATTTGCATCATTCCAGAACGGACGACCCGTTGCAGGGTTTACACCAGCATAATCAGTAGTGAAAATAGCAAATGCTGGATAGCCTACCGCAAAACGAGTGTCCCCAGGAAGTGCAATGATGCTATCTTTGTTGGGAAGAGGCGTGATACCATCATATAATTTAGTAATCTTGTTATCAATTATGGTATAATTGAAAGATGTCTTCCAAATCAACTCTTTCGTTTTAACAGGAATGAAACCAATCTCCAATTCTAAACCATCATTTCTCATATTTCCAACATTTTTCGTTATACTTTGAAAACCATTGGTCACTGGAATAGGTTGATTTAATAAAAGATCTTCACTATCACGTCTGAATATATCAGCCGATACTGTAACTCTGTCATTCCAAAGTCCTGCATCAATACCAAAGTTTAGCGTTACGTTTTTCTCCCATCTTAAATCTGCATTTGCTAAACCAACAGGATTTGCAGTAACTACTGCCCCATTTGGAGCAAAACCTGCTTGTCCATTATAAGCAAATCCACCAGCGAATAATCCCAAAGAAGGGAAGTCTCCGATTTGGTCATTACCCGTTGAACCATAACTTGCTCTTATTTTCAAGAGATTAATAACATTGCTTGTCTTCAAAAATTCTTCTTCACTCGTAATCCATGAACCTGAAATAGAAGGGAAGAAGGCATACTTATAATTTGCTCCAAATCTAGATGAACCGTCATAACGTCCTACAAGACTCAATAAATACTTTCCTCCATACTCGTAGCGGATATTAGAAAATACCGCTGATTTCTTGTTACCAGTCCAGAATCCACCAATTGAAATCGGATTTGCTGCCGAGTTAGCATATTTGAACTCTGGCGTTGGGAGATTCTCTGCAACGGTTCCTATTGCTTCTTGAATATCACTTCTGTATTCGATACCTGCTAAAAATCCAACTGTATGTTTACCGAAATTTTTGTTATAATTAAGTGTTACGTTCGACAACAAGTTAATATTTTCATTATACTGACTTTGTGTACGTCCACGAACGTTGAATCCGTCGGCAGTACGAGGGTCAGAAAAATTGAACCCCTTGATAAGACGATAATCAAGACCTACAAAAGGTTTGATAACTAATCCATCCGTGATTTTGTAAGTCAAGCTAATATTTCCAACCATTTGATTAATAGTTGCCTTAATTACATTTAAGTCAGCTACTTGAATGATATTTTGGTTTAAAAGACCTGCCGTACCACCCAAACTTGGTGTGCCAAAATAAGAACCATCTTCATTATAAATTGGATTAGTAGGTATCATTAAAGCCCCTGCAAATGCAGCCGAACCTAAGAAACTACCACCGCTTGGTCCCCCAAATTGACCTTGTGCTGTAGTAGTACTTAAATTTATTTTCGAGTCAATATTAAGTTTACTATTAACCTTATGACCTAAATTAAGTGCTAAAGTTCCACGCTCAAAATCAACTCTTCTTAAATTTGCATCTTGCGTATTATAGGATGTAGAAAGTGAAAATGTTGTTTTTTCATTTCCACCTCTCAAAGCAAGTTCATACGTTGAAAGTGTGCCTTTTCTGAAACTCTCTTTTTGCCAATCATAAGTTGGTAATGCTTTAATTTGGTCGTCAGTTAAAGCACCGTCTAATCTAATTCCCGTTAAAGCACTACTCTTCGCAGTAGCTAATGGAGCATCTGGATTAGTAACCCTGTTTTGGTTTAAAATAGCTTCCGTACGAACATTTATCCACTCTTGGGTATTTAAAACATCAAGTTGTTTGAATTGCTCGGTAATACCATAATTATAATTGAAAGTAACACTCGTTTTGCCAGATTTTCCTTGTTTTGTAGTTACCAAAATAACACCATTAGCTGCCTGAGAACCATAAATTGATGCTGCCGCTGCATCTTTTAGAATCTCAATTGATTCAATATCATTTGGATTCAAAAAGTTGAGTGGATTAGAACTCGTAAAACTGGACGAACTGCTTGAATTAAGTTGAACTCCATCAACAATATATAACGGAGTTGTTCCTGCTGAAATAGAACCCACACCTCGGATTCTGACTTGTACTGCTCCTCCTGGAACACCGTTGGCAGAAGTAATTTGAACACCTGCGGCACGTCCTTGCAAAGCTCGGTCAAAACTTTGAACGGGGGCATTTTCAATGTCCTTGCCACTTACTTTTGAAATTGAACCCGTAAAATCCCGTTTAGATAATGCTCCACCATAACCAGTTACGATAACTTCTTCAATCTCAGAGGCATCCGAAGCAAGAATCACATCCAGTGTAGTTTTAGCACCAGCAGTAACACTTTGTTTCTTAAAACCCACAAAGCTAAAATTGAGGGTTGCATTAGCAGGAACGCTAATTTTATACGTACCGTCAGAACTCGTTGTAGCCCCTCTGGTTGAACCCTTCACACTCACACTTACCCCTGGCAGTGGTGAGCCGTCTTCGGAAGAAGTAACCTTTCCCGAAACTGTTCTGTCTTGGGCTGATACCTTGAAAATAAGGCATAGCAAAAACACAAAACTCATTAGTAGTTTTTTACTCATTTTTTTAATTTAGTTTTAGTTTAATTGATGATTAAATTTAATACGCTTACGATTGTAATCTTCTATTTTTGAAGTAGAATTGTTGTATTTTTTTGATAGGTTATGGCGTAATTTTAGACCGTTGAGGAATGGGTGAGAAGAGAGAATATTAAATGAATTCTGTAGAGGAGTCTTTTTTATTAAAAACTGTAAGTTTTAAAACAGATTAGACCCTAAAATTAATAAATTATTTACTATTAATTAACCGATAAATATTTTTTTTGTTTATTCAGAGTGTAAGCATTATTGAGAAGTTCCATATTTCATTCTAAAAATATGTTTTAATGCCGTATTTAATTTGGTTTGACTTTGTTATGAGCACATACGTATCTCCTTACTACTCAATTACCATAAATAATTTTTATCTTTGTTTTCTAAAAATTATCTCAAAAATCTCAAACAACCAACCAAAAATATGTCAACAGGATTAGACACGCTTACCCAAACAAAAATCAACGCATGGCTCTCAGGAAATTACGATGCTGACACCAAAGCCAAAATCAATGAACTTTTAGATGAAAAAAAAGATATTGACCTGACGGACTCTTTCTATAAAGACCTTGAGTTCGGCACGGGCGGAATGCGTGGCGAAATGGGCGTTGGCTCAAACCGTATGAATAAATATACGGTTGGAAGTGCCACGCAAGGTTTTGCTAATTATATAAATCGTGTGGTTGGTCTGGGCGACCCCGTGAACACAAACCACGGAGGTTCAAGTGTTGCTATTGCCTACGATTCAAGAAATAATTCCGCTTATTTTGCCCAAGTTGCGGCTGATATTTTCTCGGCAAATGGTATTAAAGTATTCTTGTTCAGTGCCTTACGCCCCACGCCAGAACTTTCTTTTGCCATTCGTCACTTGGGATGTCAGGGTGGTTTAGTTGTCACAGCCTCACACAATCCTCGAGAGTATAACGGCTATAAAGCCTATTGGAACGATGGTTCGCAAGTGGTTGCTCCACACGATAAAAATATTGTGGCGGAGGTTAATAAAATTCAATCAGTGGATGAAATTAATTTTGAGGGAAATCCTGATTTAATCACGATGATTGGTGAGGAAATTGATGCAGAATACTTGAAAACAATTCAACATAATTCCATTAATCCTGACGTAATATCACGTCAAAAAGACCTCAAAATTGTTTATTCTTCTATTCACGGAACGGGGATTACGCTCGTGCCAAAAGCCTTGCAATTACTTGGTTTTGAGAATGTTAGCGTTGTGCAAACCCAAGCTGAACCCGATGGGAATTTTCCAACGGTTATCTATCCAAACCCCGAAGAAGCCGAGGCAATGTCCTTGGCGATGAATCAAGCAAAGGAATTGGATGCTGATTTAGTGATTGCAACCGACCCAGATGCTGATCGTGTGGGGGCAGCCGTGAAAAATCCAGCGGGAGAATGGGTGCTTTTGAACGGTAATCAAATGGCAAGTTTGATTATTTATTATTTATTAGATGCTTGGAAAAAAGCGGGAAAACTGACGGGGAAAGAGTTCGTAGCAAAAACAATTGTTACGACCAATATCATTGACAAAATGTGTGAAAATCAGGGCGTTAAGTGTTATAATACCCTCACAGGTTTCAAATTTATTGCCGCCGTTATTCGTGAATTAGAAGGCAAAGAAAAATTTATTGGTGGAGGTGAAGAATCTTATGGATATTTAATCGGTGATGCCGTGCGTGACAAAGATGCTGTGGCTTCCTGTGCGATGATTGCGGAATTGACCGCTTATGCAAAAGATAACGGAAAATCATTATTCGATTTCTTAACGGAAATGTACATGGAAAATGGTTTTTATTACGAAGGTTTGATTTCATTAACGAAAAAAGGAAAAGCAGGAGCGGAAGAAATTCAACAAATGATGGTGAATCTACGGGCAAACATCCCGGCAACCGTGGCAGGTTCAGAACCAATCACCGTGTTGGATTATAACGATTTAACGTCCAAAAACCTTAAAACGGGTGAAATTACAAACATTCCAGAAGGTTTAGGCATGGAAAAATCAAACGTAATTCAATTGGTTTTGGCGGATGGTACAAAAGTTTCTGCCCGTCCATCAGGCACAGAACCTAAGATTAAATTTTACGTTTCAGTAAATGCTCCCTTAAATCGCCCCGAAGACTTTGAAAATGTATTGGCAAGTTTGAAAGCGAAGGTTTCAGCTATTCAAGAAGATTTAGGATTGAAGTAAGATTGTTATTGATGGCATGACTTTGAGTCATGCCATCAATCAATTTTAGTAAATAGCCTTTGGGATTGATAGAATGTATATTTATGAGAGATTATTGACCAAATACGAAATAAACATGACCGCTTACTAAGTTTACGGTTGTCACAATTATAAAAAGTGTTTAATTTGTGCCGATATATAATTTGGGTATTTCTCAAAAATCAATGTTTGGTATTATGGCTAAATCAATTTTCAACCCTCAATTTTTGTAACATGAAAAAATTACTCGCTTTTTCTTTTCTCGTAGCACTATTGCTAACCACTTCTTTTAAAGGCTTTTCACAAAGTTTTAGTAAAGGAGATAAAATCGTAAACCTGGGTATTGGTTTGCTTGGGTTTGGTGGCTATGCAAGTGCTGAATTTGGTATTCAAGATAATATAGGAATTGGACCAATTATTGGATATACGTACTACAATGCTGGGCTGTTTTCAGGCTATGGAAGCGACTATAGTTACGGGCAGTTTAGAGCTGGTGCAAGAGGAGCATATCATTTAGGGGAAGTTCTTAAAATGAAAGATGAAAAATTTGATCCATATGTAGCATTGAGCGTTGGGGTGGTATCTGAACGAAATAGCATAACATATAACACTATAACTCAAAACTACGAATATGGAAATAGGTTGGCCCCTTTTTTCAATCCAAGGGTTGGAGCCAGAATGGAATTATCCAATAATCTTGGAGGCTACGCAGAATTAGGTTGGGGAGGTTCATGGATACAAGCAGGTATTTCTTTCAAATTATAAATATTGATTTTATGAATTAAACAAAAATCCCTGCAGATAATATTTGCAGGGATTTTTTTAATAAAACGTTTCTCTTTCTTTTCTATCTTCAAAAAACTAATTTTGTCTAAATTTATTATTTCAAATTATGTTTAGCAAAATTAATACGTTTGGTTTGGCGATTGTTATTACTGCTTTTTCATCCGCCTTTATCGTTTCAACAAATCTTAAAAAAATTGGTGTATCTATGACTTCTCGCTCGGTACGGGCAGGAAAAACGATGACTGTCAAAGCGGATATATGTTATCAGTTGGGTGGTGGAAAAATGATTAGTCATTATACCCAGCCCTTCAATCAATATATTGTTAATACTGCCAAGGGTGAAGTCAGTATATATGACCCTCTCAAGAATACAGTTATTCAACAAGTGAATTACCTTTTTAGCACAGAAACGACCCAATTTTTCTACTTTCTGAGTAATCAAAAAGCAGACTTAGGTTTGAGAGCTATGGGATTTATTAGTAAGAATACAAAATTTGAAAAAAACTTAATGATAAGCACTTGGTCTGCACCAGCACGATTGGCAAAAGATGTGCAAATTGTAGAGTTAGTTCATAGTGGAGCAAATCCTATTTATACCAAATATATTGGAGGAAATGGGCAGATAATCAAGAAAATATATTATTACAATTATCAAAATGTAGGAGGAACAGATTTTCCGCTTGCAGTTACACAAATTGATTATTTTTCAGCCAAAGATTCTGTCATTATCAAAACTTCCTATTCAGATATAAAAACAAACGAAGCCGTTGACGCCAAATTGTCAAATTTTACGATTCCTACTAATGCCAAAATACTCAAATAAATACGTCAAAAGTCTGTTGTGGATAAGTTTCTGTATAATTTTCTCATACGAAGGGAAATCACAAAGTTTAAGCATAAACTTAAAATATTTGCATAATAGAGATAGTGCAATCGCAGTGAGTGCGACCGAAAATAAACCCAATGTTTTAAAACGAACCAACCCTCTCTCAATTCTTTTGAATGGTTCTTTGAAAATATATCAGAAAGTTATATCCCCTCAGTTTTCAGCAAATTGCTTGTATGAATTGTCATGTTCCAGATTTAGTCAATCAGCCATTCAAGAATATGGAGCTATTAAAGGTTTAGCCTTAACTGCGGATAGATTAGCAAGATGCAATCGTATCAGTGCTACCACTATTAATCCTTTCAGAATAAATCAACAAGGTAAGGTGATAGACTCACCACCGATGTATAAAATAAAACAATGAGTTTTCATAACAAAGCCTTAAAGTATCGCATTCGAGGATTGGGTATTTTATTATTCATTTTATCTCCCCTTTCAGGTTTTACGCAAGTCAAAAAAGATAGTTTATTTTTACAATATCTCATAAACAAAGACCAACAAAGAGACATTGTTACTCTTTTATCTGAATTTCAAAAGAAATACGAAGATTCAACACAACATCTCCTTGAATTGCCTTATTGGAAAGGTTTGGCTTATTATTCACTCAGAAACCTTGACTCATCTGCCCATTATTTCTCTAAAGTTCATCCTAACAGTATAAATTATAATAAGTCATTGTTTTGGGCGGGGATTTCGTACAGTTATCTTCAACAAACACAGCAGGCTTACACAACAATTTTATCTGTCAATACAAACGATAGTATTGGTATAGCTACAAAAACATTCGAGTTAGCGGGCATTGCGTTATTACGAAGGAATTTTAAAGATTATGATTCTTTAAGCCACCACTTTTCGACACAATATTATCCATTACAAAAACAACAAAGTAATTTTAAAGATTATCAAGAAATGATTCGGCAACAACAACGAAAGTCTCCTTTCAAAGCGGCCTTGCTATCAGCAATATTGCCAGGGTCAGGAAAAATATATGTTGGAAAACAATTAGGACAAGGTATTTCAACTTTTATACAAAATGCCATTTTAGGATTGCAAGCATACGAAGGGTATCGTAAGGACGGTGCTGCAAGTCCTCGGTTTATCATTTTTGGAAGTTTATTTACCTTATTTTATATAGGAAATATTTGGGGAAGTGCTGTGAGTGTAGGCGTGAAAAGACAAGAGTTTAACGATAAAATAAATGAACAAATTTTGTTTGATATGCATATTCCTTTGCGTACAATTTTTAACTAAATCTCATGCACAAAATTTTCGTGAAGGGGATAGCTTATTTAGGGCAGCACAACACGATGCTTCTTTGTTAGCCTATGAAAGAGCTTATTATGAAATAACAGAATTTCCTGATAGTTCATTGTCTGCTGAGGCTATTCAAAATGCCCAAAATGCTTGTTTGCTTAGAAAAGTTTATTGTTTGAAAGCCATAGGAAAGTTTGAAGAAGCAAGTAAAATTGCATTAAGATTTGACTTGAACAAATTACCTGATTCAAGCCAGTATGTACTTCGTAATGAAGTGATTGTTTGTTATTTTTTATCGGGTTCATACGAAGATGCAATTAGCCAAATTGAACAATTGCAGTTTTTTGTTAAAGATTCAACGTTAAAATATCAAAGTGATATATGGAAAATCATGGCATTAACTCATCTAAGACGTTATGCCGAAGCAAAACAATGCTTCAATGGGTATGTATTAAGAAGAAAACGCTCTGTCAATGTTGATTCAGTGTTTGCTTTTGCAGACAAAAATCGTTTCAAAAATGTAAAAAAGGCGGAAGCTCTGGCTACTTTTCTACCAGGAGTAGGAATGATGTATGTAGGAAACACCACAGAAGGTTTAATCTCATTAGGATTACAACTCGGAACTTTAGGTTTTGCAGGCTATAGTTTCTGGAAGGGATATTATTTGTCAGGTTTTTTGACGGGGTTTGGGCTGTTTCAGTCTTTTTATTTCGGAGGAATAAGACGAACTGAACTTTTGGCAAACAAGAAGAATCAATATTTAGCAGATGATAATGCACGACAAATAACGAATGTATTATTAAAACTTGAACAATAAAAAAAGTCCAAGAATAGCATCTTGGACTTTTTAAGATTGAAATGATTATTTACCACTCCACATAAAGAACTTAGGATTGTCTTCGTATTTATCAATACCTTCTCTATTAATTAAAGCAATTAATAAAACTACCCAGTCAACTGTAGCTACGATACCACATCCACCCAAAGTTAGGATATAACCTACACCCGTTAGGGTAGCAGTTCCCATATAAAAACGGTGAATTCCTAAAAAACCGACAACCCAAGATAATACGAAGGCAACAGTGGCATCTTTGCCACTTACGGTAGTTGTTGGTAAATTGTTTGTCATAGCCGATAATACATTGGTAGAAGTTACATCCATCGACGGAATCAAACTTGCGACTTGAACACCACTATTAAGTGTTGTTTCAACTATGGCATCATCAATAACGTATTCTGACGTAGAAGCAAACGATTTTGCACATACAGACATGAATAACATAGAAGATAAAATAATAGTTTTTTTCATAATAATTAAAGGATTTTAATGTGATTATTTCTTTTAAAACATTTGCAATTTAATAGTATTTTAAGAAAAATGCTATTAAATTTTGTTAATTCATTTTTTATGTTTCGCCATCTTAGGAACGGGAATTAAATAAGTCATCCAAATCTATACGAAGTAATTTTTGAATGATTTGAGGTCTAAAACCGCAATTTAGCATCGCTAAATGAGGATTTT
>JAYVIV010000176.1:0-11678 GCA_043769985.1 Arcicella sp.
TAAATCTTTAATGGCTTTTTCAATTCCAGAACGTTGTCCTGTGTGCATATCCTTTGCATAATACTGAGAAGAAATATCAGCAACCGCTGACCTAAATACAGGCAAAATAACTACTTGTTCGTAGCTACGACCCAACTTTTCCACAATTTTAGGGGCATAACTTCCTTCCAAACGATATAGAATTGACACATCAGACTGAACAGTTAGTCCTTCTTTGGAAGGCAACGGCAAACGAACTTCCATATTCATGGTGCGAGTCGGTAACTTAATAATCGTGGTAACAAAGGGATTAAAAGTTCTTGCACCTTCCATCAAAGGGTCTGGTTTTATTTTACCAAATGAACGTTTAACGCCTACTTCTCCTTGACGTATGATGGTGCAACTTCCTAAGGAGAAAGCTAATAAAACGGTGAGCAATAATAGGTTGGTTTTCATGGCTTTACGTTGAGTTTTAAAATTTATAATTGCTTCAATACGAAGACAATGCAAATATATGCCAGCAATATTAGGTTGAGATTAAGCTAAAATTAGATGTCAATTAGAATATTTCTTTAACACTAAGTTAACTTTTGATGTATGAGCGTTGAATTTGTAAAACTCATTTTAAGATTAGCATTTTATGGTTAAATAGAGAAGTAGAAATTTTGGCATAGCTTTTGCAATTATATTAGAGAAGTAATGTTTCGACGGTATTCTAAAACATAGATTTGCCAAAAATATTTACTCGAAACCAATATCAATCCCTTTCTTTCCACCAGATGAAAAGGTTTGAATTTTTATTGATAATCTTCAAACGAGATTGTGAATATATTGAAAAAGCAAAATCTGTTTCTTTACATAAATCGCTGAATGTTTTAGTTTCTTTGGAAAATCCATTTCAATTTTTGATGTTCTAATTAATTAAAAGTTTAGATTATAAAAATTATTGAACCAATGAAAAAATCCTTACTTCTTGGGATAGCAAAAGCCATTATTCCTTGCTTTTCGCTACTTTTTTCTGCTTCATTATTCAATCATTCCCTTGCTCAAAATATAACGGGTAAAGTTTTTCGTGATTTTAATGCAAACGGTCTTCAATCAGTAACCAGTCCAATTGAACCAGGTGTGATAGGCGTTACCGTCAAAGTCTTTAAGGCAGATGGCACACAAATTGGAGCAAACCAAACTACTTCTCTGGATGGTTCATATTCTGTTACGGTTGGCAATACTAACGATTATAGAGTAGAATTCTCCAATTTTCCAAATGCTTTCTTCACAGGGCCTAAAGGGACGGACAGTAATACCTCCGTTCAATTTGTGAAAGGTGGAACTACTGCAAATCTTGGTATTAATTATCCTTCTGACTATTGTGGAACCGTCGATCCTCAGTTAATTACATCTTGTTTTGAAAATGGAACTCCTTTTAATAACGGCACTAAAATTAGTAACTCTGCCGATGATCCATTCATTGTTACTATTCCATATACTCCAGCCGCCACAACAGGTTTTAACACTTACTTATCAAAAGCCAAAGAGGTTGGAGCTGTCTGGGGAATAGCATATCAACGAAGCTCGAAATTTATCTTTGCCAGTGCTTTCTTGAAAAGACACTCAGGATTTGGAGCGGGTGGACCCGGCGCTATTTATAAAATTGATAATTCTGTAAGTCCTTCTGTAACAACAGAGTTCGTAAATCTAAACACAGATTTAAGTATTGCAGTAGGAACAGATCCTCGAAGTTTAACAATTCCTGCGGACACATTAAGTACTACCAAATCAGCACCTAACCATGATGCAACGGCATTTGGTTTAGTGGGTAAAATTTCTTTGGGTGATATTGATATTTCGGATGATGAGAAAACGCTTTGGGTAATCAATACTTTTGACGGAAAATTATACGAACTTCCCATTGGATTACCAGCAACAAAACCGACTACAAAAATTGCCCACACCTTACCAGATCCAGGTTGTGTAAATGGCATTTTTCGTCCTTGGGCAGTGAAGTTTTGGAGAGGAAGAATTTATGTAGGGGGCGTTTGTACGGCTGAAAACTCTGGTGGAACTGCGGCTGATTTAAAAGCCTATATTTATTCAAAAGCTCCAAGTGATGCGAGTTTTACTCAGGTAACAACTTTCCCATTAAATTATACAAGAGGTTACGTCAGTAGAACAAATGCTGGTGTTTCAACATCCGCTCTTTGGAAACCTTGGGTTGCTCAATGGTCGGATATAATAAATCCTGCTCCTGGTGCTGGAGCATTTGGGCAAACCATTTGTCCTCAACCAATCCTTTCAGATATTGAATTTGATGTTGATGGTTCAATGATTATTGGTTTAATGGATAGGGCAGGACATCAGTTAGGGAATAATAATTTCAGTCCAACCGTAACCGATTTGAAAAGGTACGAAGGTACATCTGGTGGTGATTTATTGAGACTTGGACTCAATACTGATGGTACATACACCTTAGAAAGCAATGCTACTGTAAATGGTGTTGTTTCTGGAGGTACAAATCAGTCTCCTTCACAAGGACCTGGAGGTGGAGAATTCTATTGGCAAGATTCACACGCTAAAAACGGTAATAAAGATGCTCTAACCACACACCAAGAGATTTCTTTGGGAGGTTTAGCTTTATTACCAGGAAAAAATGAAGTTGTCGAAACTACTTTTGACCCTTCTGGAAATATTCGTTCTGGGGGCGTACGGTGGTTTAATAATATAACTGGGGCATCTCCAAGAGATTATGAAGTATTTGGAACAGATGCAGGAGGAGGTTCAACCACCTTCGGAAAAGCCAATGGATTAGGAGATTTAGAATTACTATGTGCAGTTCAACCAATTGAAGTTGGAAATAGGCTTTGGAATGATATTGATAAAGATGGAATTCAAGACGCTGGCGAACCAGTTTTGGCGGGAGTAAAAGTTCAATTATGGAAAAATGGTGTTCAAGTCGGTACAGATATCACAACTGATGCTGTTACGGGTGAATATTATTTCACAAACCTAATCCCAAATCAAACAGATTATGAAATTCGTGTTCCAAACATAAACGGAATAGCAAAACAAGCACAATTAGCTGGTTTAACGCCAACCACGGCAAATGCAGGAACAAATGATGAAACTGATTCTGATGCAACTGTTACTGCAACTTATGCCTCAATTGCATTCACTACGGGAAATGCAGGAGAAAACAATCATACCTTAGATTTTGGCTTTGCATGTGTAACACCAAAAGGGGGACTTGATGTTATAATTTGCGACGGTAGCCCAACATTCGATTTACCAGATGCAAAAGCTGGTATTGATGCTGAGACATGGACGGTTTTAACTTCACCAGCAAATCCTGCAGCAGTTATCAATGCTACTACGGGAGTTGTTACTGGTATGACCACCGTTGGTAAATATGAGTTCAAATTAACTAATAATGCAACTGGTTGTTTTGATACAGTATCAATAATAGTTGCTCCAATGATTGATGCAGGAGCAAATCAAACCGTTTGTTCACCCTCAACAACCACTACCGTTAATGCTCCTTCTGCAACCCAAACTTGGACAGTAACAACAAAACCAAATGGAACAACTCCTTTAATTGCGACCAACGGAAATGTTACGGGATTAACTGAAAATGGCGTTTATACTTTCACATTAACTGAAGGTACTTGTTCTGAAATAGTCCAAATTACAAGAAATGATTCTCCAAATGCAGGGGCAGATATTTCCACTTGCGGAACAACAGCATCTGTAAATAGTGCAAGCATTTCAGAAATTTGGACTCCAGTTTCAAGTCCTGCAAATCCCTCAACAGCAACTATTGACGGACTTGGAAATATTACAGGAATGATAAATCCAGGCGTATATCAGTTCAAATTAACTGCCGATAATGGAAACGGTTGTTCAGATATTGTAGCAGTTACAAAATCAATTGGCGTTGACGTCACCACTCAAAATTTAAGTGTTTGTACGGCTGGAATTATCCAATTAACTGCTAATCCAACTGCTTCAGGAGTTACATATTTTTGGGAAGGTCCTGCCAATTTTACTTCAAATCTGCAAAATCCGTCTATTGGAAATGCCTCTAAACCCAATGAAGGTATTTATACTGTGACTGCTGTCTTGGGGAATTGCTCTGCAACTGCAACATCAAATGTTCAATTTAATGAGATAACAGTTGGTATAATAGGTGGATTTACTAATGTTTGTGTTGGGCAGGATTTAGTGTTGCGAGACGTTGTAATAAGAAATCCTACTGACCCACAAGTGGCAACTTATTTTTGGTCAGGGCCAAATGGCACTAACACCTTCACCTCTTCTCAAGCATCAATTACAATTCCTACCACTTCCGATATGTCGCAAGTAGGAGAATATATGTTAGTGGAAACGTTTGATAATGGTTGTACTGTCACGAATAAGTTAACAGTATCAGTGACCAAATGTCAAAAATTAGGAAATTTGGTTTGGAATGATGCTAACAACGATGGTTTAAATAATAATGGTGAATTAGGGGTTGCCAATGTACCAGTAAAATTATACGAGGCTTCAAATCCTACCGTTTCAATTGCAAATACGACAACGGATGTGAATGGAAAATATCTATTTTCTAATTTATATCCAGGGTTTTTTATTGTAGAAATTGAAGCACCAGATGGTTTTAAATCAAGTACGGGAACAAATGCCTCGGCAACGGGAGCTTATGAACCCGCCCCAGATCCGAACACTCCCGATGTAAATGATAATGACGATGGTTCAAAAACAACGGGTCAGCTCATTAGAAGCCAACCAGTTGAATTAGATAATTTAACTGAACCTGAAAATGATGGGGATGTTACAAATGGTACCATTGAGGATAAAAATTCAAACCTAACTATCGACTTTGGTATCTTCCAACCCGCTCAAATTGGAAATTTTGTTTGGTTAGATACTAATAAAAACGGCATTCAGGATGGAGGAGAATTAGGGGTGAGTGGCGTAGTCATAAATTTATACATAGGTTCTAATACAACTCCAATCGCAACCGCAACAACTTTGAGTGATGGTAAATATTTATTCGATAATTTAATTGCAGGAACTTACACGGTAGAATTTGTTAAAACTTCAATAGGTGCAGGAAATAGTTTTACCAAATTAGCGGGTACTGGTAATGGTGAGGAAGATAGTAATGCAGATTTAACAACTGGAAAATCAGAGCCAATAACAGTGGCAGCAGGAGAAAGTAATTTATCAATTGATGCAGGTATTATTGAAAATTGTGTGCCAGTAGCCATTGGAACTATTTCAGTACCAAATCTTTGTGCTGGGCAAACCCTAACCTTGAGAGCAACAAGTTCAGACCCATTGGCAACATATACATGGTCAAGAGCACCCTCAGGATTTACGGCAACAACGCAGGAAATCATACTACCAGATTTAACCGTAGGAAGTTCTGTTTATACGGTTTTGATTACGAACTCAAACCTTTGTACTTCCGCTTTAACGGCAAATGTGGTTGTGAATCCAATTCCAACCATTAGCGTAAATTCAGTGTCCATCTGTTCTGGTACAACTGGAATATTAACAGCGACAGGTGCAACATCCTATGCTTGGACAGGTCCTAATGGAGCATTTACAACGACAACGGCAGATTTATCAGTTAATCAACAAGGAATTTATGCAGTAACTGGAACTTCAAATGGATGTACTGCCATTGCAACCACAAGTGTAACGATTTATCCGAAAACGGTATTAACAGCAACTGGAGCCGCTATTTGTCTTGGTGGAAGTGGAACTATTTCAGTTTTGCCAGCGGGTTTGAACTATGTTTGGACAGGTCCTTCTTCTTTTAGCTCAACACAACAAACGCCATCCATTACTAACGCTGCTGATTCACATAAAGGGATTTATACCGTGACGGTCACTGATGGAAATACTTGTGTCTCAACTGCAACTGCCGCAGTATTAGTTGGAACTGTCTTAACGGTCACACCAACCAGCAACAGTCCAGTTTGTGAAGGAACCAGATTAGATTTATCAATTACAGGTGGAACTGGAGCCAGATACCTGTGGACAAGCCCAAGCGGATTTACAACTTCAATGCAAAATCCTTTTACCACAAATTCAACAAATGCCGACAATGGAGTATGGACTGTTGCTGTCGAAAATGCGGATGGATGTAAAGGAATTGGCTCGACAACAGTTTTAATTAATCAAGCATTAACGGGAGTAACAGCCACCGTTTCTGCCTCAGGATGTGCAGGTGGAATAATTGATTTGACTTCAACTCCCGCTGGTGCAAAAAGTTATGAATGGTCAGGAACGCCAGCTTTCACTTCATCGGTTCAAAATCCTGTAATAACATCCGCAATATCTGGTAATTATACTTTTACCGTGAAAGTTACTAATGCTGATGGCTGTACTGGTACAGATACGGTTTCAATAAAAATCAAAGCAATTCCAATATTTGTGGTAAATCCAGTTCAAGCTACTTGTACGATTGGAGCCGCAAATCCAGATGCCAAATTAATAGTTTCGAGTACGGATGCAACTGCCACTTATGATTATTCAGAAGGGATAACTTATACTGGAACAAAAACTTTTGCCACAGGAACAACCATTACAACTCCTGTAACTGGACTAACCAATCCAAATGTAGATAAAAGTTATACGGTAAGAGTTTTCAATAGCACTGGATGTTACACCGACAAAACGGTAATATTAATACCAAGAATATGCGAATGTAAACCAGATGTGTGTTTGCCTTATTCGGTGAGAAAGACAAAATAAAATATAGCCTGATTCGCTTGAATCGCACATAAAGACAATAAAAACAAAGTAAGGAATAGAATACGGAAAGCATAGGCTCATTGGGCCTATGCTTTTTTATTTTGTTTCGATAAGAATTAAGTAATTTTACGTTCCCAAAAATCAAACATCAAAAATTTAATGGACGTTTCCATCATCATCATCAACTATAAATCTGCCGAATTAACGGTTAATTGTATTACTTCTATTAAACAATTTACTTCAGAAATAACGTATGAAATTGTGGTGGTCGATAATTTTTCGGAAGATAATTCAGAAGAAATTATTAAAGATGCTCATCCTGATATTGTCTGGGGGCAAACAGGTTATAATGCGGGTTTTAGTCGTGGAAATAATTTTGGATTTAAAGCAGCTACGGGAGATTTTTTGTTACTTCTAAACGCTGATACTTTACTTTTTGAAAACACTATTGCTTTGACTTTCAAACGTTTACAGGAAAGAAAAGATATTTCCGTAATTGCAGGACTGCAACTTTTCCCAGACATGAGTTCGATGCCATATTTCAGAAATAGAAATGAATTTAGAAAATTTTTGTACGTTGTTCCGAATCGGTTTAATCATTATTTAGATAAAATATTCCCAAATCCACAATTCCCAGACCCTAACCAAGCAGAACTTCCCTGTGGCGCATTTATGATGGTTAGTCGTGAAACTATCGATAAAGTAGGAGCAATGGATGAAGACTTTTTTATGTATGCCGAAGATTTTGAATGGGCTTCACGACTAAGAAAAGCGGGTAAATTATGTTATTTCGATGACATTCGTTTCATCCACCTTGAAAAACCTTCTCCATTCCGTAGAACAAATATTACCCCAATCAACAAATTTGGAACGCAAATGCAAGTTTCAAATCTCCTTTGGATTCGGAAGGAGTACGGAGTTTTACCCTATTTATTTTTAATTTTTCATTATGTAACGCTTGCCATTTTCTTCTACATTTGGAAAATCACGGTCAATATTTTAAAACTAAGAAATCCTTTTTTTCAATTAAAGAGTCAAAAGATTTTATTTTTAAAGACAACGGTTTACCTAAAATTCTTCTGGAAAACCCTTTTGAAACAAAAAGGCTTCTACAAAATTGCAGAAGCCGATAATATAGATTTGAAGTTCAGTTAAGTATTCGGTATTAATTAGTTTATGTTAAACCTTATAGGCTTTGAAAACCTATAAGGTTTGATAATCAGATACTTATGATTTAAAAATAGCATAAACTAAATTCAAACGGATACTTAGCAGTAAACAGTTATCAGTAAACAGTAAAATTTTACAAACAAAAAGTGCCGATTTGGAACTGATAATTCCAACTCGGCACTTTTGATAACTGATAACTGATAACTGATAACTGATAACTGATAACTGATAACTGATAACTGATAACTGCTTAAAGCCACCCCATCGAATCCATCCAATTCTTAACATTATCCATCCATTTTTCTTTGGTAGATTTATTGTTCATTCCAAAACCATGACCGCCTTTTGGATAAATAACCAAGTTTGCTGAAACCCCATTTTTTTGACAGGCTTCGTAATAAGCCAATGAGTTTTTAACAGGCACTGCATTATCATCACCTGCATGAACCAAAAAAACTGGTGGTGTTTCCTTCGTTACTTGGGTTTCATTTGAATATAATTCAATCATTTCGGTAGTTGGATTTTTACCAATTAATTGGTCGGCAGAACCCTTGTGACCGAACTCCTTAAAACTGATAACTGGATAAATTAAAATCGAAAAATCAGGGCGTACGTTCGTTTCATCGGTATTTTCACCCACAGGTCTGAGGAAATGAGTAGAAGCCGTTGCAGCTAAATGTCCTCCCGCAGAAAAGCCCATAATACCAATTTTGTTTGGGTTTATGCCGTATTTTATGGCATCTCTCCTAATCAATCTAATGGCTTGTTGTGCATCTTGCAGCGGTGCGATTGATTTATCAACTTGGGCTTTTTCGTTCGGAATTCGGTATTTTAAAACAAAAGCCGTAACGCCCATTTTATTAAATTCCCTTGCCACATCCGAACCCTCGTGCGAAGCCGCCAAAATCCAATATCCACCCCCAGGGCAAATAATCACGGAAGTTCCATTAGATTTTCCTTTGTCAGGGAGATAAACTGTCAATGTTGGCACAGTTACTTCAGAAATTCGCAAAATTCCATTTTTATCCGTTTCAGATTTTTGCGTATTAGGAACATCTTTGTAATTAGGAACCTCCTTTGGATACAAAGGCATTTCACTTTGAGCTTTTGCGTAAGTCATAGTCATAAATAAACTGGTAGTAATTAGTAATTTTTTCATAATTAATTGATTTTATTTTGGTAAATAAATTTGTAATATACTGATTATTAGATGTTTGCAATTTTACCTCATATCTCATCTTTCGTACCTTATCCCTAAAACATTCCAAATATACCATTTCCCTAATATCTTTGCAAAAATTAAATATTCTTATGGAAAAAATTAGATCAACTACCGTTTTAGCGGTCGTACATAACGGAGAAGTGGCAATTGGGGCGGACGGGCAAGCAACAATGGGAACAACCGTAGCGAAAAATCAAGTAAAGAAAATTCGTAAAATGTTGGATGGCAAAATCGTTACGGGCTTTGCTGGCTCAACTGCTGATGCTTTTACACTTTTAGAACGTTTTGAAGAGAAACTGAACGCTTATGGAGGAAACATGAAACGTGCAAGCATTGAATTAGCAAAAGACTGGCGTACAGACCGTTACCTCAGAAAATTAGAAGCCATGATGATTGTTTCTAACAAAGAAGAGGCCTTAATTATCTCTGGAACGGGTGATGTCTTAGAACCAGAAAATGGAATTGCCTCAATCGGTTCGGGAAGTAATTATGCTCTTTCGGCGGCTTTGGCAATGAAAAAACACGCTCCACATTTAACAGCCGAGGAAATGGTAAGAGAAGGCTTAACGATTGCAGCGGATATTTGTATTTACACAAACCACAATTTCATTATTGAAAAACCTATTTAAAATTCAATTTATGAACTCTTTTTAGATTAATCTTGTAACTTAGTAGAGTAGTAAATTTTTTAACTTAATTGGTTGTTCTAAAATAGCTGAACGTTAACCCTTTAACTTACAAACTCAACAAATATAAACTTAAAACTTTAAGAACATGTCATTAAGATTAGGAGATATTGCCCCCGACTTTTCGGCGGATACCACCCAAGGACCGATTAATTTTCATGAATGGTTAGGCGATTCATGGGGTATGTTATTTAGTCATCCAGCTGATTTTACGCCAGTTTGTACGACCGAATTAGGCAAAACAGCTTTATTAAAAGGAGAATTCGAGAAAAAAGGTGTTAAGGTGATTGCCGTTTCAGTAGATGATTTGGACTCACATAATAAGTGGGTTCCAGATATTGAAGAGATAAATGGTGTTAAAATGAATTTTCCAATTATTGCTGATTCAGACCGTAACGTGGCAACTTTGTATGACATGATACATCCAAATGCTTCTGAAAAAACAACGGTTCGTTCAGTGTTTATTATTGGGCCAGATAAAAAGATTAAATTGACTTTAACTTACCCTGCTTCAACGGGACGTAATTTTCAAGAGCTTTTGCGGGTAATAGATTCATTGCAATTGACAGCAAATTATCAAGTGGCAACCCCAGCCGATTGGAAAGATGGTGATGATGTAATTATCACGGCAGCCGTAAAAACTGAGGACGCAGCAGAGAAATTCCCAAAAGGATTTACCATTGTGAAACCATACTTGCGGACAACTCCTCAGCCAAATAAGTAGGTAGTTATTAGTTTACAGTAGGCAGTTGTGAACAAAATATTCTTTCAAAATTAGATTAGTCGTCTTCATAAAACTTATAAAAATAAGTTTTATGAAGACGACTAATCTTTTAAAGCTACATTTCACTTCTCGAAATCAATTAGTTTGTAAATTTGGAAAGTTTATTGACTGGTAACTGATTACTGCTAACTATATAATCCCTTTCTTGTTTTATGGACTTCCTGAGCATTTTACGTCTAAAATTTGATTTTTTATCTCCTTCAATTAAAAAATTTCTAAGAATTTTAACGGTTATTTTAGTAATCTTTGGAATTATTATGTGGTTTAGACCTAATCCAAATGGTTGGAAAAATGTATCTAAATTAGGAATTTCAATGCCTCTAAATTACGAAAAGCATGGGATAGACGTTTCGCACCATAATGGAACAATTGATTGGCAAAAAGTTAAAAAAATGCGTTTTTCGGATAAAGATTTGAAACTTGAATTTTGTTTTTTAAAAGCAACTGAAGGCATGAACCACTCGGATAAACAATTTGAAAGAAACTGGAAAAGATTAGGCGAATTGGGTATCAAAAGAGGGGCTTATCATTTCTTTATTCCTTGGCGAGAACCTAAGGGGCAGGCGATGAATTTTATCAATTCCGTTAAGTTAAAAAAAGGAGATTTTGCACCAGTTTTAGATATTGAACAAAACTCTTTAAAGTCTGATAGTCAGATAATTAGTGAGATTGAGGTGTGGCTGGATATTGTTCAAAAACATTACGGAGTAAAGCCAATTATTTACACAAATCCCAATTTTTACAAGAAGTTTATTAAAGGGAATTTTGACGATTATCCGCTTTGGATTGCCGATTATTCAAAAGAAACCTTGAAAGGATATGGCGTGAGTCTGTGGTTTTGGCAACACAATCAAAAAGGCTGGTGTGAGGGCGTAAAAGGAACTGTTGATTATAATGTTTTTTTAGGTTCGGAGGAAGATTTGCATGAATTATGCTTGTAGTTATTTTAAGATTTTGTAAAAAAGATAGTCTATTTATGGAACTCAAAATATCATAGGTTGTTTTGATATGCTAACTGCTAACTGCTAACTGCTAACTGCTAACTGCTAACTGCTAACTGCTAACTGCTAACTGCTAACTG
>JAYVIV010000177.1:0-39518 GCA_043769985.1 Arcicella sp.
TGTTGTAATGGCTGTAAATATTTTCGTCGATATTTTACAAAATTACTTATTCACTCCTCTTTTGTGCCATTAACAATTATCGTACCGCTCAGTAATGTATCGCAATACCATTTTATTACAAATATTTTGCCTGATAAAACTCAAAAATATTCTATGAAATCATTTTCAAGTGCTTGTGGCTTAGGCAGTTCTGGACAAAACAGCGTAAATGTTACGGTTAAATCAGGCGTTGTAATTGATTCTTTAAAACAAGGATTATCCTTGTGTCTGGGAGATAGTTTTAGTGCTAAATATACAACAAAACCAGACTTTGGTAATCAAAATACCCTGATTGCTTACATCAGAAGTTCAGAGAATAAATCAGATATTCCACTAAAAGTTCCTGCAACATTTAACAACGGAATTGTGAAAGTAACCATCCCAACCAATCTATTTGATAGTAAGCCACAACAATACAGTTTTTATAATTTAGGCGTGGCTTTTGGTAATGAAGAGATTTCGTACAGCAGCAATTTTATCCAAATAAACAGCTTGCCAAAAGCATCTTTTGCTAATACGAATGACATTAATATTTCTACAAAATCGCTGGTTAATTTTCCTTTGTTAGTGTCTGGTGGTGCTCCAATATCAATTATGTTGAGTGATTCAACCATTGCAGAAGCCCAATCATGGAATGGCTTTTTAAACAATTTTACTACTCAATTACCCGTACCAGTAATCAAAACAACCCCTTACAAAATTTTATCAGTTAGTAATTCGTGCGGAGTGGTTTCAGTAAATGATAATAAAATTGTCACGGTTAATATCAAAAATCTTGCAAATAATGATATTTCAATAAAGAATGCTCCATCTGCAATTTGTGCGGGTTCAAAGGCAAAAGTTCATTTCAACACTTTGGGGAATTATAATGCTGACAATCAATTCAGTGTTGAATTATTGCAATTTGAAACATTAGTGTCTGTTATCGGAACAAGTAAAACTTCGCCGATTGAAATTACTATTCCTGAAAATACAATCTTAAACACTTTCAATTATTTTCTCAGAATAAGGTCTTCAAATCCGACAGCCGTTAGTGATAAAACTGCCATTTTGATAAATAAAAAACCTGAAATTTCTCTCTTAGCACAGGCGGATTTGAGTAGAAGTATTCTTCCAAATGATAAAATAAATTTCTCTGTCAGTTCAAATACAGAATTAAGAAGTTTGAATACGTATTCGTTCTCGGATGGTTCTGTTTCGTATGGTAATAATTCTATCATTAGATTCTTTGCTAATTCTACCATATTTTCAATAAAATCGGTGTCTAATGAATGTGGGCAAGGTATTGTGAAAGGCAATCCTTTTAAAATTACGGTTGTGCCTTTTAAAATTGTGCCTAAATTTTATAATTTTTCACAAACGGGCAATAATTTTTACGATAAAAAACTTTGCAATGGCGAACTTGTAAATTATACCTATTCTTTAACAGGAAATGCTGAAATGGGAACAACTTTCAATTTGCAAATTGCTTCCACAAAAGATAGTATTTTCAAAGATTTAGCTACCAAAACTACTGAAAATCCCATCAGTGTAAAACTCCCGTTAGATTTGAAAGATGGGGATTATTTCTTGAGGTTAGTTAGTAATACAAGTCCTCAACAAATATCTCCTATCACAATTATTAGTGTTCAAACTCCATCAACGGTGACACTTACGGGTTTAAATGCCATTAACAATACAATTACTGTTAATGGTGCAAACCCCGTAACCCTCAAATATGATATAAAAGGAGGAACGCCCACAACGGTTTTGACAGGCGATGGATTTAGTAATTATTTCAAGCTAATCCTCAGTAATTCAAGCACATACAACTATCAATTTACACCTTCAAAGAGTACAACTTATGCCATAAAATCAGTTGAAAGTTCGTGTGGATACGGAGTGATTGAAGGCAGTGCAGTGAAAGTTACCGTCATTCCAACATTATACATAAAAAATGCTCAACCAAGTGCTTTTTGTACGGGAAATGAAGGTGAAATAAGTTATTCTGCCTACGGTGAATACGAATCTGGTAATGTTTTTACATTCTCAATCATCAGCAAATCTTCTGTTGATAATCAGGGAAATGCCAACGGTATTAAATATGAAATCGGTAAAGTAACTTCCAATAAAGATGGAATCGTTAAAGTAAAAATTCCCTCCGATGCTGCAATTGGTGAATATCAATTGGAGGTATCATCAACAAAACCTGCGGCTACGAACAAATATTCTATCCAAACAGTATCGACTCAATCGGACATAACGGTTAGTGGAAATACAATTATTAACTCAGGAGAAGAGGCGTATTTTAATGTATTCAATAACAATATCAAAAAATATCAAAATTACAGTGAGAATTTATCTTATACACTTTCCAATAATTTGTCGTACTCTCCACCACCTAATTTATACAGAAGTATTGCTTCCGTAAAGCCCTCACAGACAACTACTTATACTGTAAATTCAGTTCGAAATCTTTGTGGTCTTGGAAAAGCTACTGGGAGTTTTACGGTTACTGTAAATCCTATTTCTGATAAAAGTGTCACGATTGATTTTAGTAAAACAATTTTGAACAGAAGTTTATGTGTTGGAACATCATACGATATTTATTTTCTGACAAGGGGTACTTTTTCAGCAACAAATAAATTTTCTGTTCAAATTTCTGATAAAAATGGAGATAATTATAAAGAAATTATTAGTCAAGGAATGCAGAGTCCTTTAAAAATAATTGTTCCTGATGATTTACCCGAAGGCAACGATTATCGAATCAGAGTAGTTGCCTCGGATAACGGAGTGAGTAATTCGGCATATTTAACTCCTTTGATTGGTTCAAAAGTTCCAATGGCAACCTTGGATTCAACAACTTATTTCTTCAAAGCAGGAAAGCCCATAAATATAAAAATAAATTTAACGGGTACACCTCCTTGGGCTATAAAATTTGGAATAGAAGAACCATCAGCTCAGTCCTATTATGGAATTACTAAGTCGCCTTTTGTTGTACAGGTAAATCCGATTAGTCCAACTACATACAAGGTTTTTTCTATCAATAGTGAATACTGTTCTGGTAAAATTATGGGTTCAAGTACAGTAAAACTTGAACTCATCACCGCCAACGAAGAACTCGCAGACCTTGAAGTAAAACTATTTCCAAACCCAACGTCCGATAAAATTACCATCCAAAGTGATAATTTTAAGAATACGAATTTGCAGATTACAGATATTTTAGGGAAACAACTTTTACAACAAAATATCAATAAATCAGAAACTATTTTAGACCTTTCAAACTATTCAAACGGACAATATTTCCTTCGACTTGAACGGGATAATAAACGTGTTGTTTATAAAATCATCAAACTGTAAATTGATTTTAAATGATTTTAACAGAAAAGACTGATAACCTTTAAGAGTTGTCGGTCTTTTCTGTTTAAAATCCGTCCAAGTCATTATATTTGTAAAAACATCAACCCGAAACCATGAAAAAAACTTTACTTCTAAATATTTTCATCCTTTCTCAAATCATTGCCTTCGGACAAAATCCTATCCAAGAAAAAACCCAGACTTATCGCAAAGCCAATGAACATCAATTGTTGCAAGAATTCATGGGTTTGTTGTCGATTCCGAATGTGGTTTATGATACGGTTGGCATTCAAAAAACTGCCGCCTACATCGCCAAAATGATGGAAAATAATGGCATAAGACCGCAATTATTGGAAGGTAAAACCAAAGGCGTGCCACCTGCCATTTTTGGAGAAATTAATACTCCCAATGCCAAGAAAACTATCATTTTTTATGCTCATTACGATGGTCAGCCCGTCAATCCCAATCAATGGGCGGAGGGGATAAAACCCTTTGAAGCCGTATTTTTGGATGCATCTTTGGAGAAAAAAGGGAAGATTATTCCTTTTCCAAAATCGACTGAATCTATTAATCCAGAATGGCGAATTTATGGTAGAAGTGCCTCAGATGATAAGGCGGGCGTTTTTTCGATTCTTACGGCTTATAAAGTTTTGGTTAAAACGGGTATGATTCCTTCCATCAATTTCAAATTTTTCTTTGAGGGCGAAGAGGAAGCAGGTTCAACGCATTTAGCGGAAATTTTAGAAAAATACCAAGAAAAGCTCAAATCAGATTTATGGATAATTTGTGATGGACCCGTGCATCAATCGGGGAGAAAGCAAGTGGTTTTTGGCGTTCGGGGCGATGTGAATATGGAAGTAAAAGTCTTTGCTTCAAAACGTCCTCTGCACAGCGGACACTACGGCAATTGGGCTCCAAATCCTGGCATGTTATTATCAAAATTATTATCTTCCATGAAAGACGATAAAGGTCGAGTTTTGATAAAAGGATTCTATGACGATGTAACACCTTTGACAGAATCTGAGAAAATTGCCTTAAAAAATATTCCACCCGTGGAAGATCAAATGCGGGAAGAATTGGGTTTCGTTCGGGCAGAAGGCGGAGGGAAATCGTTGGCAGAATTAATCAGTGAGCCTTCCTTGAATGTGAGTGGATTGTTGAGTGCCAACGTGGGCAAAATGGCAGCCAATGTAATTCCGACTTCCGCCACGGTAGCCTTAGATTTACGTTTGGTTTTGGGAAATGATGCGCAACGACAAGTCCAAAAAGTGATTGAGCATATTCGTTCACAGGGATTTTATGTATCTCAAAATGAGAGTATTACCGATGAAGAGCGTTTAAAATATCCGTTCATAGCGAGAGTAATTGCGAAGGAAGGTTATAACGCCCAACGCACCCGCATGGATTTACCGATTGCTCAAAATGTGATAAAAGCCGTGCAATCAACGATGAAAGATAAGATTGTTTTGATGCCAAGTATGGGTGGAAGTTTACCACTTTATGTTTTCGATAAAATTCTTAAAACATCAACCATTACCGTTCCGATTGCCAACCACGACAACAATCAACACGCTGAAAATGAGAATATTAGAATAAAAAATCTCTGGGACGGCATAGAAACTTACGTAGCTTTGATGATGATGGAGTAAGTTTCCTTTGACATACAGGTAATATTTTGTTAATTTCAAACTGTTGAATAACCAACTCAAAATTATGACGAAAAAACATCTAACCGATACCATCGATTGGCAGACTGTGCTGAACCCCAAAAACCTACTTCAAATCATTTTAGGAACCGCCTTGGCAACCTTGGCGATGAGGGGCTTTATGCTTCCCAATCGCTTTATAGATGGGGGTGTCACGGGTATTTCCATTCTTCTTCACGAAGTTTTCAAAATTAATATCGGCTTCGTTTTTGTGATTTTTAATGCCGTATTTATTTACATTGGCTATAAAAAAATAGGCAAGACTTTTGCCGTTCAAACAATTATTACGGTAATTTTATTCTCATTGGGGCTAATTTTTGTACATATTACTCCCATCACCACCGATAAATTATTGATTGCAATTTTCGGTGGAATTCTCATCGGGACGGGGGGCGGATTGGTCATCAGAGGTGGAGCTGTTTTGGATGGATTTGAGGTAATTACTGTTTTCACACAACGCAAGACGGGACTTTCAAATAGTGAAATTACGACCATCTTCAACACCATTATTTTTGGGATTGCGGCTTTTCAGTTTGGCATCGAAACCGCCATGTATTCCATCATCACCTACTTCACTGCCTCCCGTGCAACCGATTACGTGGTGGATGGAATTGAGGAATTTACCGCCGTAAATATCATCTCTTCAAAACCCGAAGAAATTAAAAGTTTCATCGTAAATGAATTAGGGAAAGGTATTACAGTTTATAAAGGTGAAAAAGGATATTTACCCAACAGTTTTGATATTAAAACTGATGCAGATATTATTGTCACGATTGTTACTCGGCTTGAAATCAAGAAGATACACGACGCTGTAATAAATATCGACCCTACCGCATTTGTGTATGTTCACATCATCAAAGAAGCAACGGGTGGGATTTTGAAGGAGAAAAGTCATGCCAAATAAGTACCTGTTTTTTACCTCATAACTGAATTAGTTGGCTAAGTTGTACTCACCCCACCCAACCCTCGAAGGGAGGACTTTTAAGCTCAATAAGCCCTCGCTTTGAGGGGAGTGTTGGGTTGGGTGAGTGTGTCTAACTTGACTAACCATTTCACATAAATATTAGAAAATATGGATATAGATTATGGAGATATTGCAATGGCAGTCGGAATAACGGCTGGTGTAATAAAGATAATTACTAACTTTTTAGAGACTCAAAAATTCCTTCCAGAACTATACAACTACACAAGATTTGCATGGTTGGGAATGTTGATTTTGTTGCTTATAAGTGAGTCTGCGGGCATAAGTTTTTTTACTGAAAATTACTTTCTAATATTATCATTAGGGATTCTTTACATCCTCCATAAATCCAAAGGTACTTCTTCTAATATTCGGGCTCTTGGTCTGACTATTTTTCCATTGAGTATAGCTTTATTTGTGCTTCGTTTTTTTCATTTTCTTGTACCAAAATTCTATGGAGCAAATGAAGAAGTATTCAAAAATATCAAAGGTTTTGCTGTTCTCTGGATGATTGGTTTTGGAATTTATGTACAAAGACAATACAAAAGAGATAAAGCACAAAGATTAAAAGAAGCACTTGAAAGACAGATTTTAGAAGACCGAAAGAATAGTCTCGAAAACCAAGTAGCTGAACGGACTGCCGAATTAACCCAACAAAAAGAAGCCTTAGAAAAAACGGTTATCGAACTCAAAACTACGCAAACGCAACTAATTCACGCCGAGAAAATGGCATCTCTGGGCGAACTCACGGCTGGCATTGCCCACGAGATTCAGAATCCCTTAAACTTCGTAAATAATTTTTCAGAAATGAGTGTGGAACTGATTGAGGAACTTCGGCAGGAAAGAAATAAGGAGGCAGGAGGACGAGATGAAGGTTTGGAGGATGAGTTATTGGCGGATATTATTCAAAATCTTGAAAAAATTACGCATCACGGTAAGCGAGCGAGTTCAATCGTGAAAGGAATGTTGGAACACTCAAGGACGAGTTCGGGCGTGAAGGAATTAACCGATGTTAATGCCCTTGCGGATGAATATTTGAGGCTTTCATATCATGGTTTGAGAGCCAAGAATAAAAGCTTTAATTCAGATTTCAAAACCGATTTTGAGGAAAATTTGCCGAAAATAGAAATCGTTTCACAGGATTTTGGAAGAGTTATATTGAACTTGATAAATAATGCTTTTTATGCCGTGGGGAAGAGGGAGAAGGAAGAAAGGGAGACAGGAGGAAGTTTCAAGCCGATGGTTTTAGTTAGCACACAAATTATTGATAATCAAATAGTTATAAAAATTTTGGATAATGGAACAGGAATGCCCGAATCCGTGAAAGTCAAAATTTTTCAACCATTTTTCACCACAAAACCTACGGGCGAAGGCACAGGTTTAGGTCTTTCTTTGGCTTATGACATTGTGACAAAAGGGCATGGAGGAACGATTGACGTAACGAGTGTAGAGGGCGAAGGAACGGAGTTCATTATCACATTACCTATCAAAAATAATTAGAATATGAGAATTTTTACAATCATTTGCCTCTGTTTAATTACCAACTTTACTTTTGGACAGATAAAACTTTCTCCCGAAGCCAAAAAGAAATTGAAGGTTCAACGCATTTATGCTGGCAAGTATAACCGTGGAGAATTTAATGTTTACAGAGTTGATAGTATCCCAAAAGACGGAATCTTGATTTCTCGTGGGTGGAAAGTAAAACATGAAGATAAGAGAAATTTTTCGAATTCAAATTTTGACGATTCAAAATGGGATACTACCGACATTGATAAACCATTCAGTGAGTTAGCACCAATAGAAAAAACCCACATTGGGTGGTTTAGGAAGAAGATTTTTATTGATTCATCGTTGGTTGATAAACCCTACGTTATGAATATTTCAATTACGGGGGCGGCTGAGATTTACCTAAATGGAAAACTAATTCACGAAATTGGAAAAATTAGTTTATACCCTGAAAAGGCTAAAACAAAACAATTTAAAATCAGACTGCCTCATTCATTTGACTTTGATACTACTGGTGAACAAACCTTGGCAGTGCGGTTTTTGTTCATCCCACAAAGAAGCATAGATAGGTATGGTGATTTTTATCCATTAAGTATCAGAATTTTAAAATCAGAGGGGTTTGTTGAAAAAGCACTTATCGAAGAAACAACCAATACTTTGGCTACTGGAATTATCTCGGGCTTCTTCTTTATGATAGCATTTATTCACTTTTTCTTTTACTATTTTTTTAGGAGTAAGAAATATAATCGTTCCATTAGCATTGCAATGTTGTTATTTGGAATCTTCTTCTGCTCAATGAAAGGTTCGTATGTGAATGATGATCTTCAAATGTTTGTGAACATTAAGATTATCAAAAGTATTGTACTGATAATGGCTCATATCATCCTGTTTAACGCCATGTATGAGTTTTTGCAATATCCCAAAAAGATATTATTTTGGTTGGTCATTACCTCATTTATTGTAATGAATGTATTAATTTTCTTTCAAAAAATCCCATCATATTATGGTGCCGTTGCTTATGGTTTACTTATCCTAAATTATATATTTTTGATATGGAAATCAATAAAGAATAAAACGCCAAGTGGCGTGGTTATGCGAAATGCGGTTATTGTTTTTATTAGTATTTTTGCCGTTTTTTTTGTCCTTTTTGTTATTTACATAGTAATAATTGGTTCTGGTAGTTTATCCAATGATGCTAACAGTAAAACAATTATAATTCCAATTTTCATGCTTCTATTCTTCGTCGGTCCACAACTCTCTGTCTCTGGTGCAATCTCTTTCAGCCTCGCCAAAGAATTTGTAGATACGAACATTTCATTAAGTCAAAAATTAGAAGAAATTGAGAAGTTATCGGAAGAAAAACAACAGATTCTATCAACCCAAAATGAATATTTAGAAAAGCAAGTAAATCAACGAACTGCCGAATTAAATCAGTCTTTAGAAAATCTGAAAATTACGCAAAATCAATTAATTCAATCAGAAAAATTGGCTTCTTTGGGTGAATTAACCGCTGGAATTGCCCACGAGATTCAGAACCCGCTGAATTTTGTTAATAACTTCTCAGAAATGAGTGTTGAACTCGCCCAAGAACTCAATGAAGAATTAGATAAAGAGTTGATTGACAAAGGTTTAGTGGAAGAATTAATGGGTGATTTAATCCAGAATCAAGAAAAAATCTCCCATCATGGTAAGCGAGCAAGTAGCATTGTAAAAGGAATGTTGGAACATTCTCGCACAAGCAACGGCACGAAGGAATTAACAGATATAAACGCTCTGGCGGATGAATATTTAAGGCTTTCATACCATGGATTACGAGCGAAAAATAAGCAATTTAATTCAGATTTTAAAACCGATTTTGAAGAGAATTTACCCAAAATAGCCGTAATTTCGCAAGACTTAGGAAGAGTATTTTTGAACTTGATAAACAACGCTTTTTACGCCGTCGGTAAACGAGAAATTGAAAGTAAAGCGACAGGAAGTAATCTCAAACCATTGGTTACAGTTGATACAAAAAATGTTGAAAATCAAATAGTTATCTCCATAACAGACAACGGAACGGGAATGCCAGAAGCCGTGAAAGCCAAGATTTTTCAACCATTTTTTACCACAAAACCGACAGGCGAAGGCACAGGCTTAGGGCTGTCTTTGGCGTATGATATTATAACGAAAGCTCACAGAGGAACGCTTGAATGTGAAAGTGTTGAGAACGAAGGAACTACTTTTGTGATAAAACTTCCGATTTTATAAATTCCATTTTTACATATTATTGCAAAAATGGAATTCAACTCCATAAATTACATATATTTTTGAATAAAAAATGAGTATATCACCATGTAAGGAAGTAGAGAATCTTTAAGGACTGTAAAATTATAAACCCGTATGAAAATATTAGTCGTGGATGATGAAACAGACATCCAAACCCTATTTGAACAACGTTTCAGAAAAGAAATCAGAGAAAAACTCGTAGAATTGGTTTTCGCTTTTTCAGGCGAGCAGGCTCTGGCATATTTGCAAGAAAATTCACAAGAAGCCGTCTTGATTTTGTCGGATATAAATATGCCCGGCATGAGTGGCTTGGAGCTTTTACGTCACATAAAACAAGACTATGTGACACCGCCACCGCCTATCGTGATGATGATTACGGCGTATGGAGATGATGAAAATTTTAATCATGCCAAAGAGTTGGGAGCAGACGACTTCTTGAATAAACCCGTTGATTTTAAACTACTTAAAGAAAAATTGAAATTAAATTGATATGACAAAAATATTAGTCGTTGATGATGAACCAGATTTGGAAATGCTCATCAAACAGAAATTTCGTCAAAAAATTAGAGAACAAAAATATGAATTCTTTTTTGCCCTTAATGGAAGAGAAGCCTTAGATAAAATTCAACAAAATCCAGAAATAGCCATTGTTTTGAGCGATATTAATATGCCTGAAATGGACGGTTTAACCTTGTTAAGTCATTTGAATGAATCCTCTCCACTGATAAAATCGGTCATTATTTCAGCATACGGCGACATGGAAAATATCCGCATTGCCATGAATCGTGGGGCTTATGATTTTGTAACGAAACCTGTCAATTTTGATGATTTATCCGTAACCATTGAGCGAACAATTTTACAGGTAAATCAAATAAGAGAGACCCTAAAAGCGATTAAAGAAAATGATATTCTTAGAATGTACGTAGATAAAACGGTGCTGAGTTTCATGGGTAGTCGTGAATTTGAATCGTCCCTCATGCTCAATGAAACCGTGGAGGCATCCGTTGTTTTTATTGACATTTGTGGATTTACTGCTATTTCAGAGAACGAAACCCCCGATGCCGTGGTGAAATTACTGAACAATTATTTTGATGTAATCGTAAAGGAAATTATTGCTCAGGGAGGTTATATTGACAAATTTATGGGTGATGCCGTCATGGCGATTTTCAGAGACGAATACCACTTAGATAGAGCCATTGATGCGTGTTTGGCAGTCAGAAAACAAATTGAAGAAATGCCCAAAACGGCTCATCCTGTACCTTTTACGCCTCAATTATCTATTGGGTTGAATTCCGGGGAAATGATTTCGGGAAATATTGGTTCCGCCAACCTCCGCCGTTTAGATTATACCGTGATTGGCGATGTCGTAAATATTGCTCAACGTCTGCAAAGTGCTGCCAACGCAGGACAAATTATTATAAATGAAAATGCGTTTCATAAAGTGAAAGAGTCATTTAATTGCAAGAAAGTTGGGGAGGTTGTTTTGAAAAATAAGGCTTTGCCAATGTTGGTCTATGAGGTGATGGATTAAGAAATGTTCCTATTATTAACTCATGTTACGCAAAATTTAAGGTTGAGCATCTCCGATGCTACAATCATCAATTTTTTACTTTCTACAAAGGTTATACCTCTCCGAGGAAATATAGGGCAAATTACCTCGGAGAGGTATAACCTTTATAGGAAGTAAAATGTGGGTCAGAACAGCATCGGAGATGCTCAACCTTAAAAGTCTGCGTAACATGAGTTATATAACGGTGATTTAGCCTAATAAGGTATCCTAACTTGACATTACTTACATCACTACAATATATCCCCAAAACATTTTTACAGTAAAAAATCCCCCATCCCCCCTTTATACAACTAAAAGGCATAATCCAGTTTTTTCAATTATCTGGGCAATGCTCTTGGTTATCTTTTTGCCTCTTTAAAAGCATTTTTTAACCTTAATAATACGCTGTAAGTGACTCTGTTTTACGCTTCGGCATGAGTCCCTGTCTCCATATATTAACATACAAATGAAACAATTTTTAAACGAAGATTTCCTTCTTCAAACCCCCACAGCCAGCAAACTATACCACGAGTTTGCCAAGGATATGCCTATTATTGATTATCACAATCACTTACCACCCGACCAAATTGCGGGTAATAAGAATTTTGAAAATCTGACGCAAGTTTGGCTATACGGTGATCACTACAAATGGCGAGCCATGCGGGCAAATGGGGTGAATGAAAGCTACTGCACAGGCACTCAATCGGACTATGCAAAGTTTGAGAAATGGGCGGAGACAGTCCCTTACACGCTACGCAATCCATTATATCACTGGACACATTTAGAATTGCAACGCTATTTTGACGAACACGAAACGCTGAATCCGAAGAATGCTAAACGGATTTATGAAGAATGTTCTGCCAAAATTCAAATGCCCGAATTCTCCGTCAGAAGTCTGCTCTCAAAAATGAAAGTGGAGGTTGCTTGCACCACAGACGACCCGATGGATTCTTTGGAACATCATCAAGCAATTATCAAAGATGGAACGGTGACGACGAAGGTTTTACCAACTTTTCGTCCTGATAAATTTATCTTGATTGAGAATCCGAATTTTGCAGATTTTGTGTTAAAATTAGGTTCAATTACTAATTTGGATATTAATTCATATTCCGAATTATTAAAGGCACTTCGGATGCGGGCAGACTTTTTCGCTTCTTTGGGATGTCGTTTGGCAGATCATGGTTTAGAGCAAATTTATTCGATTAATTTTACTGAAGAAACTGCCAATTCTGTATTCAAGAAAGTTATTTCAAAACAAAATATCACGTCTCAGGAGGCTCTGACTTACAAATCTGCCATACTTCATGCTTTGGGAGTAATGTACCACGACTTAGGCTGGACACAGCAATTTCACTTGGGAGCGATGCGGAATAACAACACTCGTGCTTTGCGTACCTTGGGACCAGACACGGGTTGGGACTCAATTGGAGATTGGTCGCAAGCACAAAGTTTGTCCAAATTTTTAGGTCGTTTAGATGAAAATGATCAATTAGCTAAAACGATTTTATACAACCTAAATCCAAAAGAAAATGATGTTTTCGCAGCCATGACGGGCAATTTTAATGATGGTTCGATGGCGGGAAAAATTCAGTTCGGTTCGGGTTGGTGGTTTTTAGACCAAAAAGATGGGATGGAACGCCAAATGAATGCCCTTTCAAATATGGGATTATTGAGTCGTTTTGTGGGAATGTTGACGGATTCACGGAGTTTTTTATCATTTCCAAGACATGAATATTTCCGTAGAATCCTTTGTAATCTTTTGGGAAACGAAATCGAAAATGGAGAACTTCCTAATGACATTGAATGGATTGGGCAGATGGTTCAGAATATTTGTTATCATAATGCGAAAGAGTACTTCAAATTTTAACGAATGGAGGTTCAAAACCTCCACGACGTTATTCGACATTGATTTACAGATAAACACATTTAACAATTTTAAACTCTCCTCATGCAAACCACAATCGGAAAGTACCGTTGGACAATCGTAGCCTTGTTATTTTTTGCCACCACCATCAACTACCTCGACCGTCAAGTGATTGGTCTTTTAAAACCAACGCTCGAAAAGCAATTTAGCTGGTCGGAGAAGGATTATAGTTATATTGTAATTTCATTTCAAGCCGCCTACGCATTCAGTTTGCTTATTTTTGGAGGAATTATTGATAAAATCGGTACAAAGTCAGGATACATTATTTCCATTATCGGATGGAGTTTAGCGGCAATTGCTCATGCTTTTGCGAAATCAACTTTCGGTTTTGGCGTTGCTCGTGCGGCATTAGGTCTGGGTGAAGCAGGTAATTTTCCAGCTGCCATCAAGGCAACCGCCGAATGGTTTCCGAAAAAAGAAAGAGCCTTAGCCACAGGGATTTTCAATTCAGGAGCAAATATTGGGGCAGTTTTCGCACCCGTGATGGTTCCTTGGATTTTGGGAGTTTATGGTTGGGAAATGGCATTTATCGTTACGGGAGCAATTGGTTTTGTCTGGTTAATTTTTTGGTGGATTTACTATGAAACACCTGCAAAACATCCGAAATTAAGCAAAGAAGAATTTGATTATATTCATAGTGATAATGAAGAAATGGATGCCAATGAGAAACCCGTAGCATGGTTAAAACTCTTTGGGATTCGTCAGACATGGGCGTTCTTTTTTGGTAAGATGCTCACCGACCCAATCTGGTGGTTCTTTCTGTTTTGGTTACCTTCTTATTTCTCAACAACCTTCAATTTAGACTTAAAAAAACCAAGTTTACCTTTGATAATTGTTTACACCGCAACCACCATTGGTAGTATTGGAGGAGGATATTTATCAGGATATTTCATTAAAAAAGGCTGGCAAATTCATAAAGCTCGCAAGGTTTCAATGTTGATTTTTGCGATATGCGTTGTGCCTATCATGGCGGCTCGTTACGCAACGGATATATGGCAAGCGGTGGCACTTATCAGCTTGGCAGCAGCAGCTCATCAGGCATGGAGTGCTAATATTTATACGGTTGCTTCGGATATGTTCCCCAAGAAAGCAATTAGTTCTGTGATTGGTATTGGAGGAATGGCTGGCTCGGTTGGTGGAATCGTTTTTCCGTTAATAGTTGGCTCATTATTAGATAGTTACAAAGCATCTGGCGATATAAATGCGGGGTATAATATCATCTTTTTGATGTGTGGAAGTGCGTATTTATTGGCGTGGTTTATCATGAATTTCTTTGCCCCTAAGAATGATCGGGTTGTTATTTAGGGTCGTTTTTTTGTAAATTGAAGTCTGTCATCCCGACGCAGAAGGGAACTGGTATAGTTACAGTTCCCTTCTGCGTCAGGATGACAGACTCGTATAACTTCACTTTATTATATGAAAGTCAAAATTCTTATACTACTTTTTCCCATTACCCAGCATACTAAAACGGGGCTTTGGTATCATGGTTGGGACGAAAGTAAAGCGTAAAAATGGGCAAATAAAACGACAGGAACATCTCCAAATTTTTGGGGTAGAGCCTTGGGGTGGTATGTCATGGGCTTATTGGATGTCTTAGATACTTTCCCAAAAGACCATCCAAAACGTCCAGAATTGATGGCCATTTTTCAAAGGTTGATGCCCGCCATCGTCAAATACCAAGACCCGAGAGAAGGTTGTTGGTATCAGGTTATGGATAAAATGGACGGTAAAGGTAACTACATGGAGGCATCGGGAACGGCGATGTTTGTGTATGGACTGGCTAAGGGAGTACGGATGGGATATTTGGATAAATCCTTTTTAGTAAATGCACGAGAAGGTTATCAAGGAATCTTGAAAAACTTCATTTCTACGGATGAAAAAGGCATTCCTCATTATGAAAAAGCGGTTTTGGTAAGTGGTTTGGTCTTAGATTTAGGAATTACTCTAAATCTAAGACTTTTTTTTTGAAGAAAACTGTGAAATGAAACTGATTATTTTTAATGTCATATCATACCTTATAATTGATACCAATGACATTATAACTGAAAAATACCTCATAATTCATACCTCATAACTCATACCTAATCTTTCTTTGGCACGTTATTTGTTTTTCGTTCAGCAACCTTACTGAGTGATATAAAAAACTATTCTGCCTAATAAGCAATCCGATTATGAATAAAATTTTCCACATAGCATCCGTAATGGTAATGCTCATTTTGCTTACCTGTGGACACACGCACGCACAAGCAAAGTTGAAAGCCGCCAATCGTCAGTTTGAAAACCTGAGCTATATCGACGCCATACGTCTTTATGAGGAATTTCTTCGTGATGCAAAAGAACCTGTTCAACGGGGTGAAGGGCTCAAAAAATTGGCATATTGTTACCGTAAAATGCAAGATTCACGCAATGCAGAACGGGCTTATGCCGACCTCATTCGTGATTATCCAGATGTTGAATCTGAGAATTATCTCTATTATGCACAGGCTCTGGCTTCCAATCAAAAATACAAAGAATCGCAAAAATATTACTCAATTTACGGTGAAAAACAAACCACTGATTTAAGGGCAAAGCGTAACATAATTGCTCTGATGGATATGGGACGTTTTTATCGTGATTCATCCTCATACAAAGTCCAATATCTCCCAATCAATTCACGACAGGCAGATTTTAGTCCTATGTTTTATAAAGGAGGCTTAGTGTTTTGTTCAGCCAGAGATGAATCAGGAACAATAAAAAGAGTATTCGGTTGGAATCAAACACCGTTTTTAGATTTATATTTTGTTTCAGATACTTCACAATTAAGTATTCGCAACGGTCTTCAAGGTGCCCAAGCATTAGGTGGTATGTCTGCCAGTAACGCTGATGTTGCGGTTGTTCCAGAAGGAAAATTAACAAAAATTGAAGAATTTAGTAGAGTACTGAATACCAAATACCACGAAGGTCCGATGACGTTCTTCAAAGGTGAACAAAAGGTAGTTTTAACCAGAAATAATTACAATAAAGGAAAAGCCAGAGAGTCAAAAGATGGAATAAATCGCTTGAAACTTTACACGGCAGATTTGAAATCAGATACGTGGGGAAATGTGAAAGAAGTACCTTTCAATTCAGACGAATACTCAACGGGACATCCAGCCTTAACGCCCGATAATACCAAGATGTATTTTGTTTCGGATATGCCAGGAGGCTACGGAGGAACGGATTTATATATCGTTGAGTATAACGAAGGAACTTGGGGAACCCCCGTAAATTTAGGCAAAGAAATCAATACGGAAGGCAATGAAATGTTCCCTTATGTGGATGAAGCGGGTAACTTATACTTCTCATCTGACGGACACGAGGGCATTGGAGGTCTTGATCTTTTTTATGCTGAAATGAAAGATGGAATTGCCATCAAAGGCGTAACAAATTTGGGAGCTCCGATGAATTCTGAAAAGGATGATTTTGGTTTAATTACTGATGTAGGACGAAATTCAGGATTCTTTGCCTCCAACAGAAAAAGAGGAATTCACGATGATAATATTTATAGTTTCAGAAGAGAATGTCGTCCATTGAATTTGATTGTGTATGATGCTGCAACGAAAACGCCACTCGAAAATGTGGATATCAGAAGCGTCATTAACGGTGAAAATCAAGATTTGAGAGTTTCTGGCGTGGATGGTTCAACTTCGATATGCTTACAGTCAGAATCTGAATACGAATTCAAAGCCATCAAAGAAGGCTATCAAATGAATTCAATGACGTATTCAACCAAAAGTAATACGGGACAACAAACTACTTTGGAAATGTATTTAGAGAAATCTAACTCATCCGTTTTGAAAGGCGTTGTGAAGTCAGAATTGAATCAGAAACCAATTTCGGGTGTGCAGGTAACCCTTGAAAATCAAAAAGATAAGACTACTCAGACGGTCGTAACGGGTCAAGACGGTGGTTATGAATTTGAAGTAAAACCAGGGGCAGACCATAAATTAACTGCAACAAAAGATAAGTATGCAACAAACAACGAAACTATCGGAAAGGTTGGTAAAAATCCTACTCAGTACCAAAATGTCCAAGGAATGTATGGTGAAGGTGACATCTTCAAACTGAACAATATTTACTATGATTTAGATAAATTTTTCATTCGCAAAGATGCTGCCAAAGAGTTAGACAGAACGGTTTTACCACTCTTGAAAAAGTATCCAGATATGAAAGTTGAAATTCGCTCGCACACGGATGCACGCTCGGGAGACAGTTATAATATGCAATTATCCGATAATCGTGCCAGAGCCGTAGTTGATTATTTAGCACAACGTGGAATTAGCATAGAACGCTTAGTATCAAATGGTTACGGAGAAAGTGAGCCAGCCAATGAATGTGTGGATGGGGTTCAATGTAAAGAAAGTCAGCATCAAGAAAACCGCAGAACGGAGTTTAGGATTTTGTCGGTGAAGTAAGTTTAGGGATTGGGGATTATGAATTAGTATTTCAAAGAATAAAATGTACATATTCAAAGTAAAGTAATTTTCATTTTTAGTTTTTTAGGTTAGGTGAATAGTTTTACAAAAAGGCTCCGTTTTGCGGGGCTTTTTTGTTGTAACCCGATGCATCTGCATCAGTCTGAAAATTTAATTATTCCGATTCGGGAGCATCGGGTTATAGCAAAAAAAGAGACAAGACATTGCCTTATCTCTTCAAATATTATACCCTTCAATGCTGAGGCATAAACTTATAAACTCACCATAGTCCTTTAAATAAATGCGATTAAATCAAACTTGAAGAGTCTTAAAGTTAAAGCCTTTATTTATTGATTTTCCAAACGTAAGGATTTCCTTGCTCATCCGTAAAAGCGACACTCCTGATTTCACAATCATCCGCAATAACTTTCAAAACCAACGTATCTTTTACAATTTCAAAAGACATTTTAGCCACCTGATTTTCCGTGCAAGGGCTTGCTCCCGCTGTTTTTTTCATCGTGATAACGTTGCCTTCAATTGTGTAGGAAAGTTCCTCAATGGGTGAGTCATTTTCTATGTCCTTGAAAAAAATCTTCGCTTCCTCAAAGGCAACAGTGGCTCCCGTTGGATCTGGCACATTGACTGTCCCGTTCCAGCGGGTATTTTTTAAAGGATTAACATTGTTTTGGGCAAAGGATGTACTTCCCAATAGCAAAAAGATAATGATAAATAATAGTTTGTTCATGGTTGTATTATTTTTAAAAAATATGGTGCAAAGATATTTAATCCTTCATTTTCTCGTAGAAAATCACTGAAATTTTGTCGCTTAATTTAGTAAATGGTCAGTAGATGGACAAAAAAGAGACAAGGCATTGCCTTGTCTCTACTAATATCAATTCAAAAAAATATTACAACCCCACCGCAGTCCGTTGAATAAATGCTGTCAAATCAGCCCCAGTAAGCATATTTTGTGACAATAACGCCAAATCATATACTTGCTTTGCTAACTTCTTTTGCTCTTCGGCATCCGCTGTTTTCAGGATTTTATCAATCGTGGCGTGGTTCGCATTTACCGATACGATGTAGTTATTTGGCATATTTCCAAACATACTCATGCCGCCTCCGCCACCATTGCGAGACATATCCGCCATACGACGCATGAACTCGTTTTGGGTAATCACCGCTGGCAATTCATCCGTTGGCATTGCTTCCAAATTTACCACCTTCGTTGTGTCGTTTATTACCGTATCAAAAATCTTTTTCACCGTTTCTTTATCCGTTTCAGAAAGCACCGATTCCAAAGCAATTCCGTTGTCAATCAACTTTTCAACGGTGTCAGCATCCACTCGTTTCAAATTAGTTTTCACCAATTTTTGCTCCAACATATTAATAAAATGACTGTCGAGAACGGTATCTAATTTCAAGACATCATAACCACGTTTCTTGGCAGATTGAATAAAACCGTCTTGTCCTTTTACGTCGTTTGTATAAAGATACGTTACGTTTTCGTCCTTATCGGTCTGATTCGCTTGCACTGATTCTGCGTATTCATTCAACGTAAAGTACTTACCATCAACGTTTTGTAATAAACAGTAATCCTTAGCACGTTCATAGAATTTATCATCTGAAATCATTCCGTATTTTACAAAAATGCCGATGTTTTCAAATTTCGCCTCAAATCCTTCACGGTCAGATTTGAATAAATCTCCTAATTTATCCGCCACTTTTTTCGTGATGTACGAATTAATTTTCTTTACATTTCCATCCGCTTGCAAGAAACTACGAGAAACGTTTAAAGGAATATCGGGCGAATCAATCACCCCGTGCAATAGCATCAAAAACTCAGGCACCACGTCTTTTACTTCGTCAGTAATAAAAACTTGGCGACTGTATAATTGTATTTTCTCACGTTGAAGTTGTAATTCATTTTTCACTTTCGGGAAGTATAAAATCCCCGTTAAGTTAAATGGATAATCAACGTTTAAGTGAATCCAAAATAATGGTTTTTCAGAATATGGATATAATTCTTCGTAGAATTTCAAGTAATCTTCATCCGTTAAATCAGCAGGTGATTTTGTCCAGATTGGAGCAGGATTATTGATAACTTTCTCCATAAATTCAATCTCAATTGGAAGGAATTTGCAGTATTTATCCAAAACCTGCTTGATTCTGAACTCTTCCAAGAATTCCAAAGAGTCTTCGGAAATGTGCAGAATCATATCAGAACCACGACCTTCACGAGTAGCATCGGTGATTTCAAATTCCGTTGAACCATCACAAGTCCACATCACGGCATCCGTATTTTCTTGGTAAGATTGTGAAATAATATCCACCCTTTCAGCCACCATAAAGGCAGAATAAAAGCCCAAACCGAAGTGTCCGATAATGGCTTTTTCGTCACCCTTATCTTTGTACTTTTCCACGAATTCAGTTGCTCCCGAAAACGCAATTTGGTTGATATATTTTTTGATTTCTTCGGCAGTCATACCCAAACCGTTATCCGAAATCGTAATCGTCTTTGCTTCTTTATCGAAAGATACTTTCACTTTCAATTCTCCCAACTCGCCTTGGTATTCACCGATGGCAGCCAAACGTTTGATTTTTTGCGAAGCATCCACGGCATTGGAAACCAACTCACGAAGGAAAATTTCGTGGTCTGAATAAAGAAATTTTTTAATAATTGGAAAAATGTTCTCGGTATGAATCGAGATATTGCCTTTCTCTTGCATAGTCATTTTGTCATTTTTAGGATGAATAATACGCTAATTTTGCTGTGAGAGAGGATTGCAAAAAGAATTCCAAAGGAGATTTGCAGGACAAATTGGCAGGGAAAGAATATGGAATGCAGGTGACACGGATGCTTCGCAACGCAGATTTTCGTAGATTTTTGTGCTTTCATTTCACTATTTTAAAAGAGTTTTTAAATTATTGAATACGTATTTTAAGGATTGGACCGCTGCGGCGGACCGTACGGATAAAAATTAAAATAAATCCGTGTCTAATCCCTTAAATCCGTATGCCACCAAATCTTTGTGCGACTTTCTTTCTAATTTAAACTCGAAAATCTCTAAATTGCGAACTATTACGAAATCGAAATCATTTAAAATTACATAATGAAAATTTCAACTAATTCTAAAAAAGACGTATATACCCACATTGCCATCATTATTTTATCGTTATTGGTGCTATTTTTTGGCTTTTTCTTCCTCTATTTACCTTGGAGTACCAACCATGGAGAAGCCATCACAGTTCCGAATTTGAAAGGTCTATCAATGGAAGAAGCACAAGACCTTTTGGATGATAGAAACCTTGAATTTGAGGTAACTGATAGCACTTTTACACCAAATTTGAAGCCATTAACTGTTCTTTCTCAATATCCTTTAGAAAATTCAAAAGTGAAGCAAGGTCGCAAGATTTATTTAACGATAAATACTGAAACGGCTCCGATGATTAAACTCCCAAAATTGACGGAAATGTCGGTAAGAAGTGCCGAACAGCAATTGTTGGTTTCGGGACTTTTGAAGCCAGATTTGGAGTATCAGAACGACATTCGTGAAAATGAAGTATTAGAAGTCAAGTATCAAGGTACGAAAATGGATGCTGGTACGTTAATTGCAAAAGGTTCAAAGATTACGCTCGTGATTGGAAACGGAACGGGCGATACTGAAATTGACATTCCTTGTGTGGAAGGCAAAGGTTTTGACGAAGCCCAAATTATCATAAGAGGCTCAGGTTTGCAGATCGGTACGATAATTTACGACCCTGCTTCAACTGAACCTGCAGGCGTGGTTTTCAGACAAAATCCTGTTTGTAGTGAGGGCGGAAAGATTCGGTCGGGAGAAATGATTGATATTTGGATTTCGGGCGAGCAGCCTAATTAGTTATTGGTTATTTGTTAATAGTAAAAAAGCTCACAAATGATTGATAATGAATTTATTATTTATCATTTGTGAGTTTTTTATTGACAGTATCTTAACAATCATTTTGAAGACCAAAAACTTTTAACAAGTAAAAAATAACAATGATACGGATTATACAACAACATTTATTCAATATTCTATTCCTCTCATTATTTTGTCAGGGTGCATTCGCTCAATTTAATATTGTACCTCTAAAAAACATTGAAAAAGTTAGCCCTTCTTCAGCCAAAATAACGGCATTGAGTTTGCCTTTTTTTGATGATTTTTCTACTTCTACAACTCGCCAAGATCAATCAAAATGGCAAAAAGGTGGAGGCGTTTTTATTAATAATATTTTTACAAATAATCATCCTACTCTTAACATAGCGACTTTTGATGGACTTAATGGGAATGGTATTCCCTACGATTTTGTCAATGCTCTTTCCCAAGGTTCAACCGATACTTTAACCTCATTACCCATTGATTTAGCAGGTAAAACAATAGCTGATTCTATTCATTTAAGTTTTTTTTACCGTGGTCAAGGATTTGGCGATAAACCAGATTTGAGAGACTCGTTGAGATTGCAGTTTTTGACCAATGGGAACATTTGGAGAACCGTCTGGATAGATTCCGCACAAACGGTTTCTAATCAATTTAAGCAAGCAATCATCCCAATTAGGGCTAATTTATACCTTCATTCAGACTTTCAATTTCGATTCCAATCCTACGGAAGACAATCAGGGCAATTTGATGTTTGGCATTTGGATTATGTGTATTTAGACGAGATTAAAAACGTTTTGAAAAGTGGAGAGATTTTACGAAACAGGAACGATAAAAACCCTTCTACAAAAGAAGTAATCGCAATTTATACAAGAGATTATGCCACCCGAAATCAGACAACAAGTTTATTGAAAAACTATTCTGCAATGCCCATGTGGCAGTTTTTGGCAAGGCCAGAAAAAGAATTGGCTGATAGTGTGAGGAGCGACGTTAATAATCTTTTCAACAATGATTTATTACTCTACCCTAATTATTCCGTTAAAAATTTATTGAATAATACAACAATTCAGAAACGAGATTCCATTATTACGTTTGTTCCGAGGAGGTCTTTTGCTAAACTTCAAGTAAAGAATATTTTAGATATCAGCTCTCTGAAAAAAGATACGACAAAAGCATTTTTGCAGGTAAAATTTGATGTAAAATCAGGAGATTCCAAGGCTTTCACCGTCAACGATACCATCAGTAGATACCTTGATTTGAGCAATTATTATGCTTACGATGATGGTACTGCCGAACAAGCTGCTGAAATAAAAGGTGGATTTGGTAGAGTGGCAGTTCAATTTGTTAATAACAAGCCCGATGCTGTGAAAGCCATCCGCATTAATTTGCAACCAACCGTTAAAAATATAGCTGGTCAGCGATTAACTTTCCAGATTCTGGCAAACGAAAAAGGGAAAATTGGCAGAATTCTCAAGACAATTTCTGATACACTCAATACAATTAAATATTCAAGTTCGCCCAATAATTTTATTGAATATAAAATTGACCCCGTTGCCGTGCCTGATACTTTTTATGTGGGGTTTATCCAATTTACCGATGATGCTGCACTTGCCATTGGATTGGACGTAAATACGCCCGAATTTTCTTCTAAGCATTACTATAACATAAGCAACGAATGGGTGCAAATTCCGAAGGCAGATGCCCCACAAGTCAGCAGTACTTTTATTCCAATCAAAGGAAGTTTGATGATTCGCCCTGTAATGTTAGGCAGAACAATTCCCGCAAAACCATTATCTAATGAAGAAGAAATACAAGACAGAAATTTAGTAATTTCACCCAATCCTTCGAATGGTATTTTTAAATGGAATGATAATAGTCTGAAAAATGCAGAAGTTTATGATATAATGGGTAGAATTATTTTTCAAGAACGTGCTGAAAATCAGGAGATTAATCTTCATAATCTACGAACAGGTATTTATTTTTTGCGACTTTCAAATGAAAAAAATACCTTTGTTAGAAAGATTGTAAAAGAGTAAAATGTGAGCTTTGAGCCTTGAGCAATGAGCTTTGTCAAAAACTATAATATTTTCCAATAATCAAGCTGTATCATTTAGCTCAGTGCTTATGGCTGACAGCTCAAAGCTAAAAAAATGGACATAACCGTAACAGAACTAAAAGAAAGACTCGATAAAGGCGAAGCCTTTAATTTTCTCGATGTACGAGAGGAATATGAGTACGAAGAAGAAAATCTTGGGGCAAAATTAATTCCTTTGGGTGAATTACCCGATAGAATCGAAGAACTTGAAGATTGGAAAAACAGCGAAGTAATTGTGCATTGTCGTTCAGGGGCAAGATCTGGTAGAGCAAAGTCATTCATGGAATCGCAGGGATTTACGAATGTACGAAATGTTTTAGGGGGTCTTTTGGCTTTTAATGCGTTGGATTAGAATTTTTTCACTCATGGCATTACTAATCCCATAAACTTTAGGCGATAAATATTCTATCACTCATGCCAAGAGTTTTACTACCAAAAGCCTGTAAAATTAAATTTTACGGGCTTTTTTTAATCAACCCCATGCAAATTTCCCCAACAGAATTCAAAGACCGTTTTTCAGAATTAATTATTCTTGATATTCGTACGCCCTACGAAATTGAAGCATTAGATTTGGGCGGAATTCAGATTCCTTTGGATGAATTATTGATGAATATCGAACAAATAGAAAACCTAAAGAATCGAGAAGTTATTATTGTTTGTTACACTGGTCTGCAAAGTAAAATAGCCCAAAAAATCCTTGAAAAAAGAGGGTTCAAAAACCTAAGAAATCTTGAAGGTGGACTTGAAGAATACCTGAATTTATAAATAAAACTCTCAAGGATTTTGTAATAATACAATACCATTTTCGACAAATACACCGTAATTTTTAAAATTTCAAGAACCTCAAAAGTTTTTAATGGAAACTTTGTGAGTTCATTTTGACTCCTTTGCCTACAAAATTGTTATTTTTGACAAATTATTCATCTTACAAATCCACAATTCTCTAATGTTAGCATACATTGATTGGCACGCTTCACCCATAATTTTTGAGATATTCGGTTTCCCATTACGTTGGTATGGATTAATGTTCGCAAGTGCATTTTTAGCTGGTTATCAGATACTTAGCTATATTTTTAAAAAAGAAGGCCGCCCAATTGAACAGGCCGACGAACTATTACTTTATGCTATGGTTTCAACGGTTGTAGGGGCAAGAATGGCTCATTATTTCTTCTATGAATATCCATTATTATTGGCCGACCCAGGCAAATTTTTTCTTGATATGATAACGCCACCATTTTCGGGTTTGGCTTCACATGGGACAATGCTCATGTTTTTTGCTATTTACCTTTTTTCAAAAAAGAGAAAAGTTGCTTATCTATACGTGACCGACCGCATTGTGCCAACCGTTGCTTTTGGAGGTGCTTTAATTCGATTTGGTAATTTAATGAATTCTGAAATTATTGGGAAGCCAACGGATGTGCCTTGGGCATTTAGATTCTTTAATGATACAGAGCATACTCTGATTGTTCCACGTCATCCTTCACAACTATACGAGTCAATTTCTTGTATTTTGATTTTTATTCTAATTATGTGGATATGGTCAAAAAAGAAAGAAAAAACGCCACATGGACTTCTGACAGGCGTTTTTCTGATTATTCTTTTCACGTTGAGATTTTTGTATGAATTCTTGAAAGAAAATCAAGTGAGTTTTGAAGATAGCATGACGTTAAACATGGGGCAACGGCTCAGTATTCCATGTGTGCTACTCGGAATCATTATTTTATTTTATTCATTTAAGAAAAATAAAGAAGAAATTACTGTTTAAAATTTGTCGTATCCGTTGAAATTAGGAGCGGACAACTGGATTTTCCAACTTTTAACTGCCTACTTATTAGGCAGTTTGCTTAAAAAATAGGATATTTGCAGTAATACTTAATCATAATACATTCAACTAAAACCCCACAATTAGAATCATGGAAAACCCACAAGAGCAAGCAGAAAGTCAATTGGAAAACCTAAAAAACGTTGCAACCGAAAAATTAGAAGGATTTGCAGATGCCGCTTCCGATAAAATCAAGGAAATGACAGGTATGGATGTTTCAGCAAAGGCTGATGAATTAGCTGCAGCTGCGACGGAGAAATTAGAAGATTTGCAAGCTGCTGCTTCTGAGAAATTGGGAGATTTAACCGAAGCTGCTACAGAAAAATTTGAAGATGCAAAAGAGGCCATCTCTGAGAAATTTGCAGAATTAACAGGTGGAGATATGGCTGAAAAAGCTGATGAATTGAAAGCTGAAGCTGCTGAGACATTGGCTGAGGTTCAAGAAGCTGCTGCTGAGAAGTTAGAAGAAGCAAAAGAAGCCGCTTCTGGTCTTTGGGGTAAAGTGAAAGGTGTTTTCGGAGCGTAATTGTTTGGTTATTATGTTTAGGAAGAAACATAATATTCTTCCTAAACTTTTATCATTATAATGGAAAAACCTAACTACAAAATTACGTCCTCAGAAGATGGACTCTGGAATGAATTTGAAAGTATCAGCGAAGACAAAATAGTGAAGAAAGCTGTTGGATATTATCTGTTTACAGAAAATAATATTGACTACGCTGAATTATCATTTGGTGATATAACAAAAAATGGCAATATTGACTTGAAGGTTGTTACTGATAACAAAGATTTTACTTTTGTAATTGGTACTGTAATAACTACTCTTTACCGTTTTTTTGAACTTTATCCTAATAAAATCGTTGTTTTTACTGGAAGTTCTTCGAGTCGTAATAGATTATATAGAGCAATAATTGGTAAACTTTTTGATGAGGGTAAAATCTATTTTGATATTTTAGGTATTACATTTGAAGGAGAAACAGAAACTTTTGAGAAAAATAAGGATTATTTAGCATTTCAAATATCAGTTAAAAATGAGCAATAAAGTCAAAATTCCATCATATAATCATTCCAAAATTGTAATTGATAAATCTTTGAATGATAAAATTAAATCATTAGAAAACAATTCTGAATATCAAGAATTGCACAGTAAACTTCGCCTTTTACTTTCTAAAACAAAAAAAATGAGTTATCAATAAGTTTTTTTAAAGAAACAGGTTACTAATTCCCATAAACCACATTATCCTTCAAAGTCCCCAATCCAGCCATTCCAGTTTTCAAAATTCTCTTTGCCCGAAGGTATCTTTTGGCGTTGTAATCATCATAATTTGAGGCAGTTACCATCATGCTACTTACTCTAACTTTATCCGAAGCGTGGATAAACTCACCATTGCCCAACCACATCGCCACGTGAACAACTCGTTCTGAACCGTCCTCTCTTTTATCACCAAAAAACAATAAATCTCCTGATTTTAATTCATTCCAATTGCCCGTTTTATCTATGGTTTCACCAATCATTACTTGCTGAGAAGCATCTCTTGGCAATACAATTCCGTTAAGGAAATAAACGGTCTTTGTGAATCCGCTGCAATCAACGCCTTTGAAAGATGTGCCTCCCCACAAATAGGGAACACCCATTAATCGTTTAGAAGTTTTGACTAAACTCTCTTCTGAAGTATTCATGCCAGCTAACCAATCATTATAAACTTTTGATTCATTTTTAGGTATAAAACCGATTCGCTGGTCGGCAAAAAGTACTTGGTAAAAATTTCCTTTCTCAGCGACTAATTCAATCATACAACCCGCCACTAAATCCGAAACAATGGCAGATTCTTCATTTGGTTCTGAATATGCCGAACCGTAAGAACGAGTATAAACCACTTTCGGGACGGCTTTCCAACGGTCGATACCTTCTTTATTCATCATCGTAATAGCTCCTCTGTCCACCCATGAAATGTATTGGTCGGGTGTTTGAATTAATAACCAACCGTTGTCTTCTTTTTCCAAAATCCTTACGGGTGTACCCATGAGAGCCTGGGATGCCAACTCGCCAGCATGCTTTGGTGAATAACGAATATTGCAAACCGAAACCTCCACCAAACCATATACTTTATCCTCTAATTCTGGTTCTGGAAGGGTTTTTATCTCATCGACGATAGGTACTTTCTCAATTTTGAGACGGTCGATTAAGAAACTTTTTGCTCCAAACAAATTCGTCCGACCCGTCAGAATTAGTTGATTATTTTGCCTAAAAGCATCTATTTGAAAAATGGCAGTACGTTTATCGGGGGCGAATCGTTGAGTAAAATTTTCAATAATTTGGGTAATTGAGGAGTCTGCCTTGATTCTTTTTGGAGCATTGTTTTTGCGTGGTGTGGTTGGTCCCGCACCCAAAAGAGTAAGCGAAATTACACAGAGGTAAGTCAGTAAATATTTTTTCATGGGTTGTAAATTTTTGACGTAAGGAGTCGAAGGAACTTAGTCAAAAAATATGCCAAGAAAAGCGGAGTATGAAATTAAAAATCCTATCAGTTTTGTTTTTGATGGGATTTTTAACCGTCCATCTATTAAAATTAAGGTGATTTGTAAATTCAGTTTGAGAAGGCGAAATTTAACTTAACTTTATGGTGTTATCATAAAAAACCAAAACAAAATGACAGTCATACGTAAACATTCATTTATTCGTAAAATCAAGGATATTTCCATCACTGGAAGTTTGGCATTGGCTATTTTGGGGAATTCGGTCATGCTTCAAAGTTGTGGTGGAAGCGAATCCTCGAATGATGAGGATTATGAGGAAGTTGAAGTTTATACCAAGGGTGTGAAAACCTATATTTCTGAAACCTCACAAGGGCAATTCAAAATTACGGACGAAACTGAAGTGCCAGCCGATAGTTCGGTTGCCATCGTGACATACTTAGACGGCAGAAAGGAAAATCTTTCACCTCAGGCAGTTAAAGCCTTGATTGATAATGATATAAAAAACAATCCAACCACGATTGGACAAAATAATGCTTTACCAAACGCTCTTTTGTTTGGTGGAATGGGCTACCTTTTGGCAAAAACGATGAGTCCAAATTATGCCAATTATCGCCCAGACTTAAACCCCAAAACAAAAAATTCAAGTGATACTACACAACGCAGAAGGCATCATTCGGGTGGATTTTTCTTCTTTCCAATGATGGGAAGATTTTATTCTAATCAAACTGCTTTCCAAAAATCAAGTGGGATTCACGAAAACATAGGTACTTCAAGAACCATCACATCCCGACCCGTGAGTGGAAGAAGTGGATTTTTTAGGAGTACGGGAAGAGGGTCTTTTAGGGGGTAAATAATAGAAGAATGAGTAAACGGAGAGTCCACATTGCAAGTCATTTAGTACATTTGATTTTGTCTTTAAACACACAATCTTGCTATGAAAAAGCTATTCGTTATTCTTCTATATTCTTTATTGGCTTCTAATGCTTTTGTCCAGTCAACGATTACTACCATTACCATCAAGCCAGTATAGGAGGGCAATGACACCAATTTCAATTCCGAAAACTTCAAAGTTAATTGTTGAAAATAGCAAGTTATTACGGATGAATAGTAATCTAACTTTTCAGTAGTTACTGATAGTTGATTATCCATCAAATAATGTTGGTTTTTGCCCCGTTTTGATGGTGGTTGCTAAGTGAATTAAACAACTTCCCGAAAGTTCTTTCTACTTTCGGGAAGTTACTTACAAGAAAAACTTCCCCGTCTCCGTCTCCAAAAACTTCTCAAAAATAATATCCTCCTGTTTGATAAATCCATTTTGGGGTAATTTGCCATCTGCAACCATTTCGACAACCGCCACGATTGAAGCTGCCGTTGTCCAAGAAATGGCTCTCCAGTGCTTTCCGTCTATGATTTTGGGAGAATACGCACGATAAAATTCTTCTCTTTCTAATAATTGATTTTTCCAACCTTCCACCACCGCATACACATATACCACATCCTCTTGTACGGGTGGTTTGGCTTCGGTCAAGATTTCTTCAATGAGTTCACGCTTGTTTTTCAGAATTAATTCATACAACAAAAACTTCATCAATTTGCCGTGTCCTGGGTATCGAATGGTTTTGTAATTAAGCGTATCAACTCGCCCTTCGTAGGTTTCGCACATCGTTCCAAGTCCGCCCGAGGTGCTAAAAGCCTCAAATTCATTGCCTTCAATGTTGATATATTCAATACCATCGAGGGCGGAGACCAATTTCTTTTCGCCATTATGAATTACCTCGCAGTCGTTCAGATACTCATTTATCACTCCCGCAGGCGACCATGTGAAGGAATATCCCAAGAGTCCATTTGGATATTTTGGTAACGCCCCAACTCGTAATTCAATGTCACGGAGTTTGGTAAAACGATTGGCTAAATTTGCTCCTACAATACCGATAAGTCCTGGGGCAAGTCCACATTGCGGAGCCAAAACGCCTCTACTTCCTTTCGCTGCCATTGCTCGAATGGCGGAGGTTGTGGGAACATCTTCCGTCAAATCGAAATAATGTTTTCCTTCTTGATAAGCAATTTGAGCAATCGTCAAATTCAAATTATAGGGCATACACGATACCACGGCATCGAATTGTGGAATCAATTTTTCCAGTAAAATTCTATCTGAAACATCACCTTTGATTATTTCAAATGGCAATTCTGTGGCAGGATTATTTTTATCTAATCCTTTGATTGTGAAACGTTTAGACAACAAAGTGCCTACCAATGAGCCAACTTTGCCCATTCCAATTACTAATATATTTTGCATGATTATTTGTGAAGATTAAAGATGGAGTGATGGAACGCAGATGACGCATATGCGTTATCTGCGTTCCAATACTAACGCTTAGTCATTTCGAAGAGATTTGTTGCTTGTTCACCTAAGAAACCATCAAACCAAACTTTTTGACCGTCATTTTCGAGGTAGCCACGTTCAGCTAATTCGTAATAGGCATACGACCATTTTAGCGTTGTCATTGAGCCATCAGCATCAACCACAGGACAATCTTCATCAATTGCCTGCGTTGAACTTTGACGAAGTTTTGAACCTTTCTCTCCTTCAATTTCTGGTTTAATCGGAATACCTGCCTCTTTCAAAACTGCCATTGTTTGCTCAATATCGCCCCAAGCGGGAACGTTTTGATGATTGATGTAGGCGGTGAAATGATTAACAGAATTACCATGAAGTAACGTCCAAGCGGCAAATTGAGATTCTTTATTTAAGGCTAAAATCGTATCTTTTTTAGCAGGATTCCACGGGCGAGCAAAGAATTTTACGAGCGTTTCAACTAATCTATCGGCTTCTTCACTGATGAGTTCTTTATTCTGTTTCAACGTTGCCAACAACTGTCGAGATTCGCCTTTCAGTAAATCAGGCGTATCTTTTACTGCATCATTTATCAAGTTTTGAGTTTCTTCCGAAAGTTCTTTTACTTCTAATTGCGTAACAAAAAACTTAGGAAAATTGATATTTGTGGGATGCTGATAATGAAAAGAGTTCAAATGTTTTGTTGGAAAACTATACGGTGAAATCTTCTCATAGCCCAGAGATTCCAAAACCTCCTCGATAGCCCGAATTCCAGAAGGTTGTTCGCCTGTGAAAGTGTTAAAAGTACGGAAGGCACAGTGGTCGTTCACCACATTTCCACCCTCGGCTTTCACCATGTTGGCGTATTGTTGAGCGTAAGTAACTCGTTGGCAATAACCCTCCCAGAGCTTCTCCATGAGGGATTGTGTGATGGTTTCTTGTGTTTTCATTTGTTGAGGATGATGGTTTATAGCACACGGATTTCACGGATTGGACACAGATTTTTATTGTTTTGATGTCTCTTATGGAGGTAACAATTTTTAAAACTCATAAATAAAAAATGTAAATCCGTGTCCAATCCGTTAAATCCGTGTGCCAATAATTCTAAAAATCAAATTTAATCCCCTGAGCCAGAGGTAATTGCGTTCCGTAATTTATCGTATTGGTTTGTCGTCTCATGTACGCTTTCCAAGCATCTGAGCCTGATTCTCTTCCTCCGCCTGTTTCTTTTTCTCCGCCAAAAGCTCCCCCAATTTCTGCCCCAGATGTTCCGATATTTACATTAGCAATACCACAATCTGAGCCGTTAATGGATAGAAATTCTTCCGCTTCTCGCATATTCAACGTGAAGATTGAAGACGATAATCCTTGTGGCACATTGTTCTGAATTTTAATGGCTTCTTCCAACGTTTTGTATTTCATGATGTATAAAATAGGAGCGAAGGTTTCGTGTTTTACAATCTTGAAAGTTGGTTCAACTTCACCGATGCAAGGTTTCACATAACAACCTGATTCAAAGCCTTTTCCCTCCAAAATTTCCTCTTCAACCAACATCGTTCCGCCCTCTTCTTTGACTTCATGAGCGGCTGAAACGTAGGCGATTACAGCTTTTTTATCAATCAATGGTCCAACGTGATTGTTCTCGTCTAATGGATTTCCGATGCGTAATTGTCCGTAGGCTTTCACTAATCTTGCTTTCACTTCTTCATAAATAGATTCGTGAATAATTACCCTTCTCGTGGACGTACATCGCTGTCCTGCCGTGCCGACTGCCCCGAAAACTACAGCAACGATGGCGATGTTTAAATCTGCATTTTCAGTAATGATGATGGCATTATTTCCGCCTAATTCTAACAAACTTCTGCCCATGCGTGAAGCAACAGAAGCTCCCACAATTTTCCCCATCCGAGTTGAACCTGTGGCTGAAATCAATGGTACTCTCTTATCAGTCGTTAACCATTCGCCCACTTGATAATCTCCTGATATTAAACAAGAAACGCCTTCTGGTATTTCATTTTTACGAAGAACGTCTTGAATAATATTCTGACACGCAATCCCCGTCAAAGGCGTTTTTTCAGAAGGTTTCCATACGCATACATCACCACAAACCCAAGCAATCATGGCATTCCACGACCAAACGGCAACGGGAAAATTGAAGGCTGAAATAATACCCACAATTCCCAAAGCATGATACTGTTCATACATCCGATGTTGTGGGCGTTCGGAGTGCATCGTAAGTCCATAAAGTTGGCGAGAAAGTCCAACGGCAAAATCGCAAATGTCAATAATTTCTTGCACTTCACCCAAACCTTCTTGCAGACTTTTTCCCATTTCATAAGAGACTAATTGCCCCAAAGCCTCTTTGTTTTGTCTGAAAGCCTCACCCATTTGCCTCACAATTTCACCACGGCGAGGGGCAGGAATACTCTTCCACGATATGAAAGCAGTTTTGGCAGTTTCGATAACTTGCTGATAATCGTCCAAAGTAGTTTCAGTAACTTTAGCAATCAACTTACCATCAACTGGTGAAAAAGATTCAATGAGTTCGGGATTATTGGAAGCCCAAGAATTTAGTCCTGTACTTGTTCCGTGATTAACGGCTGAAATATTTAGTTTTGAAAGAATAGTTTGCATAAATTATTGTTCCTGAAGCATACAGGCAGTTTAGATTTTTCTAAGAAAATGAACGGTTCAGGAATTATTGATGAAATAGTAATTTTTCCGAAAGCTATGGCTGTTTTTTCATATTTGCAAGTTTATGACGTTTGAGCATATACGTTCTTTATACTGCTAAATAGTACTATTCCAAGTCGAAAGAATTTTAGGCTATGCTAAAATTAGGGGATATGGTATTTTTAATGGAAAATATTTTTTAAAATTTGTACTACGATTTTCCTAAATCGTGCTTAGCCCCTCACTATTCTGGAGAATCGTGATACATAAAACCACGATTTTAGGAAATCATTGAACAGGGGTGCAACCTTTTCTCAATATCCGCATCTTATTAAAAACGTCCAACCATTTATCAATCCAAACAACCACTTATCCATAATTTAACAATTTTTAAGGTATTGTGTATTGCATAGTACCTAATTAAACACTTATCTTTGTAACCAGATAGTTAATATAGGAAACATAGTTTTAATATAAATAAATTCAGTATCTCTCAACGCTCAAACAAACGCATCAAACGATGAAAAATTTAACTGTAATTATTAGTTTATTTTTATGTATTTCCTTGAATAACAACGTTTTAGCGGTGGGGTTTCCTCATAATTTGTTGGCAGGTAAGAAAGGATTAAAAAAGGAAAAAATTACGAACAATCACGTGCAGAATATTTCTAAAAAAGTAATAATGTTAAAAGAAAGTCGTTTAATTTATGTGAGTCAGAAAGTATTGAATTATATGTTCAGACCCAAGAATTAACGCATTTTTAGAACACATTATCTATTTAGTTTTGGTTTAAGGATGATTTGTAGCGAAGCTCATTGGGTTTCGCTACATTTGTTTTAAATTAGCGTGAAACAATGATTTAAACCTTTTTAGGATTCGATAGAGACACTAAATAAAAGTATTTATACCCGTAATATACCGCTATGTATTGCCTTGTTTGTTACCTTTTTTGTTACCGTTTTGTTCACGGTTTTTGTTCCTACGTTTGTTACTGTAATTTAAAAAACAGTAAAATCATGTACGGAATAACAAAAATTGATTTACGATTTAACCGTAAAAACCAACTTGACACCCACAACAAAGCACCCATTGAGATTAGAATGTATCTTGATGGACAAACAAGCTATAAGGGTACGGGAATAAGCATAACGCCCGATGAATGGAGCAAGCTAAAAAACCGACCAAAGAACCATTTGATTAACCAAGAATGTGCAAGGCAGGAATTGGAATTGAAAAGTTTTGAGAAAGAGTTTAGGCAAAAAAATGGACGGTTTATTATCAAAGATTTCAAACTTTTGCATAAACCCGAAGCCGTACCAGAGCCTACCAATGTATCATTTACAAAATACTTTGCGGAGCAACTCGAAGCAGAAAAAGAAGGTCATAAAGTAGTGTTGGCGAATAAAAAATTAACCTTTAAATATCTCAAAGAATTACGCCCAGAAATTGCATTTTGTGAAATTGATTTTCAAATGATTAGGGATTTTGATTTCTTTTTGAAAGCTAAGAAACTCCATACCAATACTATTAAAAGACACCATATTAACGTGAGGGCATACATTAAACTCGCAACCAAAAGCCGTTTAATTTCTTTCAATCCTTATGAAGACTTTAAAATACCCAGAGCAGACGCTTATTCAAGTTTTTGTACGGAAGCCGAACTTAGACAACTTGAAAACTTGACTTTTAATGTAGAGAATAGAAAGGAACGATTTATGGAGCGATGCCGTGATATGTTCTTGTTTTCGGCATACACGGGGCTACGTTACAGCGATACGGCAAAAGTACAAGCTAATCATTTTCAACAAACCAAGGACGGTTTAATACTCGACTACCAAGCTAACAAAACCCGAAAATTTGGCGTAAAATATTTGTCTATGTTGTTTGGAGGAAAACCCGAAAGGCTTGCTTTGAAGTATATGCAAAAAGATGGCAGCGTATTATTTAAAAATATGAAGCAGCAGCAGGTAAATGTAAATTTAAAAGTATTAGCAGAACAGGCAGGAATTACCAAAAAATTACGGTTTAAGGATTCAAGAAATACGTTTGCGGTGGTGCTATTGGACAAAAAAATATCTATTAATATAGTTCAATCTGAAATGCAACACTCGAATTTAGCCACAACCCAAATTTATACAAAACATACGCCTGAACAGACTATACAGGCATTAAAACAAACTGATTGGACATAATGGAAGTAATTTCAAAAACTCGAAAAAAATATAATGTTGAAAAGAAAATATCTGTTAAGCATTTTATTAATATGGATGTTAAAGGTCTACAAATTAGTGGTATGCCTGTATATCCAATTTATTTTCAATTAACTTATAATAGAAAAAATACAAGAATTAGAAGCAGAATTAAGCCTATTTATAAACATCATCTCGAAGAACAATTCGTAATATTTGATAAAGATTACAAAGAATTAATAAAGAGGGATATAATTTTAATAGAGCAACTTGTAAAAAAATATGGAAATGAGTTTAAGGAAAAAGAAGTAATAGAATTTTTACCAAGTTTGTATCATCATAAAGCTATTGATTTAGAATATTTCATAGATTGGTGTCTTAATGAAGAAATTCATGTACTAATCGGGAAACATAAACCTGACTTGAATAGATTTAATCCAGAAACAAAACCTTTAATTCATTTTGAATATTTTATAGACAAAGTTCCAGAACTTATAACTATTAAGGAGGTATATAAATCTAAAATTTGGTGCTTGAATATTATTTTAGAGCAAATTAAGAACAGGTTAAAATTAGAAGAGGAGTACAACGGATTAGACCATATCTTTAAAAATAATGATGAATATGAGGATTATTATTTAGTCTCTAATCCATCCATAGAAGATTTTAGAGATGGGTACTTTCAAAAACTTCTACTTCTATTTTTTGAAGATTCTGAATGGATAAAAGATGTTATCGAAGATATGGAAAAACTATTTTCAAAGTATGATAATGACTTTTTTTATAAGAATTTTCTAAGGTAAAAAAGCCAAATAATAAATTAGGCTTTTTTTTATTTCAATAATGTTCTCTTTACAAGAGAACATTTTGTATTATTGTAACATAATTTAAAAGTAAAAAATTTAAAAAATGGAACAGCATACGCAATTACTACAAGAATTGATGGTAGAAGTAAAATCTCTTAAATCAATGTTAGGCGGTAACTCCGCAACCGCCACTCCCAAAGAACGATATATTTCTCCAAAAGAAATTATGCTTCGTTTGGGAATAGGTCGCTCAAAATTAGACGAATGGGCTAATACAGGATTTATCCAAAAAATCAAACCCGACCCAAACACAAAGAAGGTTTATTTTTTACATTCAGATTTAAACCAAAAATTTCCTAACGTCTTTCCGCTTAGTGCTTAATGGCATTGAGTGGGAAGGCGTTTTTTTATGTATGAAAACATGAGAGGAGAAACCAGAAGAATATCGGAAATTATTTCAGAAATCTACGCTATACATGGCGTAATAATCCAAACGCAAGATGATGGAGAGATATACAAAGTCGAAGGTAGTGGAAATGCTATTGACCGCACACGAATCCATAGAGTTGTACGCAAGTCAAAACGTCCTACTATCAGCCGTAAACGCAAGATTAGAGAAACGTAATATAGAATTAAAAAAGGAATTACGAGAACAAAAAAAGCGGTAAAAGTTGAGGACTTTTACCGCTAAAACTAAATTTTAAATTCCTTGTATCTGACTGATTACAAGGGCAAAATTATAAAAATGATACCAGAAAAACAAGTAAAACCATTAAAAATTAATGGCAATAAAAATGCAACGAAAAGCAAAGGTAATACACCGCTAATTATCAAATTAGAGGAACATATTTTTAGTACATACGACCTTAAAGTAAATACAGTTTCTAATGAGTTGTACGGTAAATTAAAAGATGAAAAAGAATATCAGTTGTTTAGTGAGGACACAATTACATACGACCTTTATACAAATGGTTTTAATAAATTCAATCAAATTTTACCCGTAATAATCTCAAATAAAGTAGAAAAGTACGACCCTATTAAACAGTATTTTGAAAGCCTACCAAAGTGGGATAATTCACAACCTGACTACATACAAAAGTTATCAGAGTTCGTGGTAATTGAGGATAAAAAGTGGTGGGAAATGATGTTTAAAAAACACCTTGTTAGAATGGTTGCACAAGGTATTTTAAAAATTCCTTTCAATAAACAATGCCTAACACTTGTAGGCAAACAAAATGACGGTAAAACCTCATTCTTAGAATTTCTTGTACCTCCTATCTTAGCCAAATACTACAAAAAAGGTTTTGATTTCGGGGGAAATAAAGACGGCAGAATATCACTTTGCCAAAACTTCATAATCAATTTAGACGAATTGGCGAGCTTTGAAAAAAGGGAGCTAAATAATGATTTTAAGACTATACTAACAGAATCGGTAGTAAAGTTTAGACCTCTATTTGCCAAGAATGAAGTTACACATTACAGACGTGCAAACTTTGTGGCAAGTACAAACCAATACCAATTCTTAACGGACGAAACAGGTAACGTTAGGTGGTTGCCTTTTGTGGTGAAAGACATTAACCATGACAACGGAAATTCAAAAGGGTATCAAGCCAACGTAGATATAAATTTAGTGTGGTCGCAAGCATACAGTTTGCTAATGAGTGGCAAGTTTGATTTTAATATGAGTAAGGCAGATATAGAGATGCAAGAAAAGATAAATCAAAGGTTTATGAGACTAAGTACGGAAATGGAAGTTATACAAAAATACTTTTTACCAAGCCACGAAGGAGAAGCAAACAATGAGTTTTTAACGGCTACTGATATGATGGAAAAATTAACCTCATTGTGTCCGTTAAGGTTGAATAGAATACAAATTGGAAAAGCGTTAAAAATATTACAATTCCAAGAATCACAAAAATATAATTCAGAATATAAATATTCAATAAAAGGATATTATATAAAAAATATCTAAAAACAACCTACTAAGTTACTCGAAAATTTATAAGTAATTAATAATCAACAAGTTAAGTGCCTAAAATTCGAGTAAGATACTTTTTTAACCTACTCGAATTAATTTATAAATGCTTGATATTCAATATATTATAAAAGCAGTTTCGAGTAAGATGCTACAATTTAACAGTTTTATCTTACTCGAAAAAGGGGCAAAACAGGGCATATTTCGAGTAAGTCGAGTAGGATGCACTTTTTTCTTCCTACTCGAAAATAAGGTACTTAAATAATTGATTATCAAATAGTTATAACGATTCGAGTAACTTAGTAGGATGAAAACGCATTTTAAAACTATTATAACAACGTTTTTTAAAATCATTGTATTATTCCGTAATATCAAAATGAAAACACCAGAACAAATAAAGGAATTAAAGCAAGTTTCCATCATAGGGTTTTTAAGATATAGGGGTATAATTCCAATCAAAATAAGTGGTAATGAATATTGGTATTTGTCATTATTGAGAAATGAAAATACAGCTTCATTATCAGTCAATTTAACCAAGAATGTATTTAAGGATTTTGGGGATGATTCAAGTAAAGGCAGTATCATAGATTTAGTAATGATGTTAGATAAAATTAGTTTTCCTGATGCGTGTAAAGTATTAGAAGACTATGACGGCAAAAGAGAAAAAGAGGGGGGCAAAAACTCTTTCTCTTTTAGTTGTCAAACTTCTAAAAGCACATCCAAGAACTACCAAATTACAGCCGTTAAAGACATTCAGCACCCCGCACTAATCCGCTATGTGAAGAGCCGTAAAATCAGTTTGCAGAACGCTTTTAAGTATCTCCATGAAATTCATTATACCAACGCCAAAGGTAAATTTTTTGGAGTGGGTTATCAAAATGAAATTGGTGGTTATGTAGTGAGGAGTGAAATAATGAAAAATCCAATCAACATTGGTGATGCAGGAATAAAAATATTTGATGTACCAAATTCTAAGAACGTAGCAGTATTTGAAGGAGCGTTCGACTTCCTTTCAGCGTGTGAATTTTACAAAGGTTGTCCAACTATGACGACAATAATTTTGAACTCCACAAGCAATCTTAACCAAGCCTTAACAATCATTAACCAATACGAAAAAGTGTTTTGTTACTTGGATAATGACGATGCAGGATTTAAGGCACTTGATAAATTGAGAGAGGCAGGAATAAATATTTTTGATACCTCCCACGTGTATAAACCTTTTAATGATTTCAATGAATTTTTAACTAAAAAATAAGGCAAAAATGAAAAATACTCAAAAATTTCACCGTTCGGATTTAGTTCTAATGTTTGGGCAAACAAAATCACCCGTAATGACAATTACTAACGTTTTCAGAAAAGAGGTAATGGTCAATGAAACTGAAAAAATAATAGAATATTCTTATGAATGTTCATGGTTTACAGGTAAAAACATTACTGAGCGGTACGATAATTGTTAATGGCACAAAAGAGGAGTGAATAAGTAATTTTGTAAAATATCGACGAAAATATTTACAGCCATTACAACA
>JAYVIV010000178.1:0-5332 GCA_043769985.1 Arcicella sp.
TAATTCTAATGATTTTTTTCGTAAACTCTTGTTTGCCGATAATAATTCTTGTGATGATTTGAGAATACTGATTACCTCTTCGGTAGAAATTTTCTCTTCCTTCGAAATAGAAGAAATCATAATACGAGCGGAAGCTGTTCCCACAACTCCTGCCAATAATTTTTCAGTGTAGGTTACTAATCGAGGGTCGGCTTTATCACTATTTAAGTTGATTTTATTCTTTTGAGCAAACAATTTTAGCACTTTTTCTGAGCGTTTTTCTCCAAAAAAATTACTCAAAAGTATCTGAATATCAGGAATATATGCTGTTCCACGCCAGATTGAAGTATTTTCTATTTGCCCTGAGTATTCAAAAATATCCACAAAAATAACTGCCTGGTTATGTTCGATGGAGGAAGCCTTTCGGGTTAATGAGAAATATAAATAACATCCTGAGTTGAACAATAAGCTCCAAAATAATCCGTGAGAAATATTGTCCATACCTTTCAATCCAAAGAGCGAAAAAGGCTTTAAAAATTCAAATCCCCACAATCCGTTATCCATGATAGACTGTGGGAAATACCCAGCCCCGACTAACGATGGTAGTACTAATGTATAAAACCAAATTAATGAGCCTACCATCAAACCCGTTAATGCACCTTTTCTATTGCCCGTTTTCCAAAAAAGTCCCCCAATAATTGCGGGCGTAAACTGGGCTACGGCAGTAAATGAAACCATTCCGATGGAGACTAATGAATAATGTTCGGCAATTGTTTTGTAGTATAAGTACGCTAAAAGAATAATCATCACGATGGAAGTTCTTCTAATGTTATTTACCAAATTGCTCAAATTACCTTTAAAAGTTTCTTGTAATTTTTTACTTTTCAGTACCATTGGCATCACTAAGTTATTGGAAATCATCACACTGAGGGCAATTGTTTCCACAATAATCATACTCGTAGCGGCTGAAAATCCACCAATATAAGTTAATAATGTCAAGAGTTTTTGATTGAATTTTAACGGAATCGCCAAAACGTAACTGTCTGGATTTACGCCTTGTTTAGCGAATAATAATTCACCACCTAATGCAATTGGAATCACAAAAATATTTATCAACAACATATACAATGGGAACAACCACATTGCTTTGTTGAGGTGTTTTTCATTGACATTTTCCACAACTGCCACTTGAAATTGGCGAGGCAAAAACATAATTGCCGCCATAGAAAGAAAAATGTGCCAAAACCAAGTTGTGGTATCTGCCTCATTGTTAAAAACAAAGGCTTTACGAAGGTCTGGAACCATAGATGCTTTCTGAAAAATATCCCCAAATCCATCAAAAGCAATGTAGGTTACAAAGATACCAATCGTTAAGAAAGCTACTAATTTAATAATTGATTCTACTGCAATTGCCGTTACCATTCCTTCGTGGCGTTCGGTGGAATCAATCTGGCGGGTTCCGAAAATAATGGTAAAAACTGACAAAGCAACAGCGATATAAAAAGGCAAATCTCCCCAAAATAAATGCTCTGGCATTTTGTCCCCAGATGAACGAGAAACGATTAAAAAACTACTCGAAATTGCCTTTAATTGAATGGCAATGTAGGGCAAAATTCCTCCTATACACACGAGCGTAACCAACACACCAAGCGTTGCACTTTTTCCGTAACGTGAAGAAATAAAATCAGCTATTGATGTGATTCTCTGGACTTTACAGATTCTAATTATCTTCCGAACCACTATCCACCAAAGCGGCATAAAGATGGTTGGACCGATAAAAACCGTTAAAAATTCAATGCCGTTCGTAACCGCTCGACCCACCGAACCATAGAATGTCCAAGCCGTGCAGTAAACCGCCAACGAAAGAGCATAAATGTATGGATTTGTTACTAAACTTTTTCCTTTTTGGGATTGCTTTTCTGCCCAATATGCCACCCCAAAAAGGAAGGCTAAATACAACACAGAGGCAATGACCAACACAACACTATTCATCTTTTTCGCTTTCTTTACCTTCTTTGCTCAATACATTAAAAATGATTACAATAAATATTATCCAAACCAAAAACACGTACATATAAAGCGTTGGTATTCCATTGATACTTCCTCCGATATTGAAAATTGACAATACTGGAAAATTGAAGAGTATTAGGAATAAAATACTTATGAATATGAGTTTTTGTTCTTTCATGGGGTTTGAGTAACCTGAACTAACGCAGGCTGGGTTCAAAACCCAGCCTGCGTTAGTTCAGTATTATTAGCACAATTTAACCAATAATTTATACTATTCTAACATTCCTTCAGCTATACTTGCTAAGAAAATATAGCTGTAAAAAGAAAATATGCCAAGATTCTTGATTGCTCAAAGATTCCGTGGCATATTTTAACCAAACATCTATCCCTAAAACTACGTTTCAGTATTTTTATGATAGCAATTAATCTTTGGTATCATACTCTCCTGAAAGAGCATATTTACCAAAAATTAATAATCCACCGGTAATGATGGGCGTGAGGACAATCATGATGATAATTCCAAACACTAAATCTTCTTGCTTGCCCGTAGCAAATTTTGGGAGTCCTAACACTGCAACGCCAAAGTATGCGGTTGCTAAGGCTAAAAGTATCCAAGCAATTCCTAATATTTTTTTGATTCCGTTCATTTTTTTATGTTTTATTTATCTGAATATCAGATAGTTATGTATTAATATTTTGAGTAATTCCTCCATTTAGTTTTGCCAACTTTCAAAAAGTTGGCAAAACTTAGAAAACTACATACCTCATACCTACGCCCTCATACCTAAAAACTAATCCCTAACGCTTCTATCTTCCTTAATATAAATCAATCCAATCACAAAACAGATAGCCGCTACAATCATTGGGTATTTCAAACCCTCCAAATAGGGTTGTGTATTTACAATCGCTTGACCTGCTTTTTCAGCCGCCGAATTGGCATCTTTTGCAGTCGTTACCAGATACGTTGCAATCGCTGGCATCAATCCACCAAAAATACCGTTTCCAATATGATAAGGCAATGACATGGACGTATAACGAATCTTCACGGGGAACAATTCAACTAAAAAAGCGGCAATCGGACCATACGCCATTGTTACAAAAATCAACTGAATAAAAATCATCCAAATCAATACCCAAGTGTCTGAATCGTTAATTTTTACCGTTTTAGTAATGTCTGGTTTTGGTTGATCAGCCTCGGCTTTACCCGCAACGATGGTCAACTTCTTTACTTCTTTAAGACTTGCACCGTCTTCATAAGCCTTTGTCGTTGTTGTTGTAATCAATGAATCAGTTGTTGATTTTGGAGCTAATTCCCTCTTTACTTCAACCTTGGTTTCCGCTGTAATTTCAACTTTATTTGCCAAATTTCCCGTTTGATACATTTTCTCATAAATTGGACGGTAACAAATCACCGCCAACAACATACCTGCCAACATAATCGGCTTGCGACCTACTTTATCCGACAACCATCCGAATAATACAAAGAACGGTGTTCCCATCATCAACGCAATGATTAACAGCTTGTTAGCTTGGTCAAAATCAATGTTCATAATTTTTAAAAGGAACGTTTGGGCGTAAAATTGTCCTGTGTACCAAACAACACCTTGTCCCATCGTTGCTCCAAATAACGCCAACAATACCATTTTGAAATTTTCCTTTTTACCAAACGATTCTGCTAAAGGATTGGTTGAAGTTTTACCTTCGGCTTTGGCTTTGGCAAACAGTGGAGACTCCGACATATTTTTTCGAATCAAAACTGAAATATAAACCATCACGATTGATACTAAAAATGGAATTCTCCATCCCCAATCTTCCCAAGCAGCTTTTTCCATTGAATTTTTTGTAACCAAAATCACGCCTAACGAGATAAATAAACCTGCCGTTGCGGTGATTTGAATCCAAGAAGTCCAAAATCCACGTTGTCCTTTTGGCGAATGTTCTGCCACATAAGTTGCTGCACCACCGTATTCACCACCAAGTGCAAGACCTTGTAACAGTCTGAGTACCAGCACTAAAAAGGGAGCAAAATAACCAATTGTTTCAAATTTTGGTACTAAACCAATGGCGAAAGTTGCTCCCCCCATCAATACGAGCGTAACCATGAAAGTGTATTTACGACCAATCAAATCGCCGAGACGACCGAAAAATAATGCTCCAAATGGGCGAACCACAAAACCTGCCGCAAAGGTGGCTAAGGTTGAAAGAAAAGCCGCTGTTGGGTTATCTTTCGGAAAAAATTGGGTGGCAATAATGGTTGCTAAACTTCCAAAAATATAAAAGTCATACCATTCAATGAGCGTTCCCACCGACGATGCCCCAATAATAGCGGCTAATCCTTTGGTGGATGTTTTGTTTTCTAATTCGTTTTCTATTAACATAATGATTATAAAGGGTTTAATTATTTATTAAGTGATTATTTGGTTAAAAATTATACACCATCACGAGCGACATTCGACTGTTTGTTGCAGTGAAAGCCCTTGCAGCATCGCCAGCTCCTGATTTAAAATCAATAGTGGTTGGTAGAGAGCCGTCCGAAGTTGGAATTAATCCTTGAATATCTGCCCATTTCATCATTGATAGTTCGTATTCGACAGCCAGTTTCATTTTACCAGAATAAAAATCTAATCTTGGTGAGATTCTTAGCATATTATCAAATGTACGACCAGTCGCCACATTCACTCCCCTGCCTTGAAAGGCTAATGATCCTGTTTTTACATTTGATGTTGCGATTGAATTACCCAATCCCATATTTTGTAAATACCCAACAAATATGGCTGGTTGTACCTTTTTTGAACTTGTAGAAATTAACTCTCCCCACATATTCATTTGATTCTGAGCCTGATATTTCCACTCGCCCGTGGTGGCATCTCTGTATTCTGCAAATCCGCCTAAGCCCACATATTGCGTATAGCTTTGTCCATAAGTGGTATGAAACTTTGCCGTAACTTTACTCGTTGTCAATTTTGCATAAGCCAGAAAATTGAGGGCAAATAAATTTGAACTAATGTTTTTCTGAACATTTCCAGCACCCGTTCCTCCATATACTTTTGTACTCGTATTTTGTGTATCTGTAATCCTTGGACTCAACGAATTCGTTTCAAGTCCTACTGATGCTAAGAAAGATTTGTTTTCAAATGTTAGTTGTGAAGCAAAAGAAGGAATCATAGAATATTTTTGAGCATCAACACCCGAGCCAACGGCAAATGTACCAGCGGGGCTAAAACCTGCTAAATTATACCCAAAGAGCATTCCCATCAATGATAAATCCTTACCCACTTTGGAAGTCAAACGAACCTGTGGAATGAATGAAAAGGGGTTAAAAGGTATTCCTGTACTAAAATTG
>JAYVIV010000179.1:0-7016 GCA_043769985.1 Arcicella sp.
GAATTTGCGATTGTGGCAAATGATAAATTGAAGAAACAAGCAGCTAAAAGTGAAGTTGCACAAAAATAATTATTAATCTCTTTCCTATAAAAATAATGGCTCGGAAGTTCTCTTTCGGGTCATTTGTGCTTTACTAACCGAGTATAATATTCCCCAATTAGGGAAAAACAGCCTCTCAAACCCCGTGGAACGATTTATTATTCATTTAGTATGTACAAGTAAATATAAACTTCAAGCAAAGTAATGAAAACAATGATTAACAAAATTCAGCTTTCGATATTGACAATATCATTAGCTTCTACGGTGACGATGGCACAAATACCCAGAGATAGTATAAAAGTAGATACTACTAATACACCAAGAGTTACAGTGAAAATGGACACTGTTAAGACAAAAATGGATTCCACAAGATTAAAAGTAGCAGCCAAAATTGATACGATTACTAAAGACGTGAAAGTAGCGGTTGAAAAAGCAGTAGATAAAGTTACGCCAAGCAGACCAACGGAGGTTGCCAGAGTAAATACACCAAGTGGCAACGTAACCTTAACCGCAGACCCTACCTCTAATGCAGTTTTTCATAAAGGTTCCTTAGTTATTGGAGCGGGAATTGTTTATCAGAAAGACCTGTTGCCCCTTATACTTGCGGCTGAATATGGAATTGGGAGAAATATTGGCGTGGAAGTAAGAGGCTGGTACGGGAGCAAAACTACTGATGGTGTCAAATATCGTGATGGATTATTTGGAGTAGGGTTAAACTATCACTTTACGGGTGACATTAGAAGTTCATCAAGCAAATTTGATGCGTATGTAGGCGGTTTATACGGTAAAATTTTAGACCAGACTGGGTCAGCATTTTATGCCCAAGCAGGTGCCAGATATTTCTTCATCGGGCGACTTGGAGCATTCGGCAATTTCAACATTGGTTTAATTGGAAGTAGAGGTACGAATTTATCAGTTGGCTTGGCTTACAGTCTTTTTTAAAGCATTTTGGCGAACCCTCCCAAGCATTTTGAACGCTTAGGAGGGTTTTTATTTCGATAATAATTTGTGTAAATATAGAATTCATAAGCATCAATGGAAAAGACAAACAAAACAAGTTTAAAAAAAGTCCTAATCATCTCATTTCTTGGGATAATTGGGCTTTTATTAATTGTTTCAACCATAGGCTTTTGGAGCTTGAAACCAATGCTTTCAAAACGCCTAAAAACGGCGGTTTTAGAATCAACTGATAGTCTATACCATCTTGACTTTAAGGATATTAGCTATGAGATAATTACTGGAAATGCTCATGTTTTAGGTGTGGTGTGGCGAGCAGATTCTAACTTGTATGAAGGATTAAAAAAAGCAAAAAAATTACCTGATAATATTTATCAAGGCAAAGTGAATGACATTAAATTAACGGGTTTGCGTCCTTGGACAATCTTCTTTTCCAATAAACTTGAATTAGGAACAATCTCTATTAAAGACCCCAATGTGGAGTTATTGCATGAAAAACAAAATTATAATTCGTTAAAAACAGCTAAATCTCCTTATCAAATCATCTCAAAATTTGTCAAGTCGTTTTCTGTACAAAAAATAGTTTTTGAAAATATTAATTTCACTTATACCGATAAAGCAAGTCCACGTAAATCCAATGTAAGTAGCGTCGAAAACCTTGATTTAGAGGTATCTGACCTATTAATTGATTCAACTTCTGATAAAGACAAAAAGCGTTTTTATTATACAAAAGAATGTATTTTTAGCTTAAAGAAAATACAAATTCCTTCACAAGACTCCTTGAATACCGTTAAGATTAGTGAACTATTGTTTTCAACACAAACTCGTTCGCTTTCGATGAAACACATGGTTTTGCAACCCCGTTTCAAACAAATGGAATACAGCGTTCACACTAATGGAGACGACAGAATAGGAATTGTTTTCGATGATATCAAATTGTCAGAAATAGACATTAAAAAACTCTTTGAAGATAAAAAAATATATGCCCAAGTTTTAAATGTCAATCAAGGAGACGTAACCGTCTTTTCGGATACCAGAGCATTTAATGAGCCTCCAAAGTCTCCATATCGCCCTTTTCCACATGAGGCATTCAAAGATTGGGGGCTTAAATTTAAGATTGATGCTATTAAAATGAAAAATTTTAACATCACTTATTCAGAATATAATCCCGAAACAAAATTGATAGGAAATGTGATTTTCAAGAAAGTAACGGGTAATATCAGAAACTTCACCAACGACACCATTCCTTTGAAAATCAACCCTAATTGTTTGGTTACATTCAATGGTTTTTTAATGGATAAAGGTGCAATCACTTTGAAGTTTGATTTCAATATGATGGCTCCCAAAGGAGACTTTTTGTTCATGGGTAATGTCAAAAAAATGGAAATAGCTCATCTGAATCAAGTTACGGCATCCTTGGGTTTCGCAAAAGCTGAAAAAGGCACATTGAATGAATTTACGTGTAATTTAAAATGTGACAGATACGGACTAAAAGGCTCAGCAACAATGCTTTATCAAGATTTGAATATAACTATTCTGAAAAAAGACGATGAACCTGGACTGAAAAAACGGAAATTATTATCCTTTTTTGCCAATGAATTTGTGATAAAAGACAGCAATCCGCTTGGTAAACAACCAGTCAGAGTATCGGTGATTCAGTATCAAAGAATCCCATCAAAACCCTTTTTCTATACGCTTTGGAAAGGAATTTTATTGGGAATCACGAAGTCGGTGATGGGATAAAAACGTTATGGTCTGTGTCTTCACAGACAATCAACTTTTGAAATTATCACTCATAATCTTAGCCGAAGAAAGTGCCAAAGGAATTCCTCCGCCAGGATGAACACTGCCACCCACAAAATATAAATTCTTGATTTTGGAAGAAAAATTAGCGTGCCTCAAAAATGCGGCAAATCGATTATTTGATGAATTTCCGTATAATGCCCCTTGAGCAGAAGATGTTTTGGATTCAATCGTTCGAGGGTCAAGAATTTCCTCACATTCAATCAGTTCTGCGATGTTTTGTCCTAAAATTCTACTAATTTTTTTCAGTACATTTTCTTTAGTTTGGGCAATGATTTCATCCCAATTTTGTCCTTCGTTGGCAGGAGCATTTATCAATACAAACCAATTTTCACAACCTTCAGGGGCATCATCAGTTTTATATTTTGAGGTAATATTAATGTAAACCGTTGGGTCATGATAAATGGTTTTCTGCTCGAACATCGTTCTAAATTCTTCTGGATAATTATCGCTAAACAGAATATTATGCAAGTCTAATGCTGGAAATTGCTTTTTGATTCCCCAATAAAAAATCACTCCAGAGCTTGATTTAGGCTGATTTAAGAGAAAATTAGGGTGTTTTTCGTTGGGTAAAAGTTTTCGGTAGGTGTGGGTTACGTCCATGTTTGAGACGATAGCCCCAAAGTCCAAAGCCCCCCAGCCCCCGAAGGGGGAGTTTTGTTCGTCCAATTTTAACGAGAACGACTCCCCCTTCGGGGGCTGGGGGGCTTCTATTTTTTCTACTTTTACCCCAAAATAAAACTTAACGCCCAAACTTTCAGCCAATTTCACCAGAGAATTTGTAATCGAAACCATGCCTTTTTTAGGAAAAAATGCCCCTAAATTATACTCCAAATGTGGAATAATATTGAGCGTTGCAGGCGTTTGGTAAGGATCAGAGCCGTTGTAGGTGGCATAGCGATTGAAAAGTTGTACGATTTTGGGGTTCTTGAATAGCTTTTGATTCGCTTCATTCATCGTTCCGAAAATGCCTAATTTTGGGAGATTTAGATAACCTTTTAAAGCCTTTTTAGATGTCCAAGTAGATAATTTATGCAGAGAATCTTGCAAGAATAATCCATCCAAAACTTCATATTTAAAGGCAGAATCTTTAAGAAATTGAGTGATTTTTTCGGCTGGTTCGCCCGTGATTTTTTCTACTTCTTCGGCAAATTTCAGAGGTTCAGCATAAGCGGTTAAGCGAGTTTCATCTTCCCAAAAATACCGACAAACTTCGTCCAATTGTTCGTATTCAAAGAAATCAGTAGGGTTTTTCCCCACTAATTCAAAAAGTTCTGTCACTAAATTTGGAAGGGTAAATAAGGAAGGTCCAGCATCAAAACGATAGCCTTTCAATTCAAAACTACTTAGCTTTCCACCCGCATAAGCATTGGCTTCAAATACCGAAACATCCAACCCTTTATGAGCTAATCGAATGGCAGAAGCAATGCCCGCAATACCTGCCCCGATGATGGCAACTTTTTTCATAATTTAGCTGTGAGTTTTGAGCTATGAGCTTTGAGTTTTACCCTGATTCTACAAAATAGTAACTTGGTCTTTGGAATGATTGTTTAACTAAAAAGGGATGCTTCGCCTTAGGCGAAGCATCCCTTAAAATCAAAAGTGTCAAAACCTCATGGCTCAAAGCTTACATCTCAAAGCTTTCAGTAAAACAACCACTCCAAAGCCTTCGGAAATTCCTTTCCCCACTGGTCTTCATTATGTTTCCCCTCTGGATCAAGTGACAAGTTAATTACCGTCTTTTTAACTCCCTGACGTTCAAGGGTTTGTTTTAATTTTTCAACATTCGGAATCATTAAATTGCTTTCCTTTCCGCCCGCATATACATAAATACGTGAGGGCAAATGCGAGAGAAAATCAATAGCATCGAAGTAAATATTGGGCGAAATCCATAACGAAGGAGAGAAAATCATCAAGCGACCAAATGATTCTGGAAACATTAATCCTGCATAGATACTGATTAAACCACCCAAAGAACTACCGCCAATCCCCGTAAATTCACGTTCTGGTTTTGTTCTGAAATTTTTATCAACGTAAGGTTTCAAGGTCTTAGCCAAAAATTGAGCATATTTACGACCTTGACCTTTCCCTAATTTTTCATTATTGTAAGGCGAATATTCTTGAAAACGTTCTTTTTCACCGTGTGCAATTGCCACCACAATCACGTCTCCATGCTCACGAGCCGACAAAACGGCTAATTGTTTATCAATTTCCCAATTCCCATAGTCAGAACCATTGCCAAAAAGATTTTGCGCATCTTGAAGATAAATGACAGGATAAGTTTTCGTGGAAGTTTCGTAATTATGAGGTAAAAGAATATAAACAGACCGCTTTCTATCCAATTGAGGAATCGCAAATTCGTCCGAAATCAAACGAACTTCGGGCATCAGGTTTTCAGAAAGATTTTCACCGTCTAATCGCCAGTGAGGAACAAAATCACGATAAACGCCATTTCTATTTTTGGCAATACGGTTGGGAATTCCATTACCAAATTCATCCAATTCTACTTGATTCCAACCTCCTTTGGTATATTTATACTCAAAAGTCTCGGGTAATTTTATATTATCGGGGAATTTTAAAATGTATTTCCCGTCCTCTACCTTATCTAATTTAAGGTTTTCTCTATCGGGCAACCATGCGTTGAAATTACCCGACAGATATACTGGACGGTCGTCTTCAACGGGTGTACTCAATTCAAAATGCAAAGTATTCTTACTCATCTAAATCTGTGGTTGTTTCAGTTTACAAATTTACGACATAATCCTTTTTTATTGTCCTCTTGTATGATAAAACTCATTTTTTAAAATAAGGTTTTAGGCTTTGATTTATGTTTGGACTAAAAACGCTATTGTTTGGGCGTTTGGCGGTATGTGGGTATGGGAAATGTTTTGCAATTTTGTATTTTGTTTAAAACATCTCTTTTAGAGGTTCGACGCTACTTTATAACATATACATTCAACTATTTTCAGATGAAAAGTAATTTAAGAGATAGAATTATTGAAAATATGCTAATTGCACTCGTTGGGGCACTTTTTTCAGGAGCTTATCTACTGTATATATCAAATTCACTTTTGGGGGTAAGCGTTTCTGGAGCTATCGGGGCAGGCATCGGAGTGTATGTTTCTACTTACATCTTAAAACAAGATGGCTCTATTTTTTATAGAATTACTCTCTATAAATTTGCTGATGATATTCTGGATTGGATTATCATCTTAATATCAATTTTTCTATTCTTAATTTGCCTAACAGGAGGACTTTTTATTGGCTTGGAATATATAATACCATTTTTCAATCCTCAGCAAAAAGAAACAGGTTTAATTGCATTTTTATCATTTTTTGGGGGGTTGATGTTAGGTGCTTTCCTTGGATTTATGGTATTTGCAGGATTTATACACATATTAGGATTGGTAGAAAATCGTATCAAAGGTATAAAAAATGAATAATCTCGCTCGCTTCGAACTCCTATTTAGGGCGAGTAATGGGCAGGGATAAAATTCTTTTTAGAAAAAATAACAGCAAAATATAATTTTTGAAACCATGACATTTCACACGCAACAAATCCAAACTGACCAAGGTGTTTTGATTGGATTACCCGTATCAGAATGGGAAAAACTGATGAAGGAGTATAAAAAATTTAAAGAGAAAGAAGCCTTTACAAAAAGATTAACAGCTTCTTTCAAAGAAATTGAAGAAATACAAGCTGGTCGTAAAAAGGCAATGACTTTAAAAGAATTTTTAGATGAGCTTTGAAATTATTGCTACTCGTGATTTCATGAGACAAGCCAAGAGGTTATTGAAGAAATATCCTTCTCTTAAAACGGAATTGAATAATTTACAGGCAACGCTTGAAGAAAATCCTTTTTTGGGAACGCCATTAGGAGGTAATACTTTCAAAATAAGGCTTGCAGTAGCCAGTAAAGGTAAAGGTAAAAGTGGCGGAATGAGGGTAATAACCTACGTAATTGTTCAGAATGAGAAAGTCTATCTGGCTGATATTTACGATAAATCAGAACAAGCCAATATTACAGATAAAGAACTTGAAGAGTTAATCAAAGAAATAAAAAATCAAGCGTAAAAATATGAGTAAACAAACCTTATTCGACAAAGTGTGGGATTCCCACGTTGTTCGTAAAATCGAAGATGGTCCAGATGTATTTCTGATTGACCGCCACTTTATCCACGAAGTAACAAGTCCTGTGGCTTTCTTGGGTCTTGAA
>JAYVIV010000180.1:0-40323 GCA_043769985.1 Arcicella sp.
CGGATTAAGTTGTTCAAATTTACAACACAGCAAAAACCCTATCAGGTTCATTTCTGATAGGGTTTTTTGATTCATTATCTGTCTGAATTTGGATTCGTCAGATTAATGGATTTTTTGGATTAATTTTCAATGTAAAATCCTAAAATCCATTTATCCAACAAATCATGATTCGAACTGAAAACTATTCACTCTTCACCGAACTCGCCCCAGAGACATCAGATTTTACCGAAGGCTGTCCACGATAACGTAACGACGAAGCACCACTTGCCTCTACGCTTAAGGTTTTTGAAGCGTTTACTTTCACCGAACTTGCTCCAGAAATATCAGCATCAACATCTTTGGCAGTGAAATTATAACAATTAACGTTGCTTGCTCCCGATACATCAAAATTTATTTTTGTGGCGTTTCCGTTCATTTTAATGGAAGAAGCACCCGAACAATCTAACTTCACTTTATCAGCTTTTACGTTAATTTCAGAATTTGCAGCCCCCGAGAATTTCAAGGTCAATTCTTCTAAGTCATTAAATCCTGCGATTTTTGATTTGGTTGCTCCTGAAAAATCTACCATTTTCAAATTTGGCATCACAATCGTAAAATATACTTTTTTACGACTATTATTCCATTTCCATCCACCTTTACCGTCACGATATTTAGCGAATAAAGTTCCGTTACTGATAGTTACACTCAAATCCTCTAAATCTTCTGAACGTTCCGCATCCACAGAAACTTTGAAAGTTGAACCTTGCGTTACATCAATCTGAAAGGCACTTGACATATCTAACTTGTCGAATCCCTTCAATTGATAATCTTTTTTGTTTTGAGCTGTCAATAAATTTGTAACCAACAATAATGTGGTCATTACCAACAAATTGCGAAAGCAGTTTTGATATTTCATGTTATTTTTTAGTTTAAATATTAGATGCAAGATTACGTTGAAAAGTTGCATGATGTTTAAAATATTTATGGAAGGTTAGTTGAAAAGGGTAAATGGAAGATTATTCTTTCTCAATCGTACCACCATTACGCACAAATTGATTTTCGGAAGGTTCGCCACGATACCGAATTTGAGCCATTCCAGATGTTTTTGCTTCCATTTTAGTTTTCACATTAACCTGTGCTTCGGTATTATCTTTAGCTTCAATATTGGCGTTAACTACTTGTAAATCGAATGCTTGTAAATTTGAAAAACCTTTGAGCTTAGCATTTAGTGTTTGAACTGTGCCATTAATATTCAGTTTATTAGAATCATATAATTCTACGGTAAAGTCATCCCCTGAAAAATCATGAATAGTACTTTCACCGTTGCCACCTTTCAAAATTATTCCTTTCAAATTAGGCATTGTTATTTTGATATTTAAGACATTATTATCACGATTATTAATTGAAAACGTATTGTCTTTTACTTCATATTTTAACTCTTTCTTGCTGTATGCTCCTTCAATTTCAACCTTAAATTCATTTCCTTGACGAATATCATAATTACAAATTCCATTGTTGACATCAGATTTAATAAACTCAAAATCTTTCACATCAAGTATTTGTGAACTGCCTTCATCGTTATTGTTTTCATCCTCATTAGGAAGGATTATATTAGTTGAAACCAATTCTCCCTCTTTTGTAAACTTCCAAAGTGAACCTTTAAATTTATCACCCTCAGAGTCTTCAAAGTATTTTTGAGCAAAAACGTTATCCACAAAATAAGCAAATTCACGAGTGATTGAAAACTCTTTATCGTAAGGCACAAGAATCCTTAAAATCAAACGTTGGTCACGATAGCGAGCATTATCATTAAACTCAAATCTTTCGTCAAAACGAATTACAGAGTCAATTTGCGTAATGTTATATTGAATATCACTCGCATTTTTTTCCGCATCACCTTTATCTTTTCCATCCGCTTTGAAAACTTGTTCAACCTTAATTGTTGTACCGTTGTAGCCAATTAATTCAATGGAAGGTTTCCAATTAAATTCACCATCAATTGAGTTTATAGCAAAAATTGGCGTTTTATTGTCAATGACATAATTCAAATCCTTTTCGAGGGAAGCTGTTTTTGCAAAGTTTCTTGTGTACCTCACTCCCGTGTACATCGTAATAAGCAAACCCACTACAAATACGCCCAAAGCACTTTGCCATATCATTGGGGTAAAAAGGTTTTTACGAATAATCAATGAAATACCCGCACAAGCAATTACAAACATTGGAACAGCTAAAGCTAAAAAACCACCAATAAGCATCAACGAAGAGGCATCACGGCCAAATAAACCCAATGGAATCTTGAAGAAATACACCGGCATATTATCAATGGCAGACATACTGACAAACAAAGCAAAGAACATAGCAATCATAGAAATACTACCTGTAAAAGCCATAATTCCACCCACAAAAATACGTCCTGCCGAAATCAGAAACTCTGCAAAAGGTCCTAATGCCTTGAATACCTGCGAGATAACCCTGAACGGAAGCAATAATAATTTCGTAACTGCATTTTCGTGTTTATCCTCCACATTGAAGGTTCTTTTGATATTTGATTCAATATTTTCGAGGGTAATGGGTTCGCCAGACATTTGCATTTTATCTGTCAATGTCTTGGCTTCGGGAGCAATCACCCAGAGAATTACGTAAACCACTACCCCTGAACCAAATAGAAAAATGCTCAATACAGACACAAAACGTAATGTTCCCAAATCCCAGCCTGTATAGGATGCTATTCCGCTCATAACCCCACCCAATACTTTTCCATCAGGATTGCGGTAAAACTTACGAATTCTATCATCTTCTTCCAAAGCAGCATTTGCAGGGAAGGCAATCCAACAAGCAATATAAAACACTAAGGTAATTCCACTCAAAACTCCTGCCGTGATGGGTCCAATTCCTAAAAGCAAAAACAAAAATGCCAATCTTACCCAAAGCGGATCGAAGCCTAAATTGTAGGCTAATCCTGCACAAACACCACCTAACAGTTTGCGTTTAGTGTCTCTAAATAGCTTTTTATTAGTAGAACTATATCTATATTCTGGTTCGCTTTTACCCGTTTGAGATTTATATTGATTTGAACTTTCAGAAGAATCATTACTTGTTGATTCACGATTAAAAGTTTGCTTGTCTTGACTTTTTCCGCCAGCCATTGCCAAATCTTCGTCCTCTTCAATGGCGGCAAAGTCTGAAACCGACCCCATTGAAGCAATTAAACCCTCCACATCTTGCATCGAAATGGCTTGTTTATCATCTGACTTTTGCTTGTCCCAAAATTTCTCAGCAATGCGGGCTTCAATATCTTCAACGATTTCTTTTGAGCCTTCGTAGGAAGAAAAATATTTCTGAATAGCTTTCAGATAAGCGTTTAATTTTTCGTAGCCGTCGTCCTCAATATGAAATACGATGCCTGCGATATTGATTGATATGGTCTTTTTCATCTTATTTTCGATGTTTGATGTTTATTATTCGATGTTCGTAATTTAATGCGACCGTTGCTCGGTTCGATATTTGTAATTCGATGTTTATCTAAGTGTCATTTTGGTTCGGATTTTCACGAACACAATTTCACTTAAAACCGAACATCAAAAATCGAAAACCGAACATCGAATTAAGGATTATGATGATGAAACGAATCTTGGATTATCTGAGCAACTGAACCTTGCAGCTCCACCCAAGTTTCTTCAAATTGAGCGAGAAAAGTCTTACCAGTTTCTGTCAAGACGTAATATTTTCGTGGTGGACCTGAAAGCGATTCAACCCATTTATAATCCAACAGACCAGAATTTTTCAATCTTGTCAATAAAGGATACAGCGTTCCTTCCACTACCATAATTTTAGCAGAAGTCAATTCTTCGAGCATATCAGAAGCATAAACTTCTCCTCTCGAAATAATGTGCAGAATACAGAATTCTAAAATTCCTTTTCTCATCTGCACTTTTGCGTTTTCTAAATCCATAATTTTAATGGTTTTTATTTTTTTCAATAATCATAGCATCATTATTCTAATTTGATAGAACAAAGATATAAAAAGGTACTATGCAAAACAAGGTACTATAAATATATTTTTGAATTACTGGATAAATGGCAAATTAGAAAAGATGAAAGGAAACAATAAAGTTGTGGAGAGAAAGGGGAGAATATCTATAAAAAAATTTGGCGAGCCTTATAAAGGTTCGCCAAAATATATCACTAACACACCAAAATATAGTTATGAGTTCAAAAGATTTTTATTCCTCACAACTTATTTTATGACTATAATTAGATACGAATAGTTCGTACTTAAAATCATTGGTAAAACTTTTAATTCTGCAACTGATGAAATTTTCAAGATAAAATTCATGTTTCAGGAATAATAATAACAAACATAAATATTTAACTTCGTAAATCAAATATTTGGCACAACCTTTTTATTATTCGGTTATAAAATTTAATATTTATTGACATTTGATAATTTTACAACCATCTCTCACCTATAAATTGAGTGTAAATAATTATAGAATCAAGCACCAATCCTTAAAATCCTTAGTTTACCGTATAATAAATCTTAAAAGTTGACGCTCAATTTTCCAAACACAAAACGACCATTATAACCACCTTGATTTGGTTGAAATAATAAACGTCCACGGTTAGAAGCATCACGTCCAGCAACATAATCCAATGAACCTTTAGCATTGCGAGCATCAATAAAAATTTGATCAGGATATACGTCAAACAAATTATTTGCCCCAATTGAAGCATATAAAGATTTTGTAATTTTACATCCCACCACTAAATCAGAAATCCAAACGGCTTGAAAAGTCTGGTCGATTGGAAATTCACCATCACTATTACGAGTAAATATGGTATTCCACAATGTCCCATCTGACTTTAAAGCTCCTGGGTCAAGGACGTTTTTAAACTTAGATTCCCCAAAACGAACAGCTCTGAAAGTAATATCAAATTTACCGATGCTGTACGCTGCTGATAAGTTCCACTTACTGTTTGGTAAGTAACTTTCAATCAACGCCACTTGTTGACGGTCAAAAAGGGCTGTACGATACCATGTACTTGGATTATTGGCTGGGTCGTTATTTTTTGGGGCATCAATTAAAGTTGTACTATTGATACCAGTCACTTCATTTTTATTAAAATTCAATGCCGCTGAAAGTACAAGTTTACCTTTTCCCATTTGGATTCTTTCCGTTGCCACAATGTCAATACCACGTGTTCTGGTGTTTACAGCATTGGCAAAAAAACGTACATTGTTTACCCCAGGAAACTGTGTCGCATCCGTAATACCTAATTGAGCTCGTGTGTAAGCACCCGAATACACAATACGGTCGGTGATTTCAATTTGGTAAGCATCAGCCGTTAAAGTACCCGAATTACCCAATTTTGCGGTTATTCCTAATGAATAATTGATTGATTTCTCGGGTCTTAGAGCATCAACTCCCACTGTTTTACGTGCAATGTCATTGTCGTTATTCACCGTCAAAGTGTTTGAAGGTAGTCCATTAATAAACTGGGTACTGGTGTTTTGGAAATAACGTTGATGCAATGATGGAGCTCTGAAACCCGTACTTGCCGCTCCACGAATGGCAACACCACCAGTTAACTGATAACGAGCGGTAAGTTTACCATTCAAGGCTGAACCAAAATCACTAAAATTCTCGAAACGAGTTGCCACACCGAACAATAATTTTCCTGTTTCTGCTTCAAAATCTGCATAAACGGCCCCTGCATCACGAGTTCTGTCAGTTTCGTCAGACGGTTGATAGCCAGGAAATACCTGCGAGCCAGGTCCGGCAGCGGTTGTTCCTTGAGCTGGTCCTCCTACAAATAGAGAAGCAGTTGGTCTTTGGACGGCAGCACCAAAGTAGGAATTAACTTCACCTGCCATAATTTTAAATTTTTCAACTCTAATTTCACCCCCAAATGCAAGGTTTAGAGAACTAAAAGCACCAAGGTTTTGATAATTACGAGCAAAATCTACGTTGAAAGTATTTTGCGTAAATGACAATTTCCCTGCATTGAAGGAAGTTTGCTGTGCATCTGTGGCTGGTAGTGAAGCATTTCCAGAATTGAATACTGAAAATTGTAATGAGTTGTTTCCATAAACATTACTCACGTCCATTGACCATTCACCAATTTTTGTTTTATAACCTGCAATAAAAGATTTATCATAAATATCGGTTTCTATGCCTGGTAAAAAACCATCTTGATAAAACAAACTACCATCAGCCTTCACTGGTTGCTGATTACGGGCAACTGGAATACGATTATTACCAAATCCTTGACCCGTGCGGTAGGTATATCCACCTGAGAAATAAATCTCTGATTTTTCATCCAATGGAATTCCTCCATTTGCAAAAATTCCAAAATTCTGAGCCGATGAATTTCCAAAAATCATATTTTCACGGTTATAATTACGACCTGTGGCAATTGCAGCATCATCTGCAATTAATTTTGCTCTAAACGCATCCTGAGTTTGTCCTGCTGGTGTTCCTGGAAAACCTCCGTTGGCTCCTAAATAAATAGTCGGAGCATTATCTAAACCTGTGCGACTTGTGCGTCCACGGTCGTTGTATTGTGCTGAAACCGTTAATGACCCTTCTTTTCCAAGGCGGAAACCTTTTGAGAAATCGAATTGTAAAACTTGTCCATCGGTGATACTATGGCTATGGTTTTGTGGTGTTGTACTACCAATCACAGGTGCTGTATATTTTAACGTTGTCAAGTTTGAACCGTAAGTCAATGATGCCGAAGTTCCTGTGTAACCTTTTTTCAAAACAATATTGATTACTCCTGCAATAGCATCAGAGCCATATTGAGCGGCTGCACCATCACGCAAAACCTCAATCCTTTCAATGGCTGCCACTGGAATGGCGTTCATATCCGTACCTACAGAACCACGACCCACTGAACCATTGATATTTACCAATGAAGAAGTATGGCGACGTTTTCCGTTCAACAAAACCAAAACTTGGTCAGGCCCCAACCCACGCAGAGAAGCTGGGTCGATGTGGTCAGTTCCATCCGTAACCGTTTGACGATTTGAACTAAATGAAGGTGCAACAAAATTTAGGATTTGTCCGACATCAACTTGTCCAAAAGATTTTAATTCTTTGGTTGAGATAACATCAACAGGGGTTGCGGTTTGAATATTTGTACGGGCAGTTACCGAACGTGAGCCAATCACGGCAATTTCTTGAAGTGTTGATGTACTTTCTTTTAAAGTTACATCCTGTGAAATAACCTCAGTTCCAGAAACAGACACAGAAATGATACTGGTTTCATAACCAATAGAACTGATTTTGATTTTGTAGGTACCAGCAGGGATTCTGAGGGTATAATTTCCGTTATTATCGGTAGCTGTTCCTGATGAACGCCCTTCTATAACAACAGAAGTTCCTGGAATACCTTGATTGGTAATGGCATCTTTAACGATACCCTTTACGCCTTGTGCATAAAGTGAAACGGTGCTAACAATAAAAAAAAGCGTTAGCGTAAGAAATTTGTAAGATTTCAACATAAAGAGAGTGGATTTTTAGTGAATTAGAAAACGATTAATGGTAATCATTTAAAAGGTACTTAACGAATTAATCACTGAAATGTTCAGTAATGATTTAACCAAAATTAATCAATAATTGTTACAGACAGACAAATGTAGGTAAAAAAAATGTACAGGTGAGTAGTTAAGTAGTTGTTCGTATTTCGATGCGTCCGACGCTTCGGTTCGATATTCGGAAAACAATTAACTGATGTCCAATTATTTACATCAAATAAAAACATTGTTTAATTTGGTGTGACTACTCATTCAAAACTTAACAAAGCATGTTAGCAATATATACGATGTGTAAAGTCTAAAGTCAAGTATTTTCAATTATTTTTAAAAATCAAATAACTAATTTTTTAGATGAATCTTTAATTGTAATTATCAGGATGTTAATGAGTTAAAAGATATTTAGAAAATCAAAATACTTTTTGAATAGCTTTCACAACTTGCTGTGTGTGATAAATAAGTGAGAAATGATCACCCGAAACTTCAATAAAGTCTTCATCTGGGAAACCAACGATATTGTCTTTCCGAGCATGAACTCTCAATTCAGGGGTGATGGTGAGCGGTTTTGCTTTCGCAAATAAGATTTGAGATTGTTGAAACAAAATTTTCTTATCCATTTTTATTAAACCATCAATTAGTCCATCATAAAGTTGTTTTGATTCTTGAAATTTATAACCCTTTTTTAAAAAAGATTTCATCAATGAACTTTGAAAAATACCGAATTTTAGGAGATATTCAATCAAAGTTAAGTTAGTCAAAGGTGTAATTAATTTCTTCTGGTCGGTTAAAGAAGCCAATAAAATTGCTTTACAACCACATTCTTCCTTCATGTATGATGCAATCCATCCACCCATAGAATGCCCAATTACGCAATCCTGAGCCGTTATTTCATACTTTCTAATCAGATACGAAGCCATTTTTTGCACGTCTAAATCTTTTGGGGCATCATGCCAAGTATGTAGTACTTTTTCTAAATCTATGGCAATTTGTTCGCCTTGCGTAATAGTTTTTCTGACTTCATTAAAAATGGTATGATCTTCTACAAATCCGTGGATAAAAAGTAATTTCATAATTGATTTTGGATAAAATGTGAACGAATATACCATCTATTCTGAGAATTAAACAGTGAATTGATTAATTTTACAAAAAATTTGTGATAAATAATGAATACTGAAAACTTAGAAATACAAGAGACTTTTTTGCCCACGATGGAATATTTTTATACCATTCAAGGCGAAGGATTTCATCAAGGACGATCGGCTTACTTTATACGTTTAGGGGGGTGTGATGTAGGCTGTCACTGGTGCGACGTAAAAGAATCTTGGGACATGAACGCACATCCAAAACTATCTATTAATCAAATAGTTACGGATGCTTCAAGACATACAGGACGGTTAGCAGTTATCACAGGCGGAGAGCCTCTAATGCACAATTTGGATGCCTTGACGGGAGCTTTACACGAAGCAGGTTTTGAAACAAATATTGAAACTTCGGGTGTTTGTGAACACGTCACGGGCGAATGGGATTGGATATGTTTTTCGCCAAAAAAATTCAAGAAACCCAATCCAGAAATTTACCAAAAAGCGAATGAATTGAAAGTAATCATTTTCAATCAATCAGATTTTGAATGGGCGGAGAGTTTTGCGACAGTTGTTTCAAGTAATTGTATGTTATATCTGCAACCCGAATGGAGTAAAATGGAAACGATGCTGCCCGAAATTATTGAGTACGTGAAGAACAATCCAAAGTGGCGGATTTCGTTACAAGTGCATAAGTTTATGGATATTCCTTAATAAATTATGCAGCCGCAAATCCTGTATGAACACGTGCATAAGGAGGAACGAAGCCTAAAACAATTTCTTGTGCAGTTACACCATCAGCCATTAATTCATCAACAACTTCTCGCTCTGTATTATTACATTGCATCCAAATTTTGTCGTTAATAATGTCAAAATGAAATAAAGGTCCGAAAACATAATGTTTACCATTCCAGCCAGTAGCTAATAATTGGAAACTATTGTTTTCGTAGTCAGCTAAAATTTTATATTGTACATCAGAATTTAAGTTTCTGCCCATATCTGATAAATAGCCATTTAAAAAGTGTAAAATGGCGTTTTGAAATAACTTTATTTTATCCATTTAACTATTTTGTTTAATGCTGGATCGTAAATGACCACTTTTGCTTTTACTCTTTCCAATGATTTTTGAATAATTGGTTTCAAAAAAAATCTATCCCAAATTTCAGTGGGAATTGCCAAAAATAATATCCTTTCTGGTTCAATTAATTCCAGAGCAACCGAGTAGTCATTAAATTGACCAATTGCTTTATGGAATTCATTAATTGCAGAAGGTCCCATGAAACTTTTTACTTCTATGGCAATTTTAGCTTCTTCTTTTTCTGCCGCAATAATAGGTTCCGCTGCAAAGTCTATTTCATAACCAACTTCATCTATTCTGATTGAATAAGGGTCGTGAGTGACTATCCAGCCATCATTTTCTAATGCTAATTTTACGTTATTGTGGTAAAAATCTCTTGCCATATACTTACAAAAATACTATAATTATCTTACCTTTTGCAAAATTCAATGAACTTCAATTTGTTAATTTCAATAAATAATCATGTTAAAACGTTTACTAATTGATATTTCAAATTCAAAGCGTCAAAGTAATTTCAAAACTATGAAACCATTTTTCATTCAAATAATCTGCCTACTTTCATTTTCCTGCCATCTACCTAATTCATATTCACAAACTCCCCTTTCCTCAACCAACAAAAAAGCCGTTGATGCCTATGAAAAAGGCGTTCAGGCTCTCAAAGACCGTAATATTGAAAAGGCTTTTTCTGAATTTGAGGAGGCAATTGAACGGGATAAATTATTCTCAGAACCATATTTTCAATTGGGAAGACTCTATGAACAAAATCGCCAGTTTGGGAATGCCATTTTGAACTATGAGAAAGCGGTTAATGCTCAAGAAAAGACTTCTGTAACTGAAATTGCTGCTCAGCAAGTAGGACAATTATATCTTAAAAAAGGAGAATACCAAAAAGCGTTGGTTTTCTTAGAAAAAGGCATTGGGGCGGTAACAGCCTCTAATCAAAAGCGTTATAAAACTCGAATTGATAACTGTAAATTTGCCTTAGAAGCCACAAAGAAACCGCTGATTATCAATCCCTTAGAACTACCCAAATCGGTCAATAAATTTCAATCGCAATATTTTCCCGTCATGACTGCCGACCGTGAAACGTTGATTTATACGGGTAATCAAGATGGTGATGAGAATCTGTATGTCGCTTCTATAAAAGACAAAATTTGGTCTGAACCTGTTTCTATTTCTGAAAAAATCAACTCGAAAGAAAATGAAGGAACTGCCACTATTTCTGCCGATGGAAGAACTTTGGTTTTTACCGCTTGTGGAGGAAAAAAGGGATTTGGGAGTTGTGATTTATTTATCTCTTACAAACAAGGAGACAACTGGACTTCACCGCAAAATTTAGGTTTAGGTGTGAATTCTCCAGAATACGAATCACAACCTTCGTTGTCTGCCGATGGGAGAACTTTATACTTTGTTTCGGACAGAAAAGGAAGTTTGGGCAAGCGAGATATTTGGGTTAGCAAATTGGATTCTACCAATATGTGGACGAAAGCTACAAATTTAGGAAGTCCTGTAAATACGATTGAACATGATCTTTCTCCCTTTATTCATGCCAATGGAAAAACGCTTTTCTTTGCCTCAGAAGGACACGTGGGAATGGGCGGCTTAGATTTGTATTTTACTGAAAACCAACAAGATAAATGGAAAAATCCCGAAAATTTAGGTTATCCTTTAAATACTTTTGAAGACCAAGTAGCACTTTTCATTACCGCCGATGGTAAAAAGGCCTACTACTCTTTGGAACGTGACATTGACGATAAAATAAGAAGAGCAAAAATTGTAGAAATCGAAGTTCCAGAATCTTTACAAGCGAAGTTTGAAGCTACTTCTTTTTTGAAAGGATTTGTTTATGATGCTAAAACAAAACAGAAATTACAGGCTGATATTGAGCTGATTGCCTTGAAAAACAACGAATTGGTGGGTAAATTCAGTTCCGATTCCCAGTCAGGAACTTACACTTCTGTACTTACAAGTGGCGGAGAATATGCGGTTTTTGTTAGTAAAAAAGGTTATTTTTTCAAGAGTCTACATTTTGATTTCTCAGATGAAATTGGGCTTGACAAAATTTTAGATATTCCGCTTGAACCGATTAAAAAAGAAGCAAAAGAGATTTTGAACAACATTTTTTTTGATACCGCAAAATGGGATTTAAAATCAGAATCTACCGTTGAATTGGATAAATTAGTTGCTTTATTGAAGGCAAATCCTGATTTACCGATTGAAATTTCGGGTCATACGGATGATGTAGGAAAAGAAGCAGATAACTTAATTTTATCTCAAAAAAGAGCAAAATCTGTGGTTGATTATTTGGCTCAAAAGAACGTTAATATCTTGAAAATCAGGGCAGAAGGTTACGGCAAAACTCGTCCATATTTACCCAATAGTTCAGACGAAAATCGTAAATTAAATCGTAGGATTGAGGTGAAGTTTTTGTAAATTACAACTCCCAAACAGTTTCCCCAGTCACCAACTCCTGCCCATTCTGATTCAAAATTCTGTGAATAAAACCGCTGTCAGTTGCTTGACTTTGTGTGGTTATTTTATCACCTAAAACGCTTTCATTTTTAAAAATCATATCAATTGAATTCAGCTTACCATTATTGAGAATATCAGTAGGAACGCTTTCCATTAACCACTCCACGTATTTCGTATTATTAACATGCTGATTAGAGTCAATATCATGCCACCGAGTGTCAAAATTCTTTTCAATCTTGATATTTTCAATCTTTAAAATCTTACCTGCAACCCTTTCTACGGGTTTTACCTTCGTGTAGATAGGGGTAACAGCAAGCATCCATTCGGGTATGGAAGTAATTCTTCTTTTAACAATATCCATCAGCCCCCAAACGCTGTTTGCTCTGATAATTTCAATTCCATCAGCATCAATTATCGTAAAATCACGATGATAAAAATACTTATCAACGCCTTGAATATACGTTTTTACACTGATAGTTTCATCATAATTTGGCAATCTATCAATCCAGATTTTTAAGCGAGAAAGAACCCAAGAAATGTTGTGTTGGGCGGATAATTCATGAACTGAAACCTTCTCAACGACCGAATGTCGCCAAGCCATTTCTTGCAAAAGTCCATTAAGTGCGGGGATGGTAAGTTGGCTATGGGCATCAACTTCGGTAATTCTTATTCGGTAATTTTCACTAATAAATTCCATACTTTTTAGTTAAGGGTTTTTGCTTCTGTGATGTTGAAAAATAAGCACCCAGAACAAAGTAATAAGTACTAAAATAGCTAATTCCCTTTTTTCATATCAGACATAATCTTTTGACGTGAAACACCCTCTGATGGAGCATCTTGATAGGCTTTTTTATAATCATCACGTTTCAAATCACCTCTTTTCACAGATTTGATAAAATTTGCCCAAGCAAATGGATTTGTTAAAGCCATAATTGGATCTTGCACAAAATTCCTATTTGCCATGTTGTAAGTCATTTGGTCAGAAAAATTTCTAAAATTCCCTGCTCCGCTCAAACCCGCTTGTAAAGCTAAAATATTCAATTTTGATTGTTCTAAATTCTTCTCTAAGGCTCTTCTACCCGCCTCATTCTCCACCTTCATATCCAAAAATGCCTTCTTGAAATCCTCTTCTGTGCTATAGGGATAAACTTTGACCTCTGCTAACATAGTTGACTGTTCTGCCATGTGTATGATTCCCGTTTGAATTGGCTCCAAGATATAAGGGACAATATAATATTTCTTTTTGTATCCCACATAACTGAACGTTAAACTATCGCCTGGGTAAACATATAGTTGAAAATTTCCTAAATCATCTGTTAATGCTCCTCTGCCTGAATTGGCATTATACACATACGCATTTGGAAGAAATTCAGAGGTTCGAATTGCCACAACTTTACCTTTAAAAATAATAGAATTACTATGTTCCTGAGCAAATGCCGAGACGTTTGCAAATACCACAATAACAAAACACAAAGTACTGATAAACAGATACTTTAAATAAATAGGTGTTAAATTATTTTTCAAATGATTTATATTTTTATGGCTCATCGACATCGTAAAATTATTATACTGTAAACTTACATAAAATAAACGTTTTGAAGGATAGAATGGTTTGCCTTTAACAGATTTTAACGTATTTCTAATGCTACGAAAACAATTTTAAAAACGTAATAATGAAAGGTATTGATAGTAAGAGTCCATCAAATCTATCTAAAAAGCCACCATGCCCAGGGATTGTTGAGGCAGAATCTTTGATTTTTATGCTACGTTTAAAAAGCGATTCAACTAAATCTCCGTAAGTTCCTGCTACCACTATAATTGCCCCGCAACCAAACCATTGCCAGACTTTTAGGTCCAAAAAATAGATTGATAAAACATAAGCCACAAGCATGGATGCCAAAAAACCACCGATGCTTCCCTCCCACGATTTTTTGGGAGAAACTCTTTCAAATAATTTAGTTTTGCCAAATTTGGTACCCGCAAAATATGCTCCCGTGTCACTCGCCCACAAAAGAAAAAGACAACCCAATGGTTTTTGCCAACTGAAAGTATTGAGTTCTAAAAATGCTAAAACTATAACCAAAGCGAAAGGCAAAGCTACGTAAATCACGCCCAGAAAAGTGTAGGCAATGTTTCTGAATGGTTTATCGTCTTTGGCTTTATACAATTTTATAAAGAAAATGGAAGCCATCAAAGGGGAAAGGATATAATAATTTGATTCCGCAATAACTCCTTTTTCAATTAAGTAGGTAACCGTTACTAAGACAAAACCACAAAATGTTCCGTAGTATTTTAGGGGTGTATTTCCGTTTAATCCCAATAATTTATAGAATTCTAATTGTGCAAAAATGGCAATCAAAGCAAAAAGTCCATAGAATGTCCAGTCGCTAAACACGATGCAAAATATCAAAAAAGGTACGGCAACAACTGCCGCAATTACCCGCTGTTGCAGGTTTGACATGGATTGTAGTTTTTGATTCATTTATATTAATATTTGTGATTTAGTGATTTGTGATTTAGTGATTTATTAGTCGGAAATTTTAAATCACAACTCACAAATCAACAAATCACAACTAATTAAGTCCTCCTTCGTTTTCTAATAAAAATTTTGCCAAAACTGCATCTTTCAAGGGTACGTGAACCTCACAGAGACCAAATAAATACGAACTATCTTGTTTATTCATAATTATGGCTTCTATTTGATGTTCCTCAACCAAATAAGCTTTTGCTAATTGTGCTTTGATAGGACTCGTGGATTCATAAATTTTTTTCCAATCGTTCATTTTTTCTATTTGTGAGTTGTGAGTTTGTGAGTTGTGATTTATGTCAAATTATAAAAAATGTGATTTAAACTTTACTATTGAGCGTTTTAAAATCACCACTCACAAATCACTAAATCACAACTAAATACCTCACAACTTAACACTGTATTTCTGATAAATCCCTCTCAAAATCAAACCTGTCAATAACAACGAGCCCAAAGCCATCATTAAAGGTACGGATTTTGTATCTTCTATGTTCACATCAACCGCCTTTGTTGAGTATAAATATGCCATCAGCAAGGTGAATCCGTTATTGACAAAATGGGCAAACATGGGTACCCAAATATTTTTTGTCCAGTAATATAAATAGCCAAATAATGCACCCAAAAGCATTCTTGGAAAAAAACCGTAGAATTGAATATGGATAAAACTGAAGACAAAAGCGGCGAACCAGATGGCAACGTGTGGGTTTCCAGAGGCTCGTAAAGTAATGTTTTGCAAAACCCCTCTGAACAATAACTCTTCACTAACTCCCGCTAAAACTGCCACTACAACCATTGCCACAATCAACTGAGATGGCGATTTAAAATCTGTTAACAATTTGGTTAATTCCGACCTTTCGTTTTCACTTGATTTCATCCATTTTTCGATGCCTTTCAATGATTCTGGAAATACAATTCCTTGATTCCACTCAATAATCAACGCATCAAAAAACATAAAAACAATGACTAAAAGTGCCACTACGAAAAATATAGGCAGTTCTACTTCACGGAAACTAAATGAATTAAGCGTTTGTTTTTCAATAACAATCCAGAAAAAAAATGATGCGGCAATGAACGGAATAGGGGTTGAAAAAGTCTGCAAAGCCATTACGGCATCATACATATTGGGATAATCATTGAAGTGTTTCTGAAATTCTCCGATTTCGGCAAAAGGCATTCCTGTCATTTGAGTAAAAAAGAAAAATCCAATTACCGAGCCAATGGTCATAAAAACCAGAGTTAGACCTACCAAAATCATAACTTTGGAAATAAACGGCAGATTAGTTTGTGAGGAAGAAGTATCGAAATTTGTCATAATGGTTGTAAATTTACGCATAATTTAGGATTTAGGGATTAGGATTTAGGGGTTAGTTTAACAGAAATAATTTCATTTCACTAAATAGCTTAAAAATCCTAACCCCCAACCCCTAAAACCTACAAAAAGATGGTTAAAATTAAAAACATAGAATTAGGTGATTTTCCTTTGTTGCTTGCACCGATGGAAGATGTTTCTGACCCACCTTTTCGGGCGGTTTGCAAGGCAAATGGGGCTGATTTGATGTACACGGAGTTTATTTCTTCGGAAGGATTAATTCGTGATGCAGCAAAATCGGTTCAGAAATTGGATATTTTTGAATATGAACGTCCTATCGGCATTCAGTTGTTCGGTTCAGACATTGAAACCATGCGAGTTTGCGGTGAAATTGCCTCAAATGCAGGGCCCGATTTGGTGGACATAAATTATGGTTGTCCCGTAAAGCAGGTGGCTTGTCGTGGAGCAGGTGCGGCTTTGTTGCAGGATATTCCAAAAATGGTTTTAATGACAAGAGCCGTGGTTGAATCAACGACTTTGCCCGTAACGGTGAAAACCCGTTTGGGTTGGGATGATACCACTAAAAACATTGAAGAAGTGGCTGAACGTTTGCAAGATATTGGCATTGAAGCACTTACGATTCATGGGCGTACACGAGCCCAATTATATAGGGGTGATGCCGATTGGCGATTAATTGCGAAAGTGCGAGAAAATCCAAGAATTAGAATACCAATTTTCGGGAATGGCGACGTTGATTCTCCCGAAAAAGCCTTGGAATATCGCAATCGTTTTGGTGTGGACGGCATCATGATTGGACGGGCTGCTATCGGTTATCCTTGGATTTTTAATGAGATAAAACATTACTTCAAAACGGGCGAACATTTAGCTCCCCCGACGATTGATGATAGAATTGACGTTTGTAGAAAACACTTAGATTTTAGTATTCGTTGGAAAGGAAATCATGTTGGTATCGTAGAAATGAGGAGACATTATTCTAATTATTTCAAGGGAATTTCCCACTTTAAGGAGTTCAGAATGAGGTTAGTTACTTCAATGAATTACCAAGAAATTTTAGAGATTTTAGAAGAGGTTTCAGTTTTTTATGGGCAGGAGGAGATGATGGTTTTGGTATAGAAAGTAAGATAAAATTAGACCACAGATAAAACAGATTATACGGATTTTCACAGATTTCTTATTTTGGGGAAATTCAACATAATTCTTGAAAAAATCCGTGTAAATACGCTTAATCTGTTTCATCCGTGGTCTAATATTGTCAACCCAAAACCTCCTTTATCACTTTTCCTTGCACATCGGTCAATCTGAAATTTCTGCCTTGAAATAGATAAGTGAATTTCTCGTGGTCGAAACCTAATGTGTGTAAAATCGTTGCTTGTAAGTCATAAGTGGACGTTCTACCCGATATTCCAGCGTAGCCAATGGGGTCAGTTTCTCCGTGGGAATATCCTTTTTTGATGCCACCACCCGCCATCCAAATGGTAAATGCTTCGGTGTGATGATCTCGACCTTTGTATGCCAAAACTCTACCTTCACGGTTTTCTTGCATGGGCGTTCTGCCAAATTCTCCACCCCAAACAACGAGCGTTTCTTCTAATAATCCTCGCTGTTTTAAGTCAATTAACAAAGCCGTTGTGGCTTGATCCGTTTCTTTGCATTTTTGTTGTAATCCTTTCCCCACCGAACTATCTTCGCCCGTACCGTGGGTATCCCAACCCCAATCGAAAAGTTGAACAAAACGTACCCCATTTTCCACTAACTTTCTGGCTAATAGACAGTTATTGGCAAAGCTTTCTTTTCCCAATTCCGTTCCATACATCTCATGAATGTATTTTGGCTCGTTTTTAATGTCCATGACTTCGGGTACGGAGGTCTGCATTTTGAATGCCATTTCATATTGTGAAATCCTCGCAATCGTCTCTGGGTCGTGAAATTCTTCGTATTGTTTTTGATTAATTTTGTTGATTGCTTCAATCGAACTTTTACGTAAGTCTCTACTCATTCCATCGGGGTCGGTTAAATACAAAACGGGGTCACCTTCTGAACGACATTGAACGCCTTGATATACCGAAGGCAAAAATCCGCTTCCCCAGGCTGATTTCCCCGCATCGGGATTTCGTCCACCCGAAGCCAGAACCACATAACCAGGCAAGTTTTGATTCTCTGAACCTAATCCATACGTAACCCAAGAACCCATCGCAGGACGACCCAATCTTGGCGAACCTGTGTGCATCAACAATTGAGCGGGTGCGTGGTTAAACTGGTCGGTGTGCATGGCTTTCAGGAACGAAATTTCATCGGCAACGGTCTGTAAATGAGGCAGATTATCAGAAAGCCAAGCTCCACTTTTACCGACTTGTGAGAATTTCGCCTGAGCCCCCAACATATTAGGAACGCCCCGAATGAAAGCAAATTTCTTTCCTTCCAAAAACGATTGTGGACAAGGAAGCCCGTCCATTTTTTGGAGTTCTGGTTTATAATCAAACATTTCCAATTGCGATGGAGCACCCGCCGTGTGAATATAAATTACGGCTTTTGCTTTACCCAAAAGTGGCGAATTTTTAGGGGAAAGGGGATTTTGAGCGTTCGCCAGAGCATCGGCAGAGACGTTGTTTATTCCGCAACTATCAAGGAATGAACCCATTGCCATCAAGCCAATACCCGTGGTGCATTGTTTGAGGAAATGTCTTCGAGTTTCGTATTCTAAGAGTTGTTTATGTGCTTCTTGGTGGATTTTCATTGGTTTTAATTTTTGGTATTACTCCTTCATCACAAATTCATCCAAATTCAAAATCGTCATGGCCACCATCGTTTTTGCTGCTAAATCGGGCATATTTTTTGGTTTGATGGAGTTGTCTTCACAATACCCTAAAAACTTCATGGCTTCATTTGGATTTTTCTTAAAGTCTTGTAATGATTTTTGATATAATTCATTCAAAATTAACAGTTTATCATTCGATATTTCTTTGGACATCGCTAACAAATATCCCTTACGGATTTGTCCTTTTATATCCATCTTTTCCTTATCCATCCTTTTGGCAAAATACCTTGCACATTCCACATAAACAGGATCGTTTAGGCTTGTAAGGGCTTGTAGAGGCGTATTTGTCCGTAATCGTCTTGCCAAACATACCTCTCGACTCGTACCATCAAAAGTTACCATTGATGGATATGGGCTACTTCTCCGCCAGTAAGTATATAAAGCACGTCTAAACTGATCTTCGCCTTCACTTTGTTTCCAACTGATACCACTGTATGGAGCTCCCCAAATACCTTCGGGTTGATAGGGCATCACGCTTTTTCCGTGCATTTTATTACTCAAAACCCCGCTTACTAAAAGAGCTTGGTCACGGACTTGTTCCGCCGATAATCTAACCCTTGCTCCTCTGGCAAAATAACGATTGGCTGGGTCTTTATCTAACATTTCGGGCGTAACTTTTGAATCCTGTTGGTAAGTTGCCGACATCACTATTTCCCTCAATAACTGCTTAGGTTGCCAATTAAATTCCTTCATAAATTTGATGGACAGATAATCCAATAATTCAGGGTTTGAAGGCGTAAAACCCTGTGTACCAAAGTCTTCCATCGTTTCCACGAGTCCAATACCAAAGATTTGTTCCCAAAAACGATTCACGGCAACTCTTGCTGTTAATGGGTTTTGTTCACTACCAATCCAAGTAGCTAAACCTAAACGATTTTTGGGTAATTTTTTTGGTAAACCACCAAATAAAGTAGGAATATCTGGCTGAACTTCCTGAGTTTTTACTGTCCAATTTCCCCGTTCAAAAACGTTTGATTTTCTGTGCAAATTCAGAGGGTTTTCCTGCATCACCAGCGTAATATCCGTACTAATATTTGCCAAACGCCAAAATTCTTTTTGCATTGAATCATGCTCTGGATTGTTTTTAGCTGGAAATTCACTTAAAAAACCAAACCAATCAAAAATGGCAGTATAATCTTCTTTTCCTTTCAAATTTGGATTAACGGCTCTGAAATATAGATTATGAATTCCGTTTACAGGCTTGAAATAAATCTGTTTCGACTGATAACCTTTCGTAGTATCTAATTTAGTTGATAGTAAAATTTCGCCATCAATTTTATCCAAATGTATCGTGAAAGTCCCTCCTATTTTATTGGAATTATACCGAAAAATCATTTGATTTTTTCCGTTCAAATCAACGTTTTTTAAACGGGTTGAACCTCCGTTTTGCATACCCAAAAACTTAGTATCGGATAATTCAGATTTGATAAATTGATCACAAGAGAGTGAATTGTAGGTAGGTTGCCAAGTCTTCAAAAATTTGTTGTACTCATTCGCTTTTTGCGGCGTAGCGTTTTTCTGAATCCAATTTTTGATTTGAACTACTTTTGCTGAATCCTCTTTTTGAAAAAGCCTTAAATGGGGATAATCGCCATAAGTATCTTCATCACGAGTATTATTGAAAAATGCCATATATTTGTAATAATCCTCATGCCGAAAAGGGTCATAAGGGTGGCTGTGGCATTGAATACAGCTAAAAGTCGTCCCTTGCAAAACTTCCCAAGTTGTATTGGTTCTATCCATAACCGCCGCCGTTCTGAACTCTTCGTTGTCAGTTCCACCTTCATCATTGGTCATGGTGTTACGGTGAAAACCCGTGGCAATCAATTGATTATCAGTAGGATTTGGCAATAAATCACCCGCCAACTGTTCTTTAATAAACTGATTGTAAGGCATATTCTGGTTGAAGGAGTTTATCACATAATCACGGTATTTCCAGATACTTCTTTGGTCGTCACGCTCATAGCCTTTTGTATCTGAATACCTCGCCAAATCTAACCACATTCCCGCCCAACGTTCACCGTATTTAGGAGAAGCCAACAATTTATCAACCGCTTTTTCGTAGGCATTATCCGACTTATCATTCAGAAAATCAGTCAGTTGTTGTTCAGTTGGGGGAAGTCCTGTGAGGTCGAGGCAGACACGGCGAAGAAGCCTTCCTTTATCGGCTTGTACAGAATGTTTGAGATTTTCTTTTTCTAATTTATCCGAAACAAAATAATCAATGTCGTTTTTCTCCCATTTAGCAGAAAACCAGTCTGTGAAGCCCGCAAAGAAGTTTTTGTTAGGAACAGACGGCATTTCGGGCGTTGTGAAAGCCCAATGTTCACCCCAATTTGCTCCTTGTTTCACCCATTTCGTTAGTAATTCAATCTCATCTTTTGATAACGGTTCAGATTGATAAGGCATTCTTTCTTCGAGGTCTTTGTGAGTCAATCTTGCTATAAAATCTGAATGCTCGGGGTCACCTGGAATGATGGCGGGTTTGCCCGATTTAGTTTTTCCCAAAGCCTCTTCACGAAATAAAACACTAAATCCTCCTTGTTTTTTCACGCCTCCATGGCATTTGATACAACTACGGTTAAGAATGGGTTTTACTTGGGTACTGTAATCCACCTCATTGCTGTATCCAAACAATGAATACATCGAAAAACCACCCACCAAAACGGCTGAACTCCATATTAATAACTTATTGATAGTCATGGCATTGTCTATGAATTATTCTTCTTTAAATTAAAGGTTTAAGTTATAAAAAAAATCGCACTTTATTGTACTGGATTTCGCCTTTGTTGGTGTTTTCGCCAACAAATCGGACGAAATTTTGTTGGTGAAAACACCATAGCCGTCAGGTTAAGAGGTTGCTTCGGAGAAGCATAACCTTTGTAGTAATTGATTATCAGCGAGTTACGAGGCTTCGGAGAAGCCTAACATTAGTTTTAAGGTTGGGCTTCTCCGAAGCCTAAACGCCTGATAATCAATATTTTCTACAAAGGTTGAACATCTCCGATGTTAGTAGCCTGACGGCTATGGTGAAAACACCAACAAAGGAGAAACGTAGAAAATATCGTTAAAGTGTTGCATTTCACCATAGAAACCATGGCAACGATTGACGAATTGACGATTGATTGGATTTGATTATTGCGTATTTAACTTGTAAATTTGTCAAAAAAATAAGGCTATGAGTTCACTCGTTTTTCATATCGAAGCCGATAAGGCAGATACCAATATCTTAGATAGTATTAAGGCTTTTTTTGGTAGCCAAAAAGTGGAGATTTTTGTTAAGTCGGAAGAATCACTTTTAGAAACAATCGAAAAAAATAAAAAGTCAAAAATATCTTATTCAATACCTTACGATGAAATTGCTAAATTAGCTGAATCATTAGAAGAAGATGAAGATATTGATGTTATTTCTGAAATTAAAAAATATAAGCGTACGAAAATATGAGGAATATTACGCTTACACCAGATGCTCTTGATGGAATGGCAGATTGGGCAAAATATGAACCAAAAATGTTGAAACGTATTTTCAGAATGTTCGAGGAATGTGGAAGAACACCTTTTGAAGGGATTGGAAAACCAGAGGCTCTGAAAGGTAATCTTAGTGGTTTTTGGTCGAGGCGAATCAATGATGAACATCGTTTAGTTTATGAAGTTACTGACGAAGACATTATCATTCATACTGTAAGAAATCATTATTAATCCATAAAAAAGCCTCTCAAAATGATTTGAGAGGCTTTTTTATGGATTAATAATACCCTAATTTCTCGGACGACCACCGCCACCCGCAGGAGCCGCTGGTGCAGCTGGCTGACCTCCACCGTCGCCACCATCTTTCATATCATCATTATTTACCGATTTCTTTTTCTTTCTTGTTTCCGTAAATGATATTTTACCGATGCGGTAACTGAACGATACTTTAAAGTTCATATTTCGCAAAGTAGTGACGCTATTTTGGGCTATCGTAGGGGAATCAATATCACTCTTAATTACAAAACCATTAGGTGTGAAGAAGTTTTCAGCTCCAACTCCAATGCTACCCTTCTTATTAACAAAATCTTTTTTCACCCCCAAACTATAAATTCCAAATCCTCCTTGATTTCCTTGTAATTGCACTTGGTTTCCTCTGTAAAAAGCAAAAGTCTGTAAGCCCCAACCTTTTGCAATGTTATAACTACCAAAGATTCTGGCACTCGCTACCCAACCTTCATTGGAAGCATTAAACAGTGGATTTGGGTTATTATTTTTCAAAACAGTATAAAATAAATCTGTTCCTCCACCGATTTGTAATTTCCCAGAGGATACATTTAAAAATATATTAGTTCCGTAAGCATCTTGGTTACCAATGTTCAAATAGTTTGTTAAAATAATAGGTCTATTTTGGGCATCGACCGTAGTAGTTCTAACACTTTCAATCCCTCCAGTGGTATTACGCACAAAGAATGCCGTGGTCAAAAAAACATTTTTGAAAAATGTGTTCACCGTAAATTCATAATTGTTCGTAAACTCAGGTGCCAAGGCTGGGTTTCCCTCCGTTACATTTGATGGATTGGAAGCATTTCTGTTCGGATTCAAAAACTGTAGCGAAGGTCTCTGAATACGGCGATTGTAACCTAACTTCAAAGTTGTTCCACCTTTCAAACTCTTTGATAAATTTATACTCGGCACAAATGTTCCGTAATCAACAATATCAATATTTTGAGTTCCATTGCTTTCCGAAACTTGAACAGCATCAATATTGGTAAACTCATAACGTCCTCCCACTTTCAAACTATACTTCTTCTTTGTGGTAAGTGTATATGAAAAATAAGAAGCCGCAATATTTTGGTCGTAATCCAATGAACCATTATTTCCAACTTGTCTAAAATTAGAATTAACCTTTCTAAAAATTCCTTTTCCACCAAACTCAACCATCTGTGTTTTGCCGATGGGTGTCTGATAATCAATCTGTAGAGTTGTCTCTTGGTTAGAACTTGGATTTGTGTTCGTGATAATATTCGAGCCTTCAGGAAGTCCTAAAATCCTATTCGTAAAATCATTTACTCGATTATTTCTGCTGAATTGCCCTGAAATTGAGAGTTCTTGTTGAGGTTTTTTAAAGGTATGGGTATAATCAATATTTGCATCAACATTATTTGAATTATCAATAGATTCAACATCACGAGTCGAAGTATTGAACAATGTAGAAGGGTTTTGGATTGATCCTCTGTAAATATTAGTTAATAAATCATCTTGGTAATTATATTGATTTCTTGCTCCTAATTTTACCGAGGCAGTAACCGAGTTAAATTTATCAATATCCCAATCCCATCCAAATTGATAATTTCCAAACAATCCACTACTGCGTGTCTCCGCACCTTGAACATTCGTGGATTTTGTTCCGTCTGTCAGCGTTGTGATTTGGGTATTATCAAAACGACCGTTAATATTATAATTTGCTCTACCAAAACCACCCAACGAAAAACCCATTTTACCTTTACGGTAATTACCGTTCAAGGATAAGTTACCACCTCTAATTCCAACGCTCGTATCCATATTGAGTGTAAGTCCTTGCAAAGTATTCTTTTTGGTGATGATATTAATAATTCCTGATGAACCTTCTGCATCATATTTAGCTGACGGTGAAGTGATTACCTCTACTGATTTAATCATATCGGCAGGAATTTGTTTCAAAGCATCGGCAACATTACTGGCTATGATGGTTGAAGGTTTATTATTAATCAAAACTCTTACGTTTGAACTTCCTCTTAATGACACATTGCCATCTAAATCGACTGATAACGAAGGCACTTTTCTAAGAACATCAGCACCGTCTCCTCCTTTGTTGGTAATATCTTTCTCGGCATTATAAACCAATCTATCCACTTTGTCCTCAATCAATGAACGTTGTCCTTCAACTGTCACTTCCGCCAAAGTCTGTGTACTTTGATTTAACTTAATTACCCCTAAATCTATTTCATCATTTTTATTGATAATGTTGACCTCTATTTTTTTGGATTGAAAACCCATGAAAGAAACGGATAAAATATATTCGCCCGTAGCCACCTTTGTAAGTGTGAACTTTCCTTTATCGTCACAAATTGCACCATCAATAATTTTATTGTCTTTCTTGGTTGATAAAGCAATGCTGGCATATTCAACAGCTTTTGAAACCGATGAATCAACCACATAACCCATGATTTTGCCTGAACCTTTTGCAGCAGCTTGTGCTGTTCCAGGAATAGCAGTTTGTTCGCCTCTGCGAGAACCTCCACCACCAAAACCGCCGCCACCCATCGGAAATTGAGCAAAAACAGAATTAACGAAAAGGCAAAATACTGCAGAAAAAAGTAATAAATTTTTCATAAATATGAATATTAATAAATTTTGAAGTAACTGGAAACAATAACCAAAATTATGGTTGACTTGTTTACGATAAAATTAAAATAGTACAAATGGGAACATTTTCAGATGAGCGGAAAAATGCTTAAATATGAATGAATGACAACTATACAACACAAATATTGCATTTGTGTGTCTTAGATTTAGACAATTTTCGACCAATACAGTAATTGTGCCGATGAGAGGGGCAAATTTGGAGGGAATTTAATTGTTGAAGTTTGATTTGTTGAATTATTGCAGTGTATATCCACAATTCAACAATTCAAACTTCAACAACTATAATTAATCAATAAACCGTTTTGTAATTGGCTGGTAGCTATCAATTCTTCTATCACGTAGGTAAGGCCAAGTAGAACGATAATATTCCGTTTTATCTAAATCAATTTCTTGCACGTGAACTTCCTCTTGGTCGTGCGAACCTAAGTATAAAAGTGTTCCGAATGGATTTGCCACAAAACTTCCACCCCAGAATTGTTGGTCAGCTTCACGTCCAACCCGATTAACCGATACCACGTGTACACCATTTGCCACAGCGTGCGAGCGTTGAATCGTTTGCCAAGCCGAATATTGTTCACGGTTAATATTGGGGTCAGTTTCGTTGGTGTCCCAACCAATTGCCGTTGGATAAAAAAGTACCTCAGCACCCATCAAAGCCGTAATTCTTGACGCTTCAGGATACCATTGGTCCCAACAAATCAATACGCCAATTTTGGCAAATTTGGTTTGAAAGACTTTGTATCCCGAATCTTCTGGTGAAGCATCTCCCGGTGTAAAGTAAAACTTCTCATAATATCCGGGGTCATCGGGAATGTGCATTTTTCGGTATTTCCCTAAATACGTTCCATCAGCATCCAAAACTGCCGTTGTGTTGTGGTATAAACCTGCGGCACGTTTTTCAAAAAGCGAAGCAATAATTACCACGCCCAATTCTTTGGCAACGGCAGAAAGTGTGTCCGTAGAGGGGCCGGGAATGGCTTCGGCTAATTTGAAATTTTCATGGTCTTCCACATCACAAAAATATAATGATGTAAATAATTCTTGGAGACAGACAATATTTGCTCCTTTTTGAGCCGCCTCACGAATTCCTAAGATTGCCTTTTGCATATTTGCCTGTACATCAGCGGTACATGACATTTGGACTAAGCCTATGTTTATTTTTTTATTTTGCATTATACTTTACTGATAAGGTTTGAAATGAGGTTACAATTTCTGACATATTAGGATTGTCCAAACGCATAATCAAAGTAGTGAAATATTTGTCTTCGGCAGTTCCAAAAGCAAAATCCAGTTTCATAAAAGTCAGTGGATTATATTGTTCAAACCATTGATTAAATTTACGATTTCTGGCACGTCCTCTACTATCAGCATCATCACAAATATAGACAACAACTGTTTCTTTAAGTGTAAAAAAGTCTTGGAAAATCGATGAAATGGTTGAAGGGATACGCTCGTCAAGAGAAGGTTCTTTTGAGGAAGGATTTTCAGCTACTTCAATAACAAATTCGTAAGTATTCTGTATTTTAGAAGAATACTCCTCGAAAATATAATTACTTGCTTTAAACTTTACTTCATAAACAACTAATTGGTTAGTAACGAAAGCATAAGTATTATTTTCATCCTTAAAAAAGATAAAATCATACGGAGTTGTGTTATTTATTGGCATTTCGTTGCTTTAATTCTTCTATCGCTTTTCTGATAAAAGGGTTTTTCATATCCTCTCTGATTTCTTTTTGTAATTCTTTTTTACTTACCAACATTTTTTTTGCAAGCAAAATCATTCGCTGCTGAATAGCTTGATGTTCGGTTAATTCTTGTTCGATAATATTCATTTACTTATCATTTATTTTCTTAATAAAATTACTAAAATATTCTAAACTCTCGACTGCGGTGGATGAAAACCAATCACAATATCACTTTGGTCAATACCCTCTGTAACAAGTCTCTTAGCAATTTTTAAATCTGTACCATCGTGTTGAATCCAAACTTTCCCATCCCGTTTTACATCTACATGAATAAAATTTGCATAAAACCATTTGGTAACGTTTTTCTCCCAGCCAACACCCGAATAGATATAATGCCCATGTTCATCATCAGTAATAAGCTGATTTTCAACACCATCGTCATCATATTCTCCTCCCCAACTATAAACTTCTTCTACAAAACTGCGGACGATTTTTTTGTATTTTTCTACTTTATCCATTGTTCAATTTGAGGTTTGTCTTCGTTATACACTATCATTTTTACATCAAAATCTTTCGCAGTTTCTACGAAAAAAGCATCATCAAAAAATCTTTCATAAAAACCAGAAGGAACTGCAAGATACAATATTCTCTCAGGTTCTTTCATTTTTAAGACCTTCCAATAAATCAAAAACTGACCCAAAGCATCTTCAAAATCATCTAAATCTGATGAACCCAAAAAGCTTTTAACCTCCACGGCTATTTTCTCTGTTTCTTTTTGCGCTGCAATTATCCCCTTTTCTGCCCCTAAATCAATGTAACCACGTCGCTTGCCAATTTTAATTTTGAAAGGGTCGTGGGTGATGTTCCAACCATCATTAATAAGAGATTCTTTAACTAAATCGTGGTATTTATCTTTTGCCATATCACTATAAATTTACGAAAATTTCAACTCATTCATACACTTAAAATGCCCCAACGGACATTTACTATATCCAATTTTGGAACACGGACGACAATTCAATTCTTTGTTCTCAATTACTTCATATTCAGTCTGATACGGATACATTCCAAATTCAGGAACGGTATTTCCCCAAATAGAAATCACCTTTTTCTTCAAGGCCGCCGCCACGTGCATCATCCCTGTATCGTGGGTATAAACAACCTCTGCATTTTGAATAATGGAAGCAGACTGATTTAGATTTAGTTTTCCGCAAAGAGAAATAGCCCCCTCCGCCCCCAGAGGGGGAACTTCCTCAGACGATTTGGACTCGAAAGTTCCCCCTCTGGGGACGGAGGGGGCTATTCTGTCTCCGATTTCCACATCCTCTTTCCCCCCAATCAACACTAAAGGTAATTTGATAGTTTTACAAAGCTCCACCATTTTATTTAATGGCAATTTCTTCGTTTCGTGTTGTCCACCAATGGCATAAACAGCGTAACCATTTCTAAAATTTTCGGGAAGCCAATCCAAAGGCATTTTATCTTTTTCGGGTATAAAATAATCCAAGCCTTGATTGTCATTTTTTACGCCCAAAGTTTCCACCGTTTTCATGTATCTGTCCACAATGTGAACTTTCGGCATGATGTCTTTCTTGAATTTAACCAAAATCCATTTTTGTAAATTTAGCTTATCAAAACTAAAAGATTTTACGCCTAAACGTAGCTTAATAATACTTGTTCTGAGGTTATTATGCAAATCTACCACATAATCATAACGTTCTGACTGTAAGGATTTTACTAATTCATTCAAGCCATTTTCCAACACAAAAACCTTGTCAATGAATGGATTATTTTCAAGCAAAGATTTATAAGACTTCTTGGTAGCATAATGTACTTCAGCCTCGGGATATTGTTGTTTTAAGCAACGAATAACGGGCGTTGTCAGGACAATATCACCAATGGATGAAAAACGAATGATTAGGAATTTGGTCATTGTTTAGAATTTTCACAAAGGTAAATAAAAAAGGGTCAAGACGTTTGTCTTAACCCTTCGGAATTAGCAATAACGCATATACCCTATTTAAACCCACCTGAATAAACTTCCTTAATAAAAATTCGATTGGCAAAACCAGAGTTAATTTCTATTTTTTCAATTTGTTCTTGATAAAAGGTATCACCGTAAAAATCTTCAATCTGATACAAAATTCGGTGTGGAATAGCCCCACTATTCAAACTAATTATTTCTTGATAATCTTGATAAATTTTACGTTCAAAAGACAGTTTTTTACCATCCTCAAATTCCGTTTTTTCAGAAGAAATTATCCTATTTTTCTCTTTATCAATGTATAAATGATACTCTGTTTTGGGAATACTTCTATTGTTTGAATTGACGGTTTTTTCTACATAATTCAAATGATAGCACAAACGTCCATCAATGGTGGCATCGGCTAAAAGTTCGTAATTATTCCATAAATCCAAGCGGAATGATGATAGCAAATAGAGGGGGTCTAAATTGGGTAAAACATTCAAATAATCAGAATTTGACATTTTTTTCCACTTTTCAGTTCGTACACGGTCATCGTGTTGCCAAGATTCTGCCTGATTGACAACTACATAAAACAGGTCTGGATTCTTTTTTTTCAAGAGATAATTCGTAAAAGCAAGTCCCCATTTTTCATCATAAACGGGTATGTTAGTTTCTTCAAAAGTGAGTTTAGAAAGGATATGAACTTTCTCTACGCCTTTCAAAATTTGTCCACTTCCATAACCCTCAATTATCTTCTTCAAAAGTTCAGGATTATTTTGTCTTTGAACAGAATCTAACATTGAAATTCGAGTCGTTTTAGCATTTTCAATATACTTCAAACGGTTGGATTTTTCTTGTTCCCAATCGGCAACATCTCGTTCAATTTTCTCGAAAAATGCCAATCTCGTATCTTCCGTTTCTTGGATAGCTTCCTGTTCCATTTGAAAACCTAATTTCTTCAATTCGATAAATCTTGGCAAATGCTGACGTATTTTTTGATTAACAAAACGAGAATTATTCGTGCGGTCAATTAAATCTCGCCCCCATACTTTTCGCATATCATTTTTTATCAATAACTCACTGAAAAACAAGGCTTTATCTTTATTTTCTAATAAAAAATAAACCTGTGCCAAATTATTGGTTACGATAAAACGAATTTTAGTATTATCGGGGGACTCTGGATATTTAGTCAAAAGTCCTTCTAAATACGCCAAATGAGGCACAAGAGCCATAGCATCCAGTCCTTTTTCAAGGTTAATTTTTGATATTTGAGTTGTAATTTCTTGCTCAAATTCAAGCATTTTGGCATATTCTGGGTGTTCTTTATTGGTCAGAAAAACGAAGGTTTCTTTGCTTTGATTGGTCAGATAACTTAGTTTTTGATTAAGAAATATTTCGATATTTCTTAGAGAACCATTAATTGCTCTTTCGATTTCTAAACCATACTCATTTTTAAATTCAATTTGTGTCATTGCTTTTTGTGCATCTTCCCTGGACACGTATTGATCATAAACGACTTTCTCGGTTGAATTAAAAACGTTATTATAAATAGATTGCCCATTGCATTTTACATCAACTTTTAAAGCAACTTGAAAGAAAAAAGCAGGTCTAAATAAATACTTCGCCCCTTTTGCTAAAATATTACTGTCGAGTTTGCTATTAAAAAATTTAGGGAGTGGTATTGACACCAATATTTTCATCTTACCGTTCTCTGATTCCTTAATAAATCCCTGGATATTGAAAAAATCACGTTTCAAGTTTTTCTCTGCAATAGGTACATTATCTTCTATTTGAAAAAAGGCAGATTGTGTAAGCATATCGTCCAAACAAGCATATTCAGAAGGGTAAATACTTTGAACAGTAAAATTTTTTTTAGTAAATTTTACTTTATCCTGTGCGTATGAACTTACAAAGAAAAATAAAAGAATAATGAGAGTAATTAGTTTTTTCATAAGACAAAAAAATGCCATCAAAACGGATTCTGATGGCATTTAGGTTAATTATTTCTTAGCATCAAATATCATTAATTTGTTCTCGTAGATATAAAAAATATTTTGGGTTGCAGGGTCAACTTCATAAACAGGTCTGTCGTTTTTGAAAATCAATTTATCCACCTCTACACCATCCACTTTTCTTACTTTAACTAATACTTTTCCAGCCGTTTCATCTTTTGCATAGATGTAAGAGAAGTCCCTATTTTGCTTCATGGCATTAAAACGTGAGCCGTATCTTGAAGCTAATTGTCCTAAAGCCGCTGAGCCAATGGCAGAAACATCACCCATTGCAGTTTTACTTTTATCTTCCTTTCTCAGAACGGCTTCACGGTCATTACCCGCTTCATCACGATATGACATTGTTATTTCACCACCTTCAATATAGTTTTTAGCGGCGTTTGCACCCAAAGCAAAACTTCCAACGCCCGCTAATCCTTTCACCAACATACGATTACCTTCACCTGGTTGGGTATAGGTCTTGTGATATTTCACTTTGCCATCCATACCAACGCCCATAACTTCTACTGGACCAGACAATACCACGCCCCAAGGGAACATTTCGATACCATTCAATTCTTTCTCTCTTTTGATATTTACCTCCGCAAATGGCTCTGGTTTGTCGTCGATTGATGGATTGAATTTGTACAATTTCTCATCATTATAAACTAAATAAGACTGCGATTCTTCATCGAATGTAGGCAATACGGGGCGTTTTTCGTTGAATTTGATATTACGTTTCCATAATTTACGTCCACTTTTATAGTCCACCATGTTTCCGTAAGTACCCGTTAAATACATTACTTTTTCACCAACTTTTCCTAAGTAATAAATTGGATCTTCTTTTTCGTCAGCAATTTCAATAAAGCTCTTCCAAAGTTTTTCACCGTTTTTATTGATTAACATCATTTCATTTTCAGCCACGTACAAGAAGTCTTGATCTATTGGTATAACACGCTTCAAACCGTCTCCACGAGCATCTTTTTTCCAGATTTTTTCACCTGTTTTTAGGTCAAAAAAGTTGAATCCACCGTAATGGGCAATCAATAATTTTGTACCCCAATCTTCTAAATATACAACTCTCTTGGTTTTGATTGATTCTTCCCAAATGCTTTTTCCTGTTTCAGTATTCAAAACGTTTAAGTATTCTTTTGCAGACATTAAGCCCTTACTATTCACTACAACGATGTTTTTGTCGTTTTGCGTTGGGAAAAACCTTGAATAAGTTTCTTCGCTTGTCCAGCTTAATTTTCCAGTATTTTTGTTGAAAGAATACAATTTGCCGTAAAGTAAGTAATAGATAGTTTCACCTTTGATTTTGGCGATGTTTGTGTGAGCTGATTCTTTGAATGAAAGCGTAATTAACTTGGCTTTATCAACGGGAGAATTCCATTTCAAAGCTCCTGTTTTCATGTCTAAAAGGGCAATAGACATATTTGGCCCCGTTTTCAAAGTCAATAAATATTCATCTGACTCAGGAATGAAATCCGATTGGAAAACGAAAAATGCTTCCTTTGAAGAATTATACACAACTTTACCAGTTTCGGTATTAATAATCATGTACTTAGAATTCACAAAAGCCTCAATATAAGGGCTATTTGGTACGCTCGTCAATTCTTTTTTCTCCTTAAAAAATGCTCCAAATTCTGGGTCTTTGAGCATATCCATGGCTGAGGTCGCACCAAAATCATCTTTGGTTAATTTCCAAATTTGTTGTTTTGTTTCGGAACTAATTCCTTGAATCGTAGAGCCAACCTTAATGACAATTACCCCCGTAACTTCATTCTGGACTAAATCTTGGATGTTTCCTTCGGTTTCAATCACGCTGTCGAAGTTGCGTTGGGCGAAGGTGGTGATACTAAAAATGAGGAGAAAAAAAGCAGTTAATTTGATTTTCATCTTGCTTGTGGTTGTTAAAAGTGGAATACTGATTTTGTGGAATTAATCGTAATAATTGCACAATTCGTTCTAAACCAATTAACAAAAAATAGATGAGTAGAAATGTGCAGAAACTACTTAACACCAAATGTAGAATAAATACTCAGAAATGACAAAAAAAATACCATTTTTCCATTTGGCACGATTATTCTAAAAATGAAAACAGACAATTCAAGGCAAAAAAGCTAACTTTGTGAACAGTTAGCAGTAAACAGTTAGCAATAAACAGTTATCGGTAAATAATAATAAAATTTGTACCTAATAACTTGTAACAGACTGCTGTTTAATGATAATTGCTAACTGATAACTGAAAAAAAATGGCAGAACAAAAACAACAAGATACCGCATCCACGTTAAAAGACATTATTTCGCACGCCAAAGAATATGGCTTTGTGTTTCCTTCTTCTGAGATTTATGACGGACTCCAAGCCGTTTATGATTATGGTCAGAATGGCGTAGAACTTAAAAATAACCTCAAATCGCTCTGGTGGAAAGCCATGACGATGCTCAACGATAACGTAGTTGGGATTGATGCTTCCATCTTTATGCACCCGCTAACGTGGAAAGCATCTGGTCACGTGGATTCGTTCAACGATCCGATGATTGATAACAAGGATTCTAAAAAACGCTACCGTGCCGACCAATTATTGGAGGCAAAAGCCGAACAGTACGAAGCCGAAGGTTCTCCCGAAAAAGGAAAAGCATTATTGGAAAATATGGCAAAAGCCATGACCGATGAAGACATGACGGGTTTACGCCAAATCATTTTGGACGAAGGCATCAAATGTCCAATTTCTAATACGGCAAACTGGACGGAAGTTCGTCAATTTAACTTGATGTTTTCTACGCAAGTGGGTGCGGTTTCAGAAGATGCTTCATTGATTTATCTTCGCCCTGAAACGGCACAAGGTATTTTTGTAAACTTCTTGAACGTTCAAAAGTCAGGACGTATGAAAGTGCCTTTCGGGATTGCTCAGATTGGTAAAGCATTTAGAAATGAGATAGTTGCCAGAAATTTCATCTTCCGTATGCGAGAATTTGAACAAATGGAAATGCAGTTTTTTGTTCGCCCTGGCACTGAAATGGAATGGTACAACAAGTGGAAAGAAACTCGTTTGAAATTCCACCAAGCAATTGGTTTGCCTGCTGAAAATTTAAAATTCCACGACCACGAAAAATTGGCTCACTACGCCAATGCTGCCGTGGATATTGAATATAAATTTCCTTTCGGATTTAAAGAAATGGAAGGAATTCACTCACGAACCGATTTTGATTTAACGGCTCATCAGACTTTATCAAAAAAGAAACAACAATATTTTGATGCAGATTTAGACGAAAACGGCAAACCTTACGGAAATTATATTCCTTACGTGGTAGAAACATCCGTGGGTGCTGACCGCCTTTTCTTAGCGATTTTGTGTAATGCTTATACCGAAGAAACAACGGGTGAAGGAGAAACTGAGAAGAAAAGAACGTATCTGAAATTTCATCCAACGGTTGCCCCAATCAAGGCAGCGGTTTTGCCTTTGGTGAAAAAGGATGGTTTGGCAGAAAAAGCACAGGACATTTATCACGCCTTAAAACGTTCATTTAATGTAACTTACGACGACGGTGGAGCAATTGGAAAGCGTTATACTCGTCAGGATTTGATTGGAACGCCATACTGTATTGCGGTAGATTATCAAACGATGGAAGACGAAACCGTAACCATCCGTCACCGTGATTCAATGGAACAAGAACGTGTACATATTTCAGAACTTCGTGAGAAAATTGGTTATGCCGTGAGTATGGAGCGGGTTTTTGAGTTGTTGTAGGGAAGTAGATTTTACAAAATAGCTATTAAAATTTGTCCTTTTAATAGCTATTTTGTAATTTCAGAATAATATTAAAAGACTGAACAATGACAGCATTTTATATAAGAACACCCAATAAACGTATTGAGCTTATAAAAGCTCTTGAAATGATTATGATTTCGGGAGATTCTATTGAAGAAGTTGAAGAGATTAATATTTTAGACGACCTGACCAAAGAAGATTATGACCGTGCATTCAGATTGAGTGCCACAAAACAGAAATCTCCTTCACTAATTAAATATTTATGAAAATCAATCAACTCGACATTGTTGAGGTATATTTTGACTTTGGAGGTAGAATTGGAGTAACAAAACATCCCGTAGTGGTTATTTCACAGAATGAGATTCTTCAAGAGGAAAATTTGTTTTATGGGGTATTAATGAGTACAAAAAATCATTATCCCGACTGGACTATGAGCGTTATTCCATCAATGATAAATAACCCTGTAAATGATAGAGAAGGATTTATTGTTTGTCATCAAATTCAACAATTTGCTCTTGAAATGATTGCAAGCAAAAGAGGTTCTTTAAAAATAGAACATTTGCCAACTTTGAAAAGAAACATCATAAACGCAATATTCGGATGAAAAATTATAAAGTTCAAATACAAGACCCAAAGCGTGCAGAGGCATTCAAATTGATTTTGAGAGAAATGGGTTTCGAAGAAAATGAGAAACATATTTTTTCTTCAAAAACGCAGAGAGTTAAGAAATAGACTTTTACAGAAGGCTTCGTATTTATGCGAAGCCTTCTGTATTTTTATGGTTATTTACACTTTTAAAAATATCTAACTATGCCCCAAATAACTAACCCACACGATAAATTCTTCAAGGAAACCTTCTCACGAGTTGATGTTGCTCAGAGTTTTATCGAAGAAGTTTTTCCTTCGGATGTTCGAGATAAAATTAATCTCAATTCATTAAAATTAACCAATGGCTCTTTTATAGATGCTGATTTGGCTGAACATTTGGCGGATTTAGTTTATGAAGTTGAATATGCGGGTGAACAAGCCAGCATCACGCTTTTGTTTGAACATAAATCATATCAGGAGGATTTTCCAGAATGGCAATTGCTTCGCTACATGACAAATATTTGGAAGGAAGAACAAAAGCAAAAAAAGAAATCTAAAATTGTAATTCCCATCATTATTCATCACGGAAAGACGGCTTGGAAAAAAGTTTCGATGAAAAGTTATTTCGGAAATCCATCGGCAGATTTACTCCGATTCTTGCCCGAATTTGATTATTTGCTGTTTTCTCTCAATGATTTCCCAGATTATCAAATTGCTAATTTCAAAAATACCTTTCTCAGCACGGCTGCTATGCTGTTGAAACACAGTCGAGATAAGAAAAAGGAATTCTTGCGATTAGAGTCATTTTTGATAGAAAAACTCAAAGCCTTAGACCTCGCCCACGAGAACGAATTTATCACCACAATTGTCTATTATTTAAGTTCAACCACCGACTTGACAAGCAATGAGATAATTATTATCTTTACTAAAATTTCAACAACAGTAAACAATATCGCCATGACAGCCGTAGAAGAAATACAACAAAATTTAACTTTTGAACATATAAGAGGTTTATGGGAGAAGGGTTTAGATGCCAGTTTTATTGCTGATGCGTTTAAACTTCCTGTAAAAAAGGTAGAAGAGATAATTAAAAGATTAAAAAATTCATCTAATTAGTTTCGCCATGACAGCCGTAGAAGAAATACAACAGAATTTAACTTTTACTTATGTAAAAGGTCTAATACAAAATGGAGCAACCGTAGAATTTATTTCAAAATCTTTTGGTTTATCAATTAAAAAAGTAGAAGATATCATTCAAAAAATAAAATCAGCCTCCAACTGATTCAGAAAAACTCATTTCAGCAAAAAGCCCACGAATAATCCGTGGGCTTTTGTATTTTTGTGGTATCATGGCAATTATTGGTACAGACATACAACAAGCAAAAGCGTTTTTAGAACAAGGAAACGTCATTGGAATTCCTACTGAAACGGTTTATGGATTGGCGGGGAATGCTTTTGATATTGGGGCAGTTACCAAGATTTTTGAAGTAAAAAATCGCCCAACTTTCGACCCGCTTATTGTGCATACCAACAGCATAGAACGCCTTGCGGAGTTTGTGCAATTTATGCCAGAAAAGGCTTTGTTATTAGCTCAAAAGTTTATGCCTGGTCCTTTGACGATGCTTTTGCCCAAACATTCATCCATCCCAGATTTGGTAACGTCGGGGCTTGATACCGTTGCCGTTAGAATTCCAAATCATCCGCTTACGCTTGAATTATTAGCCAGTTTGGCGTTTCCGTTGGCGGCTCCGAGTGCGAATCCTTTTGGGTATATTTCGCCCACTTCTGCCCAACACGTAGCAAAACAATTAGGCGAAAAAATCCCTTATATTTTAGACGGTGGCGAATGTCAAATCGGACTTGAATCAACCATTGTAGGCTTTGAAAATGAGGAGGTCATCGTGTATAGAAAAGGCGGATTGGCAATTGAAAAAATTGAAAAAGTTGTGGGAAAGATTCGAGTAAATTCTCATTCCTCTTCCAACCCAAAAGCCCCGGGAATGTTGAAAAGTCATTATTCTCCGAGGAAAGATTTGTTGATTTTTAAGGGGGAAAAATTTGATGAAAATACTGATAAAATTGGCTACCTGGCTTTTCAGCATTACAATTCAGATTTACCCAGAGAAAATCAACTAATTCTCTCTGAATCAGGCGACTACAAAGAGGCAGCCAAGCATTTGTTTGCCTACATGAGGCAATTGGATAGTATGAATATTGATAAAATTTACGTAGAATTATTGCCCGAAAGAGATTTAGGAAGAGCCATCAATGACCGCTTGAAAAGGGCGGCCGTAAAATCTTAAAATATGGAAATTAGTAACGAATCAGAATACGAAAAAGCATCGGACAGAGCCGATGCCATTTTTAGTGCCAAGAAGGAAACGCCCGAATACGATGAGCTTCAAGAATTATTGAAGGCTTTGAAAAAGTATGATGATGATTTTGTGAGAATGTTGAAGGAACAATAGAAATAATATACTCATATATTCCATTCAACCTTTTCGACAATAACCATTCTTTTACCTTTCAATCCTTTTCCCTATCTTTGCCCTCGCAAAAAAAATTACATCATGGACAAACCCAAGTACAGACGTATCCTTCTTAAATTATCAGGCGAAGCCCTTAGTGCGGGGGGCGAAGTTATTGACCCTTCCATCTTAGAGCAATACGCTCAGGAAATTAGAAAAGTAAAAGATTTAGGCGTAGAAATCGCCATTGTGATTGGTGGAGGCAATATTTTTAGAGGTGCAGCCGCCGCAAAAGTAGGTATCGACCGTGTTCAAGGTGACTATATGGGTATGTTGGCAACCGTCATTAACGGCATGGCAATTCAGGCATCTTTGGAAAAACACGGTATGTACACCCGTTTGTTGACTGCCATCAAAATGGATACAATCTGTGAACCTTTTATTCGCAGAAGAGCCATGAGACATTTAGAAAAAGGACGTATCGTAATCTTTGGAGCGGGTACAGGAAATCCTTATTTTACCACTGATTCAACCGCTGCATTACGAGCCGTTGAAATCGAAGCGGAAGTTGTTTTGAAAGGTACAAGAGTGGATGGCGTTTATACGGCCGACCCTGAAAAAGACCCCTTAGCAACAAAATACGATAATCTTTCGTTTTCAGAAGCGATTGCCAAAGGTCTGAAAATTATGGACACAACGGCATTTACGTTATGCCAAGAAAATAAAGTTCCCATTATTGTTTTCGATATGAATAAATCAAATAATTTACTAAATTTAGCACTTGGCGAAACGGTAGGAACGCTTATTAGTTAATTTGTGAGTTGGTGATTTGTGAGCGACAGTCGCTACTGTTGTGATTACAGGACTTAGCTTTCTTTCAACAGCAACGGCTGCCGCCCACCAATCACCAAATCACTAAATCACAACTTTTACCAAAAATGGAGGAAATAGAATTTTATATTGACGCTGCCAAAGAAACCATGGACGGGGCGTTGAAACATTTAGCCATTGAATTATCAAAAATTCGTGCAGGAAGAGCCACTCCTGCGATGTTGGACGGTATTCAGGTTGATTATTATGGAATGAATACGCCACTCACGGGGGCGGCATCCATCAGTACGCCCGATGCACGAACAATCTTGGTGAAACCTTTTGAGAAAAAGATGATTCAAGAATGTGAAAAGGCAATCAGAAACTCAAATATTGGCTTGAACCCGATGAATGATGGCGAAAACATTCGTTTAAATATCCCTCCGCTAACCGAAGAACGTCGTCGGGAATTGGTGAAGCGGGTGAAAAACGAAATTGAAACGGCAAAAATTAACGTCCGTAACGTCCGTCAGGATGCCAACAGTAGTATCAGAAAATTGAAAGCTGATGGCGTTTCAGAAGATGCCATGAAGGAAGGTGAAGACAGAGTTCAGAGCATGACCAACAGTTACATTTCAAAGGTTGAATCCACTTTTGCCGATAAAGAAAAAGATATTATGTCGGTTTAATAAATGATAAGTTATGAATGATGAGTTATGAATTGTGCAAATAATTTGTAACTCATCATTCATAACTCATCATTCATAACTCTACTAATACCCCACCATTTCATCCCTCCCATGTTGATAGCCCAACAGAATCATGCGTTCAATATCTTCTTGGTCGAAGCCTTGAATGTCTATATTTAAAGGTCTTTGGGGGCGAATGATTTTTAGTTTTATTCGGCTTTGCCCTTCCAAAACGCCAAATTCACCAGGCGAGCCGTCCATCGGTAAGCATTCGTTTCTAAATTCTGCCCAATCCAAATCTGCATTGAGGCACTCGTTGACGGCAATATCCATGACTCTATCCACCAATGCCAAGAGATTTCCGTAGTGAAATTGTCCACCGTCAATATTTCGGGTATGACAAGCAATACAAATAATTTCGGTGGCTCCATCATTAATGGCTTTTTTGACTGGAGCAACGTCTCGCATTCCGCCGTCTAAATATGCCATCTTTTTTAATCCTCCAATATTCACCACGGGCATCAAAATTGGAATTGCCGAAGATGCCATCACGTAGTCCAAGAAGTGTTCATAAGTTGGGTCTGCATAGATGATACTTCCGTTAATAATATCCACCGCCCCAACTTTCAAGCCAATCGGACTGGCGTTGAGGTTTCTGATTTGGATATTATTGTGAAGAATTTCACGGAGTGGGGTTGTGTCTAATAAGCCCTCAAAATTTCTTCTGATGGCACTCATACCCAAATCGTACGTCCCACGCCTAAGTGCCAGACTGTCAGGCGTATTGATGTTATTCATCCAAAAATCACAAAGGTCATGGGCGGTTTGATTATGGTCTAAATTACCGTCATTTTCAAGAAAAGACCTTCCAAAGTCGTTTACTAAAAATGAAGCATTCATACTGCCCGCCGATATTCCGTAAATAGCATCTGGACGAAAACCTGCCTCAAAAACCGCCCTGACAACACCTGCTTGATAGGCTCCTTTGACAGACCCTCCTGCCAATACTAAAATTTTACTCATTTGTTTTTCTATCGGGTTATTAGTTAATGGTAATTAGTTCGGAACTATGCACAATTTGGCGGAGTCACCTCTCCCCAACCGAGCGACGGTCGCCCCTCTCCTTAAAGAGAGGGGCTTTAAGCCAGATTAAAGTCCTTC
>JAYVIV010000181.1:0-30760 GCA_043769985.1 Arcicella sp.
TGGCATAAATTCTTTTTTTGCGGCATCTTTACCATTTTCCCAAGCGGTATCTATTTCTCCCAAACGGATTCTATGAACTTTAATATAATTTTCATAATCTTCTTTTTCAGAAGGATTTAGACTATCCACTCGCATGGCTTCTTTGGCTTTTTTTAAGCCTTTTGCCTTAAAACTATCTTGAATTTCAGAGCGTTTTAAGAAGTAAATCCATTCATCTAAGGTATTTTCAGGTATATCATCGAAATTATTTAGCCTCAATAAATAATAAGTTGCGAAAATATCACTTGGTTTTTCTAAGGCGTAAATCTCTTGTTGCTTGGTTGATAATCTTAGTTCATCATGGTCGTGCATTCCTCTAAAAGTTGTTTCGCCGACATAAATGTAATCGGTTCCTTGTCCTAAGTCGAAATAGACAATGTTAATGGAGTACACTTTCTTGATTGCAGCATACTTATTTCCTGCAAATAAGTTTTCGGAAATTAATTTAGCCTGTCCGTAATTCATCCTGTGAAAATAATCATACTCATTTTCATTCTGAATTTCAATGAGCATTAATTCACCCCGATGGTTTTTTACGAGAATATCTACACGGTTTGATTTGTCGTAGGGATTTTCTTTATTAGACTCACTTTCAATTATTTCTTGTACAAAAATATCTTCCATCAAAAGTTCAGTAAGGAATCCTTCCAGAATCTCGAAATTTGCTCAGTCGGCGTTCCGATTATTTCTGAGTAACTTTTTAATTGCCCAGTCAAATCGAATATGTTTTTGTGCCATATTTTTAGTGAGCCATTTTCAAAATACTTAAATCAACTCCTTTTAGCAGTCTTTCTGTTTCATCTAATTTCTTTTCGATGATTTCGTCAAGTGATTGATATTTTTTTACACTTGATTTTTCTTTTGATTTTGTTGATATACCTTTCATCGCTTTTTGATTATAAAAAGTTTGTATTTTACGTTTTGTTCAAATTCTTCAACATTCTCATTGATTAGACCAAAAATATTGAAATGTTCATTAATAGATTTTAATTCTCTCGCAATAATGATTCTATATAGCCTTTGTCGTCTTTCATCACTACCTTTAAAAGTAACAATTTTATCAGGAAATTCATTTAGAAAGTCTTTCAAAATATCAATTACAGTAGCCATTACTGTGTGAAAATCATTATTATTAGTTTCTGATAAATCACTGTATTGACCATTTTCCAAAACATCTAAAAGGGCTAAATTGTATGTTCCTCCATTACTTCTTTCTGAAAAAATCACTAATTTCTTGACTTCCTTTTCCTCACTTTTACTATAAAATTCATATCTTTTATCATTTCTTTTTTGAAAGATATACGGTTTTTCTTCCATTCGGGAACTTATTTAGTGGTTTTAGTAAAATCAATACTTACAAATTTACACCTACAAATCTTATACCGATACCCTAAATCTAAAATACTTTTAATTTTAAACAACAAAAGCCTTCGCACAAGGCGAAGGCTTTTGTTTTAAGGCAAAAGTTGTTGGGTTTTAGTTGTTAGTTTTTTGACAAATGAATTAACCTATTATATTGCCTAATCCCTAACAGCAAATCCCTAAAACCTATTTAGACCATCTCTACTTTATTTCCCATACGCTTACGTTCACCTGCTTCCAGGTAAATTTTGCGAATACGGATAGATTTTGGTGTAATTTCTAAATATTCATCTTTCTGGATATATTCCATTGATTCTTCCAAAGAGAAGTTCAATTTTGGAGCAATTTTCACGTTGTTATCCGTACCAGAAGCACGCATATTTGTTAATTGTTTCGCTGTTTGAACGTTTACTTCGATGTCATTCTGACGATTATGCTCTCCAATCACCATTCCAGTATAAACTTCCTGCGTTGGGTCAATAAAGAAAACACCTCTATCTTGCAATTTATCAATTGAGTATGGAGTCGCAGCACCTGAGTTCATTGAGATTAATGAACCGTTGATACGTCCAGGAATTACGCCTTTATATGGTTCATAAGCCTTGAAACGGTGAGCCATGATTGCTTCTCCGAAAGTGGCAGTCAATACTCTTGAACGCATACCAATCAAACCACGTGAAGGAATGTTGAACTCTAAATGTTGTAAATCACCTTTTGGTTCCATAATCAACAATTCACCTTTTCCTTGGGTTGCAATTTCAATTACTTTACCCGCTGATTCTTCTGGAACGTCAACTACTAAAATTTCAACTGGCTCTAAACGCTCTCCGTTTTCACCTTCTTTGAAAATTACTTGTGGCTGTCCAACTTGTAATTCATATCCTTCACGACGCATCGTTTCAATCAAAACCGACAAGTGAAGAATACCACGACCAAATACTAAGAATTTATCTTCCGAAGTAGTTGTTTGAACTTTCAAGGCTAAGTTTTTCTCCGTTTCTTTGAACAAACGATCACGTAAGTGACGAGATGTTACAAATTTACCTTCTTTACCGTAGAATGGCGAGTTATTGATGGTAAACAACATATTCATTGTTGGCTCATCAATCGAGATTCTTGGTAATGCTTCTGGGGTTTCGTAATCAGTAACAGTATCACCAATTTCAAAATCTTCAATACCAGTCATGGCACAAATCTCTCCTGAAGAAACCTCATTTACTTTTATTCTTCCAAGTCCTTCAAAAACTTGAAGTTCTTTGATTTTCATTCTTTTTACTGAACCGTCTGCCTTCATCAAAGCTACTTGCATACCTTCTTTGAAAGTTCCACGGTGTACACGACCGATGGCAATACGACCTACAAAAGAAGAATAATCCAATGAGGTAATTTGCATCTGTGGAATACCTTCGTTGGTGGCAGCTGGAGGAATACTGGCGATAATTACATCTAATAATTCAGTAATATCTTCCGTTCTACGTTTCCAGTCTGTACTCATCCATCCTTGTTTAGATGAACCATACAAGGTTTGGAAATCCAATTGGTCTTCTGTTGCACCTAAGTTGAACATTAAGTCAAAAACTTGCTCATGTACTTCGTCTGGACGACAGTTTTCTTTATCTACTTTATTGATAATTACGATTGGTTTCAATCCTAAATCAAGGGCTTTTCCTAATACGAAACGAGTTTGAGGCATTGGACCTTCAAAAGCATCCACCAAAAGGCAAACACCATCAGCCAACTTTAAAACACGCTCAACTTCACCGCCAAAGTCGGAGTGACCTGGGGTGTCAATAATATTAATTTTTACGCCTTTGTAGCGAACAGATACGTTTTTTGAAACGATTGTGATGCCACGTTCACGCTCTAAATCGTTGCTATCAAGGATTAAATCTCCAAATTCTTGGTTATCACGAAATAACTTTGAAGCGTGGATGATTTTATCAACAAGGGTAGTTTTACCGTGGTCAACGTGAGCAATAATGGCAATGTTACGGATGCTTTCCATGAAATGTAATTAGTTATTTGTTACTGGTCATAAGTTATTAGTTATTAGGACAGAGAATCAAAATTTATTCTATTTGAAACGTCAATACTTAGAAACAATCACCAAAAACGGATGACTATTAACTAATAACCAGTAACGAAAAAATCAGGGTGCAAAGGTACGGAGAATATCTTAGAAAAGTGCTATTTGCACAAAAAAATAATGAAGAATTAATTTAGAAGTATTATTTGCCGTTTTAAAGGCTAAGTTGTTGTAAATCAATGGATAAAAGCGATTTTTATTATAAGATTATTTGGTTTTTAAATTAGACTTTTTTTGGAAAAATGATAAAAATGCAATTTTTTTGTGATTAGTAAATTAGGTGAAACTGATGATTAAGTTATCTTATGCACAATTTACTTTACTGATTATTGTATGATTTATACGGGAAACCTAATTTTCCCTATTCAACGCTGGTAGGGTTTTAACCCTACCAGCGTTCACAATTACCAAAAACTCCAATCTTTTTCGTAATTTGCAAAACATCTTTTCATCCCTTTTCCATGCCCATAGCTTTATTTTCCGAGAGAAATATCAAACCTGAAAACATCAATAATCTTGAAATTAATGACCTCGAAGCCAAACGAAAAATTATCGAAAATTGGCAAAAAGGCATCGTTTCTGGAAAAATTTTGAGCCAAAACGAAAAGAAACTCCAATCGGAATTTCTCAATAAAATCTTTGGGGATGTCTTGGGCTATCCCTACGAAAAACACCTCGACACTTGGCAACTCGAAAATGAATTGAAAGTAAACCTCGACGGCAGAACGCCCGATGGTGCTTTGGGTTATTTCAGCTTTGAAAATGGTAAAATTAACCAGCAAGTTTTTGCCGTTATCGAACTTAAAGGACCACTTGCCAACCTTGATAAAAAACAAAATCGGGCGGATTTCAAGGGTACGCCCGTGGAACAGGCTTTTAGCTACGTACCCAAGTTAGACAAACCTTGCCCCTGGGTAATTGTGTCTAATTGTCAGGAAATTAGGCTCTATCGCTACGCCCTCGGCATGGCACAATACGAAAGTTTTAACATCTTGGAACTCCTCCAAAATGACAATTTCAAGCGTTTTTGCTACCTTTTGCAACAAGGACAACTGTTTTTGAACGTGACAGAATCACCCATTGAGAGGCTATTTTTGGAACGGGAGAAAGAACTCAAAAACATCACCAACGAGTTCTATGAACGATATAAAGACCTCCGTGAAAAACTCTTCGACCAAGTTAGAAAAAATAACCCCGATATTCCTGCTGTTGATTTGCTCAGGTGTACCCAAAAACTGATTGACCGCCTGCTGTTCATGTGCTTCGTCCGTGATTTGGATATTGTTCAAAACATGATTGCTGCGGTGAACAAAGCCGTGGAGGAATCCTTTGACCAAGAGGAAGATGCTCTTTGGAAACAGTTGAGATTTGCCTTCACTGCTTTGGATAAGGGCTATCGCAAAAAAAATATTCCGCCTTTCAACGGGGGACTTTTTCGGCAGGATGAACTCCTCGAAAACCTCATCGTGAAGGATTTTAGATTGGGCGAGTTCATGGATTTCTTGAACCAATATGATTACCAGAACCAACTGAATATCAACGTATTAGGGCATATTTTTGAACAATCCATTTCGGATATTGAGGAAATAAAAAATAAACTACAAGAAGCCCAAGCCCCCCAACCCCCAGAGGGGGAGTTTACGACTCCAACATCCGACTCGAAAGCTCCCCCTCTGGGGGCGGGGGGGACTTCTTCCAAACGCAAAGCCGATGGCGTTTTTTATACGCCCGAATACATTACTCGTTATATGGTTGAACAGGCTTTGGGGGCGTATTTGGACGAAATTGAAGACCGTATTCTCGAAGAAATGAACCTCATCGAATTGCCCATACTCAATCTTCAAGATTATGAAACAACGGGTGAACCATTTGGTAATAATTTCGGAAATGAAAATATTAATGTTCACTTAAAATATTGGGATAGTTTTGAGATTATGCTCCGTAAAATCAAAGTCATTGACCCCGCTTGTGGCTCTGGGGCATTTCTGACGCAGGTTTTTGATTATCTCTACGAACGTTGGAAGGTGATGAAAGTGGAAGTAAATCGTTTAACAAAACCCTATAAAACGCAATTGCGAGAGTTGGAAGCCCTCCAAAAATACGGGAATAATGGCTTTGCCGAAACGCCTTTTGATGAGTGGATTATCAAGAAAAATATTATCCAAAACAACCTTTTTGGGGTGGATTTGAACCCCGAATCCGTGGAAATTACCAAATTGAGTTTGTGGATGAAAACCGCCAATAAAAAAGAGAAATTAGCGGATATGGACGGCAACATCAAACAAGGCAATTCATTGATTGACGACCCCGAATTTTCGGATGCTGCCTTTGATTGGCAAAGCAATTTCTCGGATGTTTTTGCGGAAGGTGGCTTTGATATTGTGGTGGGAAATCCGCCTTACGTTCGGCAGGAATTATTGGGGAAAATTAACAAAGAATTTTACGGTAAAAGGTTCAGTAAAGTTGGCAACGGCACGGCTGATTTATACGTTTATTTCTATGAATTGGGACTTTCTATCCTCAAACCAGGGGGTTATCTTTCCTACATTACTCCCAACAAATGGTTCAAAACAAAATACGGCAAAGAACTTCGTCATTTTCTCCAACCTTTTGATATTCAACAGATTATTGACTTTTTTGAATTGAAAATATTTGAAGATGCCGCCACCGAACCCCAAATTATCTTGATAAGAAACCAAGAGAAAAACCAAGATTTTGAGTATTTACCCGTGAAACTTACCCAAGATTTTGTGGAAAGAAAACTCGACCCAATCTTAATTCATAAGCAAAATTTACAGGATTCTGAATGGGTTTTTGCCGATGATGCGGTGAATAATCTCTTAGAAAAATTACAGAAAAATACGGTTTCTTTGGATGAATATACGAAGGGTGGAATAAAATTTGGCATTAAAACAGGTTTAAACAAAGCTTTTATTATTGATAAAATTACCAAAGAAAGTATCATTAAAAAAGACCCAAAAAGTGCCGAATTGATAAAGCCTTATACGCAAGCAACGGACATCAAGGCGTGGCATTTGGAAAATAAAAATGAATGGTTTTTTATCAATACAGGCTTCAAAACAGAAATTTCAGAGAAAAGTTATCGTGGAATTTATGAATATTTGAAGCAATTTGAAAAGGAATTAACCGCAAGGTCTGACCAAGGAAAAACGCCTTATAATCTCAGGGCTTGTGATTATTATGAAGCATTTGATAAGCCTAAAATTCTATACATTTATACCGCAACTAAGCATCACTTTTATTACGATACTGAAAATCATTTTGTCAATAACTCATGTTATTTGATTTCAAACGCCGACCTATTTTTATCTGTTTGGCTCAATTCAGCCGTTTTTGAATTTTATAAGAAGTTAAAATTTGTGGCTTATGGCAATGCAGATGATGGTGGAAGGTGCAAATTGGATTATAACAAAATGGTAAACGTTCCCATTCCCATTTTAACGGATGCTCAAAAAACTCCTTTCATTCAAAAAGCCGAGTTGATGCTGAAAATGAACAAGGAATTGTACGAAAAAAGTCAGGGTTTTCTGTCGGTTGTTCGTTCAGAATTGAAGGTTGAGAAAATCAATGAAAAGTTGGGAAACTGGTTCAGGTTGACGTTTGAAGGTTTTGTTTCAGAAATCAAGAAGCAGAGGGGCGGTTTCAAGGATTTGGCTCAACAGATGGAATGGCAAGGGTTTTTTAAGGAAAATCAGTTGAAAGCGGTGGCGTTACAGGAGCAAATTGATGTTACAAATTCGGAGATTGATGAGATGGTTTTTGGTTTGTATGGATTGAGTGCGGAGGAAATAAAAATTGTGCGTGGGTAAATAGATAGAGAACGCAGGCAGGGTTCAAAACCCTGCCTGCGTTAGATGGCGTTGAATACTATTAAATTTTATTAAGTTTACAGAAAAATAACCAAAAAATGAAGAAAAACATCGAATTATTAGAACCAGATCGTATTTATCATATCTATAATCGTGGAATCAATGGCGAAAACATTTTTAAAGAAGAACGGAATTATCGCTATTTTTTAGAAAAATATGCCCAATATATTGAACCAATTGCCGATACTTTTGCCTATTGTTTACTCAAAAATCATTTTCATATTGCCATTAGAACAAAAAGTGAAGCGGAGATTATTGATTTTTATGTGAAGAAGAAGACGAAGATAATTGAAGGTAATGCTGCGAATAACATCGTCAAGGTTTTGAACGGGACTACGAATAACGCAGGCTGGGTTCAAAACCCAGCCTGCGTTGAACCACCGTTGGAAATTAAGATGCTAACGGCTCCACATATCATCAGTAAACAATTTTCTGACTTCTTTAATTCGTATGCCCAATCCATAAACAAGGCTCATGCACGCACAGGAAGACTTTTCGAGGAACCTTTCCGCAGAATTTTAGTAGATTCAGATGCCTATTTTACGGAACTCATCTATTATATTCACTTTAACCCGCAGAAGCACGGTTTTGTACAAGATTTCAGAGCCTATCCACATTCATCGTATCATGCACATTTGAGTAATGCCATGACCAGACTTAGGCGTGGAGAAGTTTGGGATTGGTTTGGAAACAGAAATGAATTTGAACGATTCCATATCGGAAAACCAGATTTAGATAATTTGGATAAATTTATGATTGAATTTGATTGAAAAATAGTGAATAGTTCCGTTAGGGGTCGATTGGTTATTAGTTAATTGTGAACGAAATATCAATCACTAATCATCACCCTTGCACAGGAATCTCCAACCTAATCTTCGTCCCTTCTGAATGTTTAGAATAGATTTCAATTTCCCCACCCAAACTTTCGGCACGTTTTCGCATATTGCCTAAACCATTACCCGTTTTAATGTTATTTTCATCGAAACCGATTCCGTTGTCGGTAATATTCAAAATTAGTGAGTTTTCTTGATGGGTTAAATCAATGGTTACTTCATCGGCATTTGAATATTTTACGATGTTGTTGATGGCTTCTTTATATATCAAATAAAAATTATATTGCTTTGAGGGTGAGAGTCTTACGTCGGGAAGATTATCAGAATTAAAGTGATAGAAAATGTCTTTCATCTCTAACATTTCGGAAGTAAATTCTTTCATCTTTACCAAAACATTATCAAAATTATCCTCCGTTTGCTTGGTCGTCCAGACAATATCACTCAAAGAACGTTGGACTTTCTGAGAACTTTCACCAATTTTACGAACCATATCTTTTACTGAATCAGAACTTTTACCCATCTGATTTTCAACAACTTGACTCAAAATTCCGATACTACTCAGCGTTGAACCAATGTCATCGTGCAAATCTCTTGCGATGCGGCTTCTCATTTGTTCATTGGCTTGCAGTTGTCTAATTACCTCCGCTTGATATTGTGTTCTTTCTTTTCTATCGCTGTTAATTCGATACGCCAAAGCGAAGGAAAGCAACACAACTTCCAAGGCAGAACCCACTTGCAGGGCATTTCTGGTGAAATTATCGCTTGGCAAAATATTTGATAATTGCATGATAAAAATCATGGCACTTACCAAAAAAACCGACCATGCAATCAAGAAGAACAATGCCGTTTGCGAACCTTGTAACCATATATACGTCGCAATCATCAGTACGTAAATGACGATGAAAAACGCTACAAAATGCAGTAAAGTTATGCTCAATGAACCCAAGCCAAGCCAATGACTTATCAAGCAAATTACAATGAGTCCGATGAGTGATTTTGTGATTTTTTGAGAAGCTGAAAAATATCGGTCAGCGTCCAAAAAAGTATTGGCAAACAGCAAACCAAATGAAACCCCAGAAGAAATAAAAGTGGGCGTTATTCGATTGAACCACAAGGCTTTATACCAAATAAATTCGTGTCCAATTCCTTTATTGTAAGCAAAAAAACAAGCGAAAGAAAACACATAAATTACGTAATAAATGTACTCTTTACTACGGACAGTGAAATAGATAAAGAAGTTGAAAATTGCCATTACCAACATAATTCCCAAATAAACGCCTTGCATCAAATCCTTCGGGTGATTGTCTTCAAAATACACTTTCAGAGGGGCAACACGCATCGGGAAAAGCATGGGTAAAGAATTCTGAAAACGGATATAATACGTACAGGTTTGTTCGGAATTGAGATTGAGGTCAAAAAGATAAAAGTTTGTGTGGAAATCTCGTTTGGAAACTGGCACGTAAACCCCTGATTTTTTGTGGGTTACTTTGTTATTAGCATCAATTCTATAAATATCAATAGAATCAATGACGGGTTCGGAGATTTCGAGATACAGTTTTTGGGAGGATTTATTTTGTAGCGTAAATCTCGCCCAAACCACCGAAGACGTTACGCCAAAGTTAGGATTTGGTTGAATACTTTGCGTGAAACGAGCATCAATATCCGAACGTTTGTGAACTATTTCAAAGGGTAAAGAAGCAGTTTTATCTTCAAAAACCTCAATTTTTCGTCCAATAACTTCTGCTTCATTAGGATTTTGAATCGTAATTTTTCGTTGAGCAAAACTTTGAGTAATGGTCAGGATTATTATCAAAATGAATAGACAGTTTTTTTTATATTTCTTCATAGATTAAGATTAGTTAATGAAATAAGGCTCATTTACACTTACTGCCAACTTCCGACTGCCAACTGAAATTACTATCCACTTATTTCTTATTCAAACCTACAAATAATCAGGGATTTATCAAATAAAAAAGGTTCGAGCTGGTGAGCTTGAACCTTTGCAATTATGCTTTTTTAGGTTAATTTTTTACAAAGCTATTCTTGATAATTCTACCATCCAACAAATCAATTTGGATGATGTATTTACCTTGTGGAAGGTCAGCAATTTCGTACTTTCCTTCATTTCCTAACATCGTTTTCATTACTTCGCCCCTAATGTTATAAATCTTTATATCCTCAATTTGGTCAGTATCTTCAAAATTAATTTTCAAGGTATTAATCGTTGGGTTTGGATATAATGAAATCGTTCCGTCGCCGTCTTTTATCACACTTTCTGCCCGAGTATAACTGTATTGACCATCAAAATCCACTTGTTTTAAGCGATAATAATTAATTCCTTTCAGTGGACTTTCGTCGGTAAAACTATAGTCATTTCGTAAATCTATCGTTCCCTTTCCTTTGATTTTACCTATTGATTCAAAATCAGAGGCATTTTTACTTCTTTCTACTTCAAAATAATCATTATCTTTTTCCGAAGCCGTTGCCCATTTCAAAACAGTTTGTTGGCTTTCAGTAATATTCGCTTTGAAGGAGATTAGAGTGATGGGGAGAGAGGCAGTACCATTGATGCTGAGGGTGTTGGTGATTCTCAAAGTTCCAGCTCCTGTTGCTCCAGCAGAACCGTATGCGTAAATTCTAAATCTTACAGTAGTAGAACTTGGAACAATCCCAAGTGTAATTGATGGATTTATCGTTACTACTGATGGAGTACCTGAAGTACCCAAAGTCCCGGTAGTTTGAGTAACTTCAGGATTAGCCCCGACTTGGGTTCTAATTACATAATTATTTGGTCCTGTAGGACTTTTCTGAAATGGAATAGTTATACTCGTTAAAACAATTGTGAATGTTGGGTTTGGTGTGATTGTAAATTCATAATAGTCATTTGCATCAAATGCCGTTAAATTCCAAGCATTTGAATTATAACCTCCAGCAGCACTTTCTGGTGTCAAACCGCTACCTCTTACTAAATTTGTGGCAACAACTTCTGGAACAGTAGTAGTTGGTGTCACAGAAGCGGTTATGCCTGTAAGGGGAGCAAGATTATAAGTCACAATCTGACCCATTCCAACAAAACCCAATAAAATCAACCCCAAACTCAATAAAATCTTCTTCATATTTTTAGCAATTAGATTCAAACTATAATCCAAAGATAACCATATTTAGGAATATCTTGAATATCAGCACTAAAACTGGTTCAAGTGAAATTACTTGAACCAGTTGCGGTGTTGATAAATCGTTTCTATTGGCTGTATTTTTTAGTGTTGCACTATTAAAAAACTTGTACAAGTAGTTGTACTTCTTGATAAAGAGGCTACAGTTGCATTAGTAACAGGGCTAAAAGTATTACCCTGAGTCGGACACGCAGCTGTTCAAGTAAATGTATTTGTAGTTAATTGAGTAAACTAACTAAAATTCAATAAAAGATAACTGAATAACAGTAATAATTTTTTCTTGGGAAAAGAGTTTTAGTATCAGATGAATAATAAGTAACGCAAATTAAATAACCTCACCCATTACTACTCATTATTTTTGCCCCCTTCTTCGTTGGTAAAATCCTCATTTAGAGATGCCAAATTGCGGTTTTCCCGCCTTGAATAGAACAAAATAATTTCGTATTAATGGATGATTTTATTTAATTCCCGTTACTAAAACAAAAATACATTGAATCATAAACAAGACCTGCAAGTCTTTGATAAACAAATCATTAAAATTGAAAATTAAATATAAAAACAAAAAAACCATCAGTGCTTTTCTGATGGTTTTTCGTTGGTAATTTTCATAAAACGTTGAGCCTCATTTGAAAATAAGTACTCGCTAATAAAGTCATTTTTTGATAATCAGGAACTCGTATTCGTTCGTTTTGTATGCGTGAGGCAGGGCAGTTTTTAATTTTGTCGAATAATCTTAAATAGTATTTGTAAGCCAAATAAACGCCTCCTTTTGCCCCTTTTGGCAGTTCCAAAATTCCACGCAAGGCAGCATCAAAGTCCGCTTGAATATCGTTCTCAATGGTTTTTTTGTCTTCTAACGTGAAATTCGTAAAGTCCACATCGGGGAAGTAAGTACGTCCTCTTTCTTGAAAATCTGATTTAATATCCCTTAAAAAGTTCACCTTTTGAAAAGCTGACCCCAAGCGTTTTGCATCGGCTTTCAATCGGTCATATTCGGCTAAATTTCCTTCACAAAAAACCCGCAAACACATTAAACCCACAACCTCTGCCGAACCATAAATATAGGCTTCATAACCTTCTTGGTTATAATCAGCATAATACAAATCCATCTCCATTGAGTGCAAAAATGATTCAATCAATTCATGGTCAATTTTGTATTTATTAACAATTAACTGAAACGAATGTAACACTGGATTTAGACTTATCCCTTCTTCGATGGCAACATAAGTATCTGATTTAAAACGACTTAGTAGTGCCTTTTTATCATACCCTTCAAAAGTATCCACAATTTCATCGGCAAAGCGAACAAACCCATAAATTGCATAAATGGGCAAGTGAAATCGTTTATCTAAGGTTTTGATGCCCAGCGTGAATGAAGTACTGTAATGTTCAGTAATAACCTTACTACATTCGAGGGTTGTTTTTGTATATAAATCCATTTTCTATGAGCTAATTTTAACCGCTAAGACGGAAGGTCGCTATGTTTTTTACTACGAATTTTATAAAATTTATACTTAATGACAAAAGAAAGCTTGCGTCATAGCGTCCTTGCGGTTAAACTTTCTTTCTCTACTTCCCCTGCCACCACCAATCCCGAAATCAACGATGGTGGAACGCCTGGTCCTGGAACGGTTAATTGTCCTGTATAATAAAGATTTTTTACTTTTTTGCTCTTCAAAGTTGGTTTCAAAAGAGCAGTTTGCATCAAGGTATTTGCCAGTCCGTAGGCATTTCCTTTAAAGGCATTATAATCACTTTTAAAATCTTCGTGGGCGTAACTTCTTTTATAAATAACTGAATCTCTGATAGTTACACCACAATATTTCTCTAAGCGATCCATGATAATATGGTAATATTTTTCACGAATTTCATCGGTATCTTCCAAATCAGGGGCAACGGGAATTAATAAAAATAAATTCTCACATCCTTCCGGGGCAATACTATCATCCGTTTTTGAAGGGGCAGATGCGTAAAAAAGTGGCTTCGAGGGCCATTGGGGTTCTGTGTATATTTCGTGGGCGTGGACTTTGAAATCTGCATCAAAAAACAGGTTATGATGTTGTAATTTCGGAATTCTTTTGTTCACTCCCAAATAAAATAATAATGAAGATGGAGCCATCACTCTTTTATCCCAATATTTTTCGTCGTAATTTCTAAACTCCTCCCCTACTAACTTATCCTCCACATGATGATAATCTGCACTTGCCACAACTACATCAGCCGTGAAATCACCATCGTCTGTAATAATTTTATTTACTGTATCTCCTTGAATATCAATTTTTTGTACATTTTTATTCAGTAAAATTTTTACACCTTTTTCTTCCGCCAAACTCACCATTCCCTTCACAATTTGGTGCATGCCACCCATCGGATACCAAGTACCGTTTTGCATTTCGGCGTAGTTCATTAAACTATACATCGCAGGCGTATTTTCAGGAGTTGCACCCAAAAAAAGGATGGGGAATTCCATAATTTTTAAGATTTTTTCGTCTTGAAAAAACTTGCGAATATGGGAAGAAAAGGATTGAAAAACGTCAAGACGAGTTACGTCATAAAGCAATTTTATACTCAAAAATTCAGTGATACTGCGAGAAGGTTTCCAAACGAAATTATTGATTCCGACATCATATTTATACTCTGCTTGACGCATAAATTCTTGAAATTTCGCCCGACTGCCTGCTTCCATTGATTCGAATAAATCTCCTAATTTATCCACTCCTGCGGGTAAATTAATGGTTTCGTTGCCTTCCAAAATGACGGAATAGGAAGGGTCAAGGCGTACTAAATCGTAGTAATCAGAAACTTTTTTTCCGAACGTTGCGAAATAATTTTCAAAAATATCGGGCATCCAGTACCAACTCGGCCCCATGTCGAAAGTAAAGCCTTCTGCCTCAAAAACCCTTGCACGACCACCAGCCACACTATTTTTCTCTAAAATGGTAACTTCATGCCCTTTATCTGCCAAACTTGTAGCCGCCGCTAAACCCGAAAATCCCGAACCAATCACTATTACTTTCATGTATTTTAATTCCCTTTATGAATAAATGTTTAACAAAGATAAAAAGGCTTTGTTTGAAAACCGATAAAGGAATTTAGTTAAAAAACTTGTAGATCAACGATATTTCTTATTTTTGAGTAAAATTAATGAGAATTATGACAGCAAAAGATATTTCAACTTTGCCTACAACCTTAGAAGAGTTCATGGTTTGGGAACCAGAAGATGGTTTCAAGTATGAATGGAATGATGGTGAACTTATAAAATTTGTAGGAATGAATAGAAAGCAAGTCTTCATTTACGAAGCATTGAATCAATTATTTATCGAAAAAGGTCTGTGGAAAACAGGCACTTTAATTTCTGAATATGATGTACAATTGAGTGGAATTCAAATGCGAAGACCCGACGTTGCCTATCTTACAAAAGAACAAATTGCTTCAACAAAACAAGGCGAAGATGAAATACCAGAATTTGCGATTGAAATTATTTCGGGTAGTGATAAGGCAAATAAAGTAGAGGCAAAAACGATTGAATATTTTAAGTACGGTGTAAAGGTATTGTGGTTAATTTATCCTGATAACAAAACCGTTCAAGTTTATACATCACTAAAACAAGCTCAGATTTGTACAGACGATGATATTTGTTCTGCAAAACCAGTTTTAGAGGATTTTGAAATTTCGGTTAATGATATTTTTAATTGATGTAGCAACTACTTTTTTGTCTGTGCGACTCAGTCTGAATTTGGATTTGTGGGATTAGAGGATTTAATGGATTTTAGTAAACCATCCAATAAATCCTCTAATCTGACGAATCCAAATTCGGACTGAGTCGCATAGATAATCATTCACAAAAGCCAAAAACCCCACAAGATTCTAAAATCTCATGGGGTTTTATTTTGTATTTTACCAATAACTAATTACCAATAACTAATTACTAACCTATGCCAAAGCTACTTTCAAATTCTCATCAATGGCATCCAAGAAATCTTGTGTATTTAGGTAATGCTCGCCCAAAGTAACTTTATTTCCGTGAATACAAACCGCTAAATCTTTCGTCATTTTTCCTGATTCTACGGTTTCAACACAAACTCTTTCCAACGTCTGGCAGAAGTCGATAAGTGGCTGATTTCCGTCTAATTTACCCCTAAATTCTAATCCACGTGTCCATGCGAAGATAGAAGCGATTGGATTTGTTGAAGTTGGTTTTCCAGCTTGGTGGTCACGGTAGTGACGAGTAACCGTTCCGTGAGCTGCCTCTGCTTCCATCACCGTTCCGTCTGGTGTAATCAATACTGAAGTCATCAAACCTAATGAACCAAATCCTTGAGCAACGGTATCCGACTGAACGTCCCCATCATAGTTTTTACAAGCCCAAACAAAATTTCCGTTCCATTTCAAGGCGGAAGCGACCATATCGTCAATCAAACGATGTTCGTAAACGATACCTTTAGCATCGTATTCTGCTTTGTAATCTGCTTGGAAAATTTCTTCAAAAATATCTTTGAAACGACCATCGTATTTTTTCAAGATGGTGTTTTTTGTTGATAAATATAATGGCCATCCTTTGCTTAATGCCATTTTGAAACATGAATGAGCAAATCCACGGATTGATTCATCTACGTTATACATACCCATGGCAATACCGCTTGATTTGAAGTCATAAACATCAAATTCTTGAACCGTTCCATCAACGCCTTCAAACTTCATCGTTAATTTACCTGGGCCATTTACCACAAAATCAGTTGCACGGTATTGGTCTCCAAAAGCGTGACGACCAATCATGATTGGGGCAGTCCAGTTGGGTACTAATCTTGGAACGTTAGCACAAACGATTGGCTCACGGAAAACAGTACCGTCCAAAATGTTACGAATTGTTCCGTTTGGAGACTTCCACATTTGCTTCAAATTAAACTCTTTTACACGAGCTTCATCTGGTGTGATTGTGGCACATTTGATACCTACGCCATACTTTTTGATAGCTTCTGCAGCGTCAATGGTTACTTGATCGTTGGTTTCGTCACGGTATTCCATTCCTAAGTCGTAGTATTTAATATCCACGTCCAAATACGGAACGATTAATTTATCCTTAATAAATTTCCAGATAATTCGAGTCATTTCATCGCCATCAAGTTCGACGACGGGGTTGGCCACTTTAATTTTTTCCATTTGTGAAATTATGCTATTGTTTTCGTTTGGGGAGCTAAGACGCTCTTTTTGGTTAAATCTTGGTACTTTGACTAATTTTAATTTTCGGCAAAGGTACGGAATGAATTAATACGGAGTAAAAAAGAGAGAATATTAACCGTTAAATAAGTAATGGTCAGTAGTTTATTTCCGCTTTAGATAAAAGCATATCTTAGAAGGTGTTTACCGCAATTGGGATTTTCACGACTAATTCCATAACCTGTTTTATCATTCAAACCCTTTTGAAGTTAAACCATTATGAGACGACTGCTGATACTCATTTTAATCCTTTTGGGATTGTTTTTTGTTTTTTTTATTTTTCATTGGGGACTGAGCCTACATCTATTTCTGAAGATGGTAGTTTACCATCAGCTACTAACTCTTATCTGGATTCTGTAATTCAGAAAAGCTATCCTAATTATGTGTATTTGAAAGAAATTAGATATGTCCAACAAGACCGTCGTGCCGTTATTTTTCCAAGCGATAGTATCACGCAAGACTCTCATTCTGAGGAAATTAAAGACATTGAGTAAACTATTGAAAATGGTAAATTTTATTGGGAAGAAGAAATATAGATAATATACATTCAGAAAAAAATAAAGTTTATAAAAGGAGTACTCCAAGTAAAGAAGGTATTTCGGAAACGAGTTTAGATAAGAATATTTTAGTAGATTCTTTGATATTTTTAAAGTTGGCCACTGCGGTTTTAATCTTTGGTAAGATTTTTTTCGTATTTTCTCCATTTTAGAGCTCAATTTTGCCTATTTTATTGATTAATAGTCATATTTTGACTCAAATCAGGATTTTTTTCAATCATCTGTTACTCCACAAACTCCAACAACGGTTGATAATGCAACATCTGTAAGCATTACAACTTCTATTAAAACGGATTTTCCACTCGCAACAAACATTATCATCGTTGTGATTGATGATAAAAAAGTATATGGTGCTGATTTTACAGTAAATGGCATTTCGCACGAGAGTTGTATTTCATCATCAGGGCAAATTTTGAGCGTTTATAAAACCTCTGATAATGCAACCCTTCCTGATGCAATAAAAACCTATTTGGAAACGACCTACAAAGGATATAAACTTGAAAAAGTTTCAGCTGGAAAGGATGCAAACGGCAAGGCTTCCACGAAGGTATTAATTGAGTTTAATGACCAAAAAATCACCCTTGTTTTTGATGATAAAAACTTAGTTTTGGCAACATTCACAGAACCTAAAAATAATGTTGGAGGTGACAAAACAAGGTTTTTCTAACTAAATTGGCAGATTTACCCGCCAATATTCAAAGCCAACTTGCAGGTTATGAATTTATTGGAGCCGTGGTGAAAACTCCCCGTTGTTGTCTGACCATGCGTCCCAGTGGTCTTCACAGACAACCAATAAAATTTTAAAACCTAAGTTGTCTGTGAAGACCACTGGGACGCATAGTCAGACAACAACGGGGGATGAGGTGATAACGAAGTTAGAAGATAACAAAACAAGGGATGCGAACTACGGAAGTCGTCCTTTTGAAGGACGACTTCCGTATTCGAGAACTACACCAAATAATGCGTTGATTGTTAACGATTTATCAATAAATACGACTAAGAATACAAGCGTAAAATCAGAGGATAAAATGGAATATTGCTAAGTTGTCAAATAGGTCTTTACAAGAAGACAATGAGACTTCTGTGCTTCGTAAGGAAGGAAAATATATTACAGAGGTAGATGAAAGTAAAAATAAAAAATCTTCATTATTTTCAAATCTAAATACAACCATTGAAACTCCAACAACGTCTTTTAATAAAACAAATGAAAATAAATTTTTAAATAATAACGATAAATTAAACCTTAGTCCTGTAAACAACTCTAATGAAAAACAGGAAAATCAAAGCAATAATAAAAGTGTTTCAAGCGTATTCTCTAATAAACCAAGCATTTCTGTTTTGAAAAAAATTTCTTAACATCATTAGATTCAAAATCATATAGTTTATTAAGAAATCAATTTAAGACACCTCGAATAAAATTTGTCATTTCTCCAAAAAAAGATGATTATTTTAAGGAAAGAAAACCTTTGGAAATCTACGCAAGTGTGATGCCTTTGTTGAATTATTACACCATCACACCCAACGACAACGATGCTAATTATGTGCATAGTATTGCGGTTAATAACGATGATGATGATAGATTAGGATTTTATACTCAAGCGGGAGTAATTTTTACCCTGTCAGATAGGTTTAAACCCCGTACAGGGTTGACATTTACGAGAACAAATCACAGCATTAGTTATCAAATTAGAACAGACTCTTTAATTATTCAACCATCTGACAGGCAAGGAGTTGATGTGATTTTTTCAGAATTAAATAAGAATTATTCTCAGTCTGCAAACTACTTAGGCACAAAATTGAAGTACAATTTATTTTCTTGGAAGGTGAGGCTCTTTCACATTATCTGAACGTTGGTTTGGAAGGAGCATATGGATTAAATGGTGTTAAATAATTTAATGGATTTGCCAATTTTGCTTACGGAATAACTCGCCAAATTGGCGACAATTCCTATTTATTTATAGAACCAACGTTTAGCTATTCGTTGAATCAACAAAGTGATAAATCTGCTTTTTTATTAATCAAACCCAACAAGATTGGTTTCAACATTGGGGTAAATTTCAAAATCAAATAAAATGAAAAATGTTCTAAACTTTTGCTGGAAAATAACTGCTTGTGCAATGCTTATTTTTGTAGGATTAACAGTCGCAATCTTTGATGGCGATATTCATAAATTATAATTGTTGAACTTTGAACGGTCGGCGTTCCGATTGTTGAATTGTTGGTAATTATTTCTACAATTCAACAAATCAAACAACAACAATTATACAAAATGGTGGGTGCTTGCACTCGCCATTTTTTTTTGTAAATTTGGGTAATATATGTATAAAACGGAAGCCTTCGTTAGTCGCTTGCCTCTGGCGAGTGACGACTATTAACAGGCATCTTGCCTAATACTCAATTTATTAAGGTAGGCTGGAAGCCTAATAATCACTCGCCAGAGGCAAGCGACTAATGAAAAACAGTGGTCTAATATATCGTAATAAGACATTTTTCAACATCATCAACCAACTTAACAATGACTCGTAAAACCCTCCTGCTGGGCCTCGTCCTTTTGACTGCCCCGACTCTTAACTCCTTAGCACAACAACCTGCTAATCAATACAATAGTAATAATCGTTTTGAACAAATTGGTTCGATGTTGCCAACACCCAATTCTTATCGCTCGGCTTCGGGAGCTCCTGGAAAAGACTACTGGCAAAACCGTGCAGACTATGATATCAAGGCAGAATTAGACGACCAAAACCAATCCATGGCGGCTTCGGAAGTAATCACCTACAAAAATTCGTCGCCCGACGAATTACGTTATTTATGGTTGCAATTAGATCAAAATAACTTCAAAAAAGGTGGCATTGCACAATTGACAACTACTTCGTCATTGACCGACAGAGCAACTACTTTTGGGCGTTTGGCTAATACTGCGGGCGTACTTGCCAAGAAAGAATATGGCTATAATATTCTTTCAGTAAAAGATAAAATGGGTAATCCATTAAAATTTACCATCAATGAAACCATGATGCGAGTTGATTTGCCAACGCCGATGAAAACTGGGGGGGTATTCTCATTTTCAGTAGATTGGAGTTTCAATATCACTGATGCCATTGCTACCCGTGCAAGAAGTGGCTATGAGTTTTTTCCGAAAGATGGTAATTATTTATACGAACTCGCTCAATGGTTTCCACGTATGTGCGTGTATGATGATGTGAACGGTTGGCAACACAAACAGTTTTTGGGTCAGGGAGAATTTACGGTTCCTTTTGGGGATTATAAAGTATCAATCACTGCCCCAAATGACTTTGTGATTTTGGGAACTGGTGAATTGCAAAATGCCTCTCAGGTGCTTTCTGCAACACAAATGAAGCGTTTAGAAAGTGCAAAAAATGCCACTCGTCCCGTAATGATTGTTAATCAAGAAGAAGCAACTGCTTCTGAAAAGGGAAAACCGTCAGGAAAGAAAACGTGGACATTTGCAGCTCAAAACGTAAGAGATTTTGCTTTTGCCGGTTCTCGTAAATTCCTTTGGGATGCCATGCAAGTGGATATTGAAGGTAAAAAAGTGTGGGTAATGTCGGCTTTCCCAAAAGAAGCCATGCCACTTTGGGGTAAATATTCAACGATGTTAGTGGCTCATACTTTGCGTTCATATTCTAAGCATACAATCCCATATCCATACCCAGTGGCTCAGTCGATTCATGGACCCGTGGGTGGGATGGAATATCCGATGATTTCGTTCAACGGAGCAAGACCAGAGGAAGATGGGACGTATTCTGAAGACACTAAAAACTTTTTGATTGGCGTAGTTATCCACGAAGTTGGGCATAATTTCTTCCCGATGATTGTCAATTCAGACGAAAGACAATGGTCGTGGATGGACGAAGGTTTGAATACTTTTTGTGAAGAACTCGCTGAAAAAGAATGGGATAGGGAGTTTGAATCTCGTGGAACGCCACAGTCAATCGTGGGATATATGCGGACGGAAAAAACCCAGCAAATGCCCATTATGTCGAGTTCAGATAACATCATGGCGTTTGGACCAAATGCTTATTCAAAACCTGCGGCGGCTTTGACTGTGCTTCGTGAAACTGTGATGGGACGTGAATTATTTGACCATGCTTTCAAGGAATACGCTCGCCGTTGGGCTTTCAAACACCCAACGCCACAAGATTTTTTCCGCACGATGGAAGATGCTTCGGGCGTGGATTTGGACTGGTTTTGGAAAGGTTGGTTTTATGGTGTTGAGCCAGTGGATTTATCGTTAGATAACGTAGAATGGTTCGGAATTGACAACGCAACACCAACTGCCAAAAACGAAAAAGCCAAGGCAGATGTAGAAGCTAAACGCCAGACCATGAGCAATATACGTAACAAAACGGATATTCAGAAAACGGTCGTAGAGGAGAATCCAGACATGAAAGATTTTTATAATTCGTATGATAAATTCGCTACTTCTGAATCAGACAAAAAGCGTTTTGACCAAACAATGGCGGGTTTGGCAGAAGACGAAAAGAAGTTAGTGGATTCAAACAAAAATTTCTATGTTTTGAACATCAAAAACACAGGAGGTTTGGTAAGTCCAGTGATTGTGAAAATGAATTTTGAAGACGGAACGGACGAAGTAGTAAGAATTCCAGCCGAGATATGGCGTTTGAATGATAAAGAAATCAAGAAGGTAATTCCAACGGATAAGAAGGTGGTGAAATGGACATTAGACCCATTCTTCGAAACGGCAGATATTGACACAAAAACCAATATTTTCCCCCGTGAACCAGAGCAACCAACTCGTTTTCAAGTATTTAAGCAAACTCGCCCAGCGGGAACGAATCCAATGCAACAGCAAAAAGCTACGGGAGGTAGTGCGGTGCAGGGGGCTAAGAATTAGAATAGAAAAGGCGAAAACTTTTAGGGGTTTTCGCCTTTTTTTTGCGGGTTTATAATTGAGTTTAATTTATCATTTAGTAAAAATATAAAGTGTAGATATTTAAAAGAAAAGAACTTAAATTAAATGGCTATTGCTTTTTTGAAAACTCTCCTATAAGATTTGAGCGTTTTTATAGTTTATCACGAACTAAATGCCTTTTTTAATACTCATTTTATAGTTACAAGTTGAATAGCATCAATAAAGTTGATATATTGTATAAACTTTTAATTTTACTTAATAATGTATATGGATAATTTTTATGATACCGCTAATCGAATGTACAAATCCTCTCAAATTCTACACAATAATAATGAGTACCATAATGCTTGCTACATGGCTGGATATGTTGTGGAATGCTACACTAAAATTATAGTCGGTCTTTTTTCGACTAATATTCCAAGAAGTTATAGCCATAATTTGAGTAATTTGAATATTGCTCTTCAACATATTCTGAGTGGAAATTCATCTTTAAGTCCTTATATTTTAAATGGGTCGTTAGATTTTGTAACAATTTTATCAAATTGGAATCCAGTTAACCTAAGATATATTGGCAATGCTAATTCATTAAACACCCAATCTCTATCAATCAGTTTTCAAAATGAAATTCAATTAGCGATGCAGAAATTAGCGGAATTGCAAATTGATGGACATGTTTTAATTTAATAAAAATGGCTACTTACAGATTTAGCGATACTAAAAACGAAATAATAGAATTTATTAAAGGTCTTAATTCTTTCGATAAATGTTTTATTGTCCGTAATATTTATTCGAGATTCACTTTCTATGTAATATCTCCTTCTAATATAAACCTTTTAGAAACTGAAATAAAAAAGAAATTTATTGATTGGGTTGATACTGTTCAGCAAATTTCTGAATTAGATGATCAATTTATTTTTAGAGATTTAGAGTCAACCAGTTCACCTGTTGACAAGTTTAATAAAGTGTTTTTTTCCGAAAGACACGTAGAAAATACTAATTGGTTTATCAAAGATACTCTCAAATTAAAAACTCCTGTAACTTCCTTTTATTCATTTAAAGGAGGTGTGGGAAGAACAACTGCGACCATTTTAACTGCACTATTACTTGCCCGACAAGGCAAAAAAGTGTTATTAATTGACTTTGACTTAGAAGCACCAGGATTAGCTTCTGTATTTGCAAATCAAGAGGATAATGCTGAAAAGCTATTAGCAGTGAAAGGATTTGTTGATTTTTTAATTGATTATGAAGCCAATAAAAGAGATATACATAAACTAAATATTGACGATTATTATTTTGTAAGAAATGAACAGATTTTAGTTGGTTCAAATGGGGGCGAATTAATTATTGTTCCTGCAATTGCAACTGATAGCAACAGTGCAGAATCTTATATTGATAAGTTGTCAAAAGCAAATATTAAATATGGATTTGGTAAAGATTATGTTCCAGATTTATTTTTAAAAACCCTCGAAGATAAAATAAATCCTGATTATATCTTAATAGATACACGGACTGGAATAAATGATGTTGGAGGATTAGTATTTAATCATTATGCTCAAAATATTTTTTTAATATTCTTCGGTAATCAACAAAATATGTTTGGTTTGGAAAGTATTTTGCCAGAATTAAAACAATTAAATAAAAAAGATGTAAAGTTTTATTTAGTAAATTCTCCTGTTCCTCAAAATCCAACTGATGCAGAAACTGAAATAAACTATTATGTTGAAAAAAGTTACGAAATTTTTTCAAACCACTTTTATACTGATAATCTTCCATCCCAATTTGATGAAACTTCTGATCATTATCCTATAAATATTCCATTTAATGCACAAGCACTCATCTTAAATAATTATAAAAAATTAACCAGTTTAATAGAAAATTCAAAAAATTCATACCAAGAGATTGCAAATATTATAGGTAGTAATAATATTGAAGTACATAATGAAAACATAACCGTAAAAGATTTACCTAATGCTAATGGAGATATTTTAGATTGTATTATAAACATTGACAAAGGTTCAGGCGGCACATCAGAAGTTGAGTTTAAAAATGAAGAGGATTTAAAAAACTACTTTTATCCCCGAAAAGATTACAAATATATTTTTGAAAAAGACAAATTTTTAGTTTTGGGTGAAAAAGGTGTTGGTAAAACCGCTTTATTTTCTGTTTTATCACATCAAACTTATGCAAAAGCATTAGCAGAATATTGTAACGTTAAAAGTGAAGAAATACAAAATACAGAATGGGTAATTGGTTTGGAAAAGCCTATTTCAGAAAACCCAAATAAATTTCCATACAAACCAAATTATGAGGCTATTAGTAACTTTAAACCCTCTGAATTTAGAAATTATTGGATAATCTTACTTATAAGACAGTTGAATAATGAATTGATAAATGAATCTGAACTAAAAACTGAAATATTAAACTCTGACTTGGCAGGTCTTAAAAATATAGCTATTCAAGAGAATATAGGAGAAGATTTATATGAAATTTTGAATTCTGTGAATGCAAAATTGAAGGACCAAAACAAAACCTTAATAATGGTTTATGATCATTTAGACGCTGAATTACCAAGCGAAAATAATTTGAGAGGCAAACTTGTAAGTGCATTACTTACTTTTTTTTATGATAATTTAAGCAGATTAAGTAACATAAAAGCAAAAATATTTCTTAGGAATGACATTTTTGATAGAGAAGTAAATGACATAACAGACAAAGTTAAAATTCAAAATTACTCCGTTAAAATAGATTGGGAATATGATCAGCTATTAAATGTGATTTGGAAAAGGATTTATGAGCAAAAAAAACAAATCAGTTTATTTAGCGGAATAAATGTTGATGAAGAGAATATTTTAGGTAGCATTCCAAATTTTACATCTGACACTGAACATAAAAATATCTTAGATAAGATATTTGGTAAAAATATGGGTGGAAATAATAAAGCATTTCCTTATAATTGGGTAAGACTACATATTGAAGATACCAATAACCAAATTCATCCAAGAACTTTAATAAAATTATTTGCGGAAAGTGCAAGATTACAAAAAGCTGAGGGAATTCAGCCCAATGATAGAATAATTAAGTCAAAAAATATTGAATTAGCTTTACAGAATAGTGTGTCTAAGCATCAAGTACAAGAATTAGCAGAAGAATACCCAGAATTAAAAGAGATTTTTACAAATTTATCGGGTGAAGTGGGAGGTAGGTCTCCCATGAATGAAAATGATTTATTGGCTGCCTTGACAAAGCTAAGTAATGATGCACCAACTGACACGATTTCGAAATTGAAAAATATAGGTCTTTTGAAAGATTATAAAGCATATAATACTAAGACGAAGACTGATAATGAAGAGAGAAGGTATCATATACCTGACTTGTATTTATTCGGTCTAAATTTTACGAGAAAAGGCACTAAATAAATATATTTATTTTTTCAATATTCCGTGAATCAACTCTTCATAGCTTAGAAAAGATGTCTAATAATAGTCGTCACTCGCAAGATGCAAGCAACTGAGAAAACTCCAAAGAAAGAAATTAAAAAAGCACTTAAAATAAAAGAAAATTATGACAGCGACAATAAACAAGAATCTCGCATCTTGGGATTTTCAAAATATTCCAGAAATTTTTAAAGACGAAATCTTTGAAAAAGCCTTCCAACAAGCTGAAATAGCCAAATTTAGCGAAGATGAACGCCATGATTACGAACAGAGTTTGAAGATTTACAGAGATTTGAAAAATGTGATTGATACTGCCTTTGATGAAGGAATAATCAAGGTTGCAAAATTGATGAAATTGAATAATGAACCAACAGAAAAAATAATGAAATATACTGGATTGACAGAAGAGCAAATAGATAGGTTTTAAAATGCAAAAGTCCCTCACTATCTACAATTTCCAACCAAACGAAACCATCGCTTCCATCGGGGCAAGCAGTGGCGTTTGGGAAATTTGGTTTGCTTCGCAGGTGGAGGATTTGACTTTTTATTTGCAAGATATTGACCCGCTGAATTGTAATCAGGAAGAGATTGAATACGGTGTAAAATACTACGAAAAACTCCTTCAAAAACCCATCTCAGGGAAATTTATTCCCACCGTCGGTACGCAATCTTCTACGAATTTACCCAAAAACACATTCGATAAAGTGTTAATAATCAATAGTTTACACGAATTTGAAACGCCCGAATTTATCCTTGAAGACATTCATAAAATCTTAAAACCAAACAGTCAATTATTTATTGAAGAACAAATAGCCAATTTCTCTGGCGAATTTCATGAAGGTTGTCGGAAACGACTTTTTACGGAAAATGAATTAGTCAATCTTCTACATAAAAATCATTTTGAGTTAAAAGAAATATACTTAAAAAATGAAAACATAAAAATATTTCAATTTTTAGGGCATTTTGGCAAACATAGCCAATTTTAGAAAATCCCATTTTCTAACGCTCATTGACTATTTTTGCAGGATATTAAAATAATTTTAAAAATATTCTGATTTTTATTTGTTTATGGTTTAACAAAAATATAAATTGCTTTTGTTATTATAAAGTATCATTCTCCGCAATAGCCCTTAGTAAGTTACCTTCAAAATTTATCGACCCGTTTACCATACTCAAAAATTTCATTTTTCGAGTCAGGAAAATATTTTCTTTTCTAAAAGTAATATCGTAAACTTTTCATACTAAAACCAGCAAACAATTATGAATTACAAATTACTCTCCGCTACCCTCATTTTTGGGTCATTTATTTTCACTTCTTGTTCAGACATTGAGGATCCTTCTTCAATCGCTCAAAAACAAACTATTTCAAAAGAAACTGCCGCAAAAATTCAGGCTCTTGGTTTTAATCCTACTAATGCAACAAAAATTACCGAAGGTTATTTAGTCGAAAAAGATATTATTTTAACTGATGTGGAATTGGCAAAAGGAGCTTTGATGTATGACAAAACGGCCCCAAAAGAAGAGCAATATCGTACAACTCGATTAGTTACGGGCTTGCCAAGAACAATAACTGTAAGGGTTTCAACATCGCTTCCAACAATTTTCGTACAAGCAACTGATGAGATGATTACTCGTTACAATTCTCGAAATTTATTGATTAGATTTCAACGTATTACGAGTGGAACGCCAACTATTGGAATTGTGAGAGACGAAACTTTACCAACAGGAGTTTTAGGGTCAGCGGGTTTTCCGACATCTTCTGGAAATCCTTTTGGAACCGTAAAAATGAAGCCTTCGACTTTTGGCAGTAGCCCAAGTTTAGGATTTGTTGCCACCGTTTTGACTCATGAAGTTGGACACTGCATTGGCTTCCGTCATACCGATTATTTCGCTCGTGTGTGTGGTGGTGGCAATGAAGGTTCAGCTGGAATTGGGGCAATTTTGATTCCTGGAACGCCCTCAACGATTGATAATGCTTCATTTATGATTTCGTGTGCGGGTGGAAATGTGCCATTCTCAAGTTTTGATAACATTGCATTAGATACTCTTTATTAATAGTAGATTTCCATTAGCTATTTTAAATTATTTCCATCTGCGATTTTAAACAAAAGAGGCTCTGATTAATTTCAGAGCCTCTTTTATTACACTTCTTGCGGATAAACCAATCCAATTTGCTCTCTAATTTCACAGAGTAATTCCATGAGTTCCAAACTAAACTGAAGCGGTAATTTATCACTTTCTTTCTTGCCTAATTTCAAACATTGATGTACTTCTTGGGCTTCATACGAATATCCATGCCCCAATCTTTCGGTTTCAAAAACTTGTGGTTCTTCTCCTTCGATGGTTAAAGTTAAGCCTTTTGCTTCATGGAACCGTCCATGCAAAAATAGTTTTCCTTTTGAGCCATAAATGGTACAAGTTGTGTCAGTTTGAGCTTGCAACGTTGAAAATAGTGAGGCAGTTGCTCCATTTTCATAACTTAATGATAAGGAAGTGTTCATGTCCACGCCCGTTGGTGCGAAGGTGGCAACGGCTTTCATTTCCTTCGGATTTCCTAATAATAATTTGCTAATAAAGAGCGGATAAATCCCAATATCATATAACGCTCCACCCGTCAGCGAGGGATTAAAAAGTCTTGCTTCTTCATCATAAACTGCCTTGAAACCAAAATCTGCCACAATATGAACAATATCACCAATTTGCCCCGACTGAATAATTTCCAACGTTTGAGCAATGGCAGGGTGAAATCTCGTCCAGATGGCTTCCATCAAAAACAGATTTTTTTCCTTCGATTTTGCTATCATTTCCTTCACCATAGTTGTGTTGATAGCAAAGGCTTTTTCGCACAAAACTGCCTTTCCAGCATTTAGGCACAACAAAGTATGCTCGTAATGCAAGGCGTGAGGCGAAGCAATATAAATCACATCCACTTCTGGGCAATCCACTAAATCTTGATAAGAATTGAAAATTTTAGTAGCCTCATATTTCTGTCCAAAAATCTGGGCTTTCATCAAATCACGGGAGGCAACGGCATACACCACCGCATCGGGGACGTGGGCGACTAAATCATCAGCAAATTTTTCGGCTATTTTTCCGCAAGCAAGAATGCCCCAACGGATAGGATTAGGAATGTTCATAGGGATTTTTATGATTGATTAACGGTGCGAATTTAGGGAATTTAGGCTTAGTCTTATGATTTTTTAGAAGAAATAATTTTGCTATCCAAAGGGGGATTTTATTTATGTATTTTGATAGATGGTTAATGGCAATTTCTTCATCATCCAATATTAGGCAAGTCAATTTCATTTTGTTGCGTGTTTGTCACATAAAATAAAGTGCCTAAAACAATCAGAAACCAAATAAATGCTGTTTTTCTTCCAATAAGAATGGTTGATAAAACGATTAAAGAATGTCCAAATGCAAAATCAGTTAAAATTGAATCATTCGATGGATTTCCGAAACCAACCATATTCAAAAAACTCATTGTCATTAATGAAATCAGGCTAATGTAATTCAAAAATGATTCGATTAAATTACTCTCCCAACCTCTTTCAAGCCAAGCAATGATTGAATTATTGAACTTCCTTAATTTACAAAAATTATAAGCAAAGGAAAGGGCATTGGTGATGAAAGTTATCAAATAAACAACACCTAAAATCTTGTGTGGAAAGTATTGACCAGATGTCTCATTTTCAGCCAATAAATAAAGTGGGCATAAAATAATATAAGTTAGATTAAGGTAAATAATTAGCTTAGTTCTAATCGTTCCGAATGATTTTTGGAGACGATTTTTAGGGTTTTCTAATAGTTGCTTAATATTCATAAGTGGTTTTTGTTAAGTAAAATCAAAAGACGAAACATAGATAATTTTATCATCATTTTTTATGGTTGAAATTCCGTGTGTCTTCACCATTACGTGCGTAGTAATGTCTTTTTTAATGGAATTTAGAATTCCGAGATTGCCATTTTTATTGAAAATTTCAATCATGGAATCATTGCTATCTAATTGAAAAAGAGCCGAATAGATAGAAAAATGATTCAAAACGCCTTCTATTAATGGATATAATTCATGTTCAAATCCTGCTTTTAAATATACTCCCTCAACTGCTAAGAATTGATAAGCATTTGGATTAAAAATCTTTTTTATAATAGGTAAATGAGGCAGTACATTCATTAAAACTTTTCCACTGAATCCTTCCATTTCAACTATCTTCCATTCAACGGGATTGGCTTGTAAACCCGCCACAATTTCGCCTTGATTTCTAATGACAAAATAGTTATTTTGATAATTAATATTTTCAAGATTTAGAAGAGAATAATTTGAAAAATATTGTTGTAAAATAAGCTTGAAATTATCCACCTCTTCCAACTTAATTTGCTCTAAACGTTCATTTACTTTTAGCGAAATCCGAGTAAATAAAGTCGTTTTCAAAGTGGCAATTGAAGTGAAACCTTCTCGTTTAGAAATATTCAAAGATTTAACATTATTCTCTTCAATGTACGAATAAAAAGCCAATGGTTTTTCTTCATTTGTTTCAACATATTCAACTGCAACTTTCTTCAAAAGATTACCATATTTTTTACCTTGAAATGCTGAATCTACCACTAAATATCGTCCATAAAAACCATCGTAAGTGCCTTGATTTGAAGATATTCTGCGTTTGCAAAGACAATAAAAGCCAATAGTATTCTCATCTTTAATTAAACGAAAAAACAAAGCATTTTTCAGATTCATAATCTTTACTTCCTGACCTGTATGAATATATTTAGGTCCATTTGTTCCGTAAATACTTTTCTTCAAAAGTTTAATTGCATCGTTATTTGGTAATAATTCTAAGACAATTTTTATTTCTTCATTTTGAAAAACTATATTTTCAATCTCTATTTTTGGAAAATCAGTCAATGTGTTCTTCTTTATGTATTAAGCAAAGATACAAACTTGATATTTATTGTAAAACCCTTCACCCTCACAATTGCCCGATTCATCATTATTCTAAGCAAGTTCACGTATTTATTTTTTTGTTGTAAATCAAAATCTCCAAATTTGATAAACTAATGGTTCTACATTATCTGTGCTTTTAATTACGACTACTCGTTTAGGCTCTACAAATTTTAATGAAAACAAAAAAGGCTCGTAATCATTGCGAGCCTTTTTTATTTTCTCTGCCCACCAAACAAATTTCAGCCGTATCTTTGCAGTTCAATTAAGAGATATTTTAAACTGTTAATTCCCGCCCTTGTTGGTGTTTTTCCACCAACAAGCCGTGCGTAAGCA